>CALMOK010000062.1:1983-39756 GCA_937871825.1 uncultured Alphaproteobacteria bacterium
CTGCAGGAGCGGATCACCACGACCAACAAGGGGTCGATCACGAGCGTGCAGGCGATCTACGTGCCGGCCGACGATCTGACCGATCCGGCACCCGCCGCCTCCTTCGCCCATCTCGACGCCACCACCGTGCTGTCCCGCTCGATCGCCGAAAAGGGCATCTACCCAGCCGTCGATCCGCTCGACTCCACCTCCCGCATGCTCTCGCCCCTCGTCGTCGGCGAGGAGCATTATGCAATCGCCCGCCAAGTGCAGCAGGTTCTCCAGCGCTACAAGTCGCTGCAGGACATCATCGCCATTCTTGGAATGGACGAGTTGTCCGAAGAGGATAAGATCGCGGTCGCCCGTGCGCGCAAGATCGAGCGTTTCCTGAGCCAGCCGTTTCACGTGGCCGAGATCTTCACCGGCTCGCCCGGCAAACTCGTCTCGCTTGCCGACACCATCAAGGGGTTTAAGGGTCTGGTCGAGGGCAAGTATGACCACCTGCCCGAGGCCGCTTTCTACATGGTCGGCACCATCGAGGAAGCCGTCGAAAAGGCCCAGCGGCTCGCCAACGCGGCCTGATATCGCAAGGGCTTACCCGGACGGCGGATTCCACATCCGAAGCCGCCGCCAGAACCATAGGACGGATCATGGCCACCTTCACCCTGGAACTGGTCTCGCCCGAGCAACTGCTTTTCACCGGCGAGGTTGAATCCGTCGTGGTTCCGGGAAGTGAGGGCGAGTTCACCGTCCTCAAGGACCACGCACCCATGATGTCGACCCTCAAGCCGGGTCTCGTGACGATCGTCGAAGCTTCGACGCAGCGACGATTGTTCGTTCGCGGTGGCTTCGCCGACGTCAACCCGGCCGGATTGACCATCCTGGCCGAAACAGCTGTCCCGATCGAGGACCTTGATGCCGCGCGTTTCGACGCGGAAATAAAGGCCGCCAACGACGATGTCGCGGGAGCCTCGACCGACGATGGGCGGCGTCTCGCCCAAACCAACCTCGATCAGCTTCGCAACCTGCGATCGGCGCTGTCGCTCTAAGGTCAGGCGGTGGCAAATCGTCCGAACGCCTCGACAACGCGTTCGTAGGTGCCTCGCTTGTGGGGCATGACCTTGGCGGGCAGGCTCGAAAGCGGAAGCCACGCCCAGTCGATGAACTCGGGCCTGACACCGCCGACGGGATCGAGGACGTTGATGGCCGCTTCGTCACCCGTGAAGCGGAACGCGACCCACTTCTGGGTTTGTCCTCGATAAGCACAAAGGTGGTGCCATGGTCCCGCGTAGGGTGGGAAATCGTACGTACACCAGTCATCCGTTGCCGCCAGGAAGGTAGCGTCCGTGATACTGGTTTCTTCGGTCAATTCCCGCCGGGCTGCCGCCACGAGGTCTTCGCCAGGATCGATCCCCCCTTGTGGCATCTGCCATTCGTAGCCGTCTCGAACGGTTTCTGGCCCTGCTCCTCGGCTTCGGCCCGCGAAAACCAGACCAGCCGAATTGAAAAGGGCGATGCCGGCGTTCGGCCGATAGGGTAGGGTCGGTGTCTCGCCCATGGGATACTCCGTTGGCGTGAACCCAACGCCTCCTTACAGGAAGCTTTGCGGGTCGACGTCGATGTTGACTGTGATATTGCCCCGCGCGGGTGTGACTCGCGTGAGCGTCGCCCGCAGGAAGCCCTGCAGGTCGATAGGGCGGCCCGCCTTGATCAGCAAGCGAAACCGGTAGCGGCCCCGTACCATGGCCAGCGGTGCTTCGGCGGGGCCGAGAACCAGCAACAGGTTGTCTTCGCCGCTTTTACGCAGAAATGCGACCTGCGCCAACGCGGCGCGCGCCACCGTGCGGGCATGCACCTCGGCGGCGTTCCGGTCCGTGCCGGACACGATGATGGCCGCGAGCCGCCCGAAAGGGGGAAGCTCGGCCGCCTGTCGGAGTTCGATTTCGGACGAATAGAACCGCTCGGCATCACCCGACAGGAGGGCGCCGATGACCGGGTGGGTCGGCTGGTAGGTTTGGATCAGCCCGTAACCCGGCGCATCGCCCCGCCCGGCGCGCCCGGTCACTTGTTGAAGGACCTGGAAGGTTCGCTCGCCCGCTCGCGGATCCCCGTTCGCCAAACCCACGTCGGCGTCGATCACGCCCACCAGCGTCAGCTTTGGAAAATTATGCCCCTTGGCGACGAGCTGGGTGCCGATCACGATGTCCACCGCACCTTCGGTGATGGCGGCGAGTTCCGCGCGCAGCCGTGCGATGCCGCCGGGGAAGTCGGAGGAGAGCAATAGAGTCCGGGCGTCCGGAAACAGGCCCGCGACATTCTCGGCCAGCCGTTCGATGCCCGGCCCGCATGCCACGAGCGAGTCGGTCGACTGGCATTCCGGACATTGGACAGGCCTCGCTTCGGAATGTCCGCAGTGATGGCAAACCAGACTGCCACGAAAGCGATGTTCCACGAGCCAGGCCGAGCATTGGGGGCAGCGAAACCGATACCCGCAGGTTCGGCAGAGCGTCAGGGGCGCGTAGCCGCGCCTGTTGAGAAACAGGAGGCTTTGCTCGCCGCGCCCAAGCGTTTCCCGCATGGCGTCGAGCAGGGGCGGGGCGATCCACTGCCCCCGCGCGGGGGGCGTCGCCCGCAGGTCCACGGCCCGCAAGGCCGGCATGGTTCGACCGCCGAAACGGGCCGGCAATCGGAGGTGGGTGTAGCGGCCACGCTCGGCGTTGACCCGCGTCTCGATGGACGGCGTCGCAGAGGCGAGGATGACGGCCGCGCCTTCGAGCCGCCCACGCACCACGGCCATGTCTCGCGCGTGATAGGCGACGCCGTCCTCCTGCTTGTAGGCGGACTCATGCTCCTCATCGACGATGATGAGGCCGAGGTTGTCGAAAGGGAGGAACAGGCTCGACCGGGCGCCGGCCATGACCCGGACTTCGCCACTCGCCACGGCCGACCAAAGTTTGACGCGCTTTCGGCCACCGACCTCCGAATGCCACTCCGCGGGAGGCACACCAAACCGCGCCTCGAAGCGGCCGAGGAATTGCGACGTCAGGGCAATTTCCGGCAGAAGGATAAGAACCTGGCGACCGGCCTTCAAGGTCGCCGCCACGGCCTCGAAATACACATCGGTCTTGCCGGCTCCTGTCACCCCTTCCAACAGGGTGACCGAGAAAGCGCCAGCGTCGACCACCTGCCGCAAGGCCCTTGCCGCATCCTCCTGCGCACGATCCAGCCGTCGCGGCGCGAAGTCGGGATCGGGTTTGCCGACCAATGGTTCGGGCCGCAGGGGCTCGGCGAGGAGAACCCCTTCCGTTGCCAGCCCGTCGATCACGCCCGGCCCGCAGCCGGCGGCCGCCGCGAGGGCCGACTTGCCCAAGGGCTCGTGATCGGCAAGGGCTTGCAGCACCCGGGTTCGCGCTGGCGTCGATCGCGCCGGGGCGAGGCCGCTGCGCCTGAAGCCGAGTCGTATCACCTCCGTGCCCTCGTGTTCGGCCGCTCGCACCGCCATGCGCAGGACCATGCCGCGCGGCATCATGGTCCAGCGGGCGATCCAGTCGATCAGGTCACGCAGAGGCTTGCGGAGAGCGGTCACGGGTCGCCGCCCGAGGACGGATTTCAGGTTGGCGCCGCCGCCGGGCGTACGCTCGACGGACCAAACCACGCCAACGGTCTGACGCGTGCCGAGTGGAATATCGACGAGGTCCCCGGGGCCCACATCCAGCCCTGCCGGAACCCGGTAGGAGTAGGTCTGGTCGACCGCGACCGGCACCAGAACATCGACAATCGTGACCGCGTCTGGAGCGACATTGGCCGAGGCGGTGATGGGCTCGCGGTCATTGGTTGGTCCGGCGCTCGCCATCAAGGGGGTGCAGCCCTCCCGGTCGATTCAGAAGCGCAGGTTGAAGACGCGATGAGGAACAAGAGCCCCCTGCTCGATAGGTCCGAACGCCACCACCACGCCGCCGCAACTGGCGTAGGCCATGCCACCTGCCGGAGCGTTTCGTCCCAGCAACACGAGGCTCTGGCCGCGTCGAAGATGGGCCGCGGCATCGCGCGTGACAACGACGTGGGGAACCTCGCCCAACCCCGCCTCGACCGGCAGAAGATGATCGAAGGGTGCGGCATCGTCGGCCTCCAGTGCCGCGAGCGGGACCGAATGGCTTTCCGACAAGGGGCCGACCCGCGTGCGGCGCAGGGCGGTCACATGGCCAAAACAGCCGAGAGCCTCGCCGAGGTCGCGCGCGATCGCCCGCACATAGGTGCCCTTGCCGCATTTGGCTTCGAACACCGCCTCGTCTCCGTTGAACGAGACGAGATCGAGCGCGTGAACGGTGATCGGGCGCGCTGCGAGTTCGACGATCTCCCCCTCACGGGCGCGATCGTAGGCGCGTTCGCCGTTGACCTTGATGGCGGAAAAAGCGGGGGGGCGCTGCATCAGCACGCCGGTGAACTGAGGCAGCAGGTCCTCGATCGCCTCGCGGGTGGGTCGTCGGTCCGATGAGGCGACGACGCGGCCTTCCGTGTCGTCGGTGTCGGTCTGCGAGCCCCATTGGACGCGGAACCGATAGGCCTTCTCGCCGTCCTGGACGAACGGCACAGTCTTGGTGGCTTCCCCGAAGGCGATCGGAAGCAGTCCGGACGCCAGCGGGTCGAGGGTGCCGGCGTGACCCGCCTTTTTGGCATTGAAGATGCGCTTCATGCAGCTGACGGCATGGGTCGACGTCATGCCAACGGGCTTGTCGAGCACCAGCCATCCGTTCACCTCGCCCCGCTTTGACCGGAACTGGGTTCTTGGCGCAACATCATCCGTCGGTACCGGTGCGGTCTCGTGTTCGTTGGCTGTCATGCGATGGGTCGAGTCACTTTAAAGGGATACCGATCCGCGCTGTCGCGGATGGCCGGATGCGGCGTCACTCTCACGCGTTCGGCCCGGACTACTCGTCGTCGTCGAGCACCGCGAGGTCGCGCTGGACTGCGGGCGAGGACAGGAGGGCGTCGATCCGCGACGATTTCTCGAAGCTTTCGTCGGCCAGGAAGCGGATGTCGGGCGCGAAGCGCAGGTTGACCTTGTGGGCCAGTTCCGTCCGGATGATCTTGCGCTGCTTATCCAAGGCCGCCAAGACCGGGGCCATGTCCTTGCCGCCCAGCGGCATGACGAAAACCGTGGCCAGCTTCAAATCCGGCGACATCCGGACTTCCGGCACCGTGATGACATGCCCGTCCAACACCGGATCGTTGGCGACGCCGCGCGACAGGATGTCCGCCACCACATGGCGGACGACCTCGCCGACCCGAAGCATGCGCTGCGACGGCCCGGACGCGGATTGATGCTTGGCCATGATCCGCCTTTCGATGTTCGACGAGGATGGGGTTTTCGCGTCGTTCCATGACCGGAACGGATCGGGGCCGCACCTTTGCGGATGCGGCCCCGGGTGGCCTGACCTGTTCGAGCCTGATCAGAGGTAACGCTTCTCGGAATGCACGAGGTAGCACTCGATCACGTCGTTCGGGCGCATGTCCTGGTAATGCTCGAACGCCATGCCGCATTCCTGTCCGGCGACCACGTCCTTCACTTCATCCTTGAAGCGCTTGAGCGTCGAAAGCTTGCCCTCGTGAACCACGACGTTGTCGCGGATCAGGCGGACGTGGGCGCCGCGTTGCACGGTGCCGTCCGTCACGCGGCAACCAGCGACCTTGCCGACCTTCGAGATGTTGAACACTTCCAGGATGGTCGCGTTGCCCAGCATTTCTTCCCGCAACGTCGGCGGCAACATGCCGGACATGGCGGCCTTCACGTCATCCACGAGATTGTAGATGATGTTGTAGTAGCGAACCTCGATGCCGACCTGCTCGGCCAAGCTGCGGGCTTCCTTGTGGGCTCGGACGTTGAAGCCCAGCACCACGGCGTGGGACGCTTCTGCCAGCGTGATGTCGGACTCGGTGATCCCGCCGACGCCGGCGTGAACCACGCGGGCGGCGACCTCCTCGGTTCCGAGCTTGTCCAGCGTGGCCATGATCGCCTCGACCGATCCCTGGACGTCGCCCTTGATGACGAGCGGGAATTCTTTGCGGCCAGCCGTCCTCAACTGGCTCATCATATCGGCGAGAGAGCCCCGCACCGATCCGCCGCGTGCCGCCAGCTTCTCGCGCTTCTGTCGCTCGCGGTATTCCGTGATCTCGCGGGCCCGCGCCTCAGATTCGACCACCGCCACGCGATCGCCAGCGTCAGGGGCGCCCGAAAAGCCCAGCACCTCGACGGGCAGGGACGGACCCGCCTCGCCGACCGTTTCGCCTTTGTCGTCGATCAGCGCGCGAACGCGCCCGGATTGCGAGCCCGCCACGATAAGATCGCCAACCTTCAGGGTGCCGCGCTGCACCAGCACGGTGGCGACGGGGCCTCGACCCCGGTCGAGGCGCGCCTCGATCACGGTCCCCTCGCCGGCCCGGTCGGCATTCGCCTTGAGGTCGAGCAGTTCGGCCTGCAACTCGATGCCTTCGAGCAGCTTGTCGAGATTGGTCTTCTTGGTCGCCGACACCTCGACCTCGAGCGTGTCGCCGCCCATGGTTTCGGTCTGCACGTCGTACTGCAGCAGTTCGGCGCGCACCCGCTCGGGCTTGGCGTCGCTCTTATCGATCTTGTTGATGGCGACGATGATCGGCACACCCGCAGCCCGCGCGTGGGAGATGGCCTCCGCGGTTTGCGGCATCACGCCATCGTCGGCCGCCACAACCAGCACGACGATGTCGGTCACCTTCGCGCCGCGCGCCCGCATAGCCGTAAAGGCCGCGTGGCCCGGCGTATCGATGAAGGTGATCGGCTTGCCGCCGGGCGCCATGACCTGATAGGCGCCGATATGCTGGGTGATGCCGCCCGCCTCGCCCGACACGACGTTCTCGTGACGGATCGCGTCGAGCAGCGAGGTCTTGCCATGGTCGACGTGACCCATGATGGTAACCACCGGGGGGCGCGACACCAGATGGGCATCTTCGTCCGGCGTGTCGAACAGACCTTCCTCGACGTCCGACTCGGCGACGCGGCGCACCGTGTGCCCCATGTCCTCGGCCAGCAATTGGGCGGTATCGGCATCGATCACGTCCGTGATCTTCACCATCTCGCCCTGTTTCATGAGCAGGCGAATGACGTCGACCCCGCGTTCCGACATGCGGTTGGCGAGTTCCTGAATGGTGATCGTCTCAGGCAGCACGATTTCGCGGGACAATTTCTCCTTCGGCTCGTTGCCGAACCCCTTCAGGCGTTGGGTGCGGCGGCGGAAAGCCGCGACGGACCGCGACCGCTCCTCTTCCTCCGAGGTTGCGCTGGTCACCGTCAAGCGGCCCCGGTTGCGCGGGTCCGCGCCGCGCGTCGGCTTGGGCGGCAGAACCACCTTCGTGGGCATGGCGGGGCGAAGCAGGCGGCGCGCGCCGTCCTCCTCGCCCGGCTTGGCCGCCGTAGCTCCGGCAACCCCGAGCGGCCGGCGCACACCGGCCGCATCCGTGCCGACGTTGCGGCGACGGGCTTCTTCCTCAGCCTTGCGCTTCGCTTCCGTTTCAACGACGCGACGCGCATCTTCCTCGCGCTTGCGCGCTTCGGCGGCTTCCCGCTCAGCCTTTTCGATGACGTCCCGTTCGGCCCGGAGGATCGCATCGGCTTCGGCCCGACGACGATCTTCCTCCTCGCGCGATTTCGCGCCGATCAGCGCGCGCGCCCGGGCCTCACGCTCTTCCTCGGTCAACGTCCGCAGGACGACACCGGTTTGAGGACGGCCTGGCGCGGCCGGCTTGACAACCGGGGCGACCGGACGCGGTCCGGCTGAAGCCGGGCGAGCAGTCGGCGCAGTGGCCCCTGCCGCGGGACGACCCTGGAGGGACGATGGCCGGGTGGTCGTCGAGAACGAACGGCTTGGTTGCGACGTTACGGTTGGACGGACAACGCCGGTTTGAGTGGTGGCGGACCTCGCTTCGGCGGGCGCGGGCGGCGCTGGCTCAGGCACGCTCGCGGCGACGACCGGCGCGGCTGGTGGCATCTCGGCGGCGACGGGCTCGGCTTGCAGGGGAGCGACCTGCGGTTGAACCGCGACCGGCTCCGGCACTGCCGCCGGGGTAGCGGGGGCCTCCCGCTCGGCCTGCTCGCGTGTGGCTGCTTCCTCGCGGGCCTTCTGGACGCGGACATCGCGAGCCAGCGCGTCACGGGCCTGCGCTTCACGCAAGGCTTCGCGGACCTGGGCTTCCCGTGCGGTCGGTTCGCGAGCGGGGGCAGGCGAAGCCACCGTCGCCTGACGGGGCGCGACCGTGTCGCGGGCCGGGGCGGGCGCGACTACCGGCGACGCTTCGCGCGGGGCCACTTCGCCAGGACCCAAAACGCGGCGCTTCACTTTTTCGACCACGACCTGCTTGGTTCGGCCGTGAGAAAAGCTTTGACGAACAGTTCCCTGCTCGGCCGGGCGCTTCAGCGACAACGTTTTTGTCGGAGCGACGGTCAAAGTCTTTTCACCACCGTTATTCGGTTCACTCATCAGCTAATTGTCCCAAGGGCCATGGTGCCCATGCCTGAAATCGAACATGCGGGCACCAGGGGGTGCCGCACTTGAACTCTTGCGGATGATCTCCGCCGCGGTCTAAGTCTCGTTGAGAGCCGCATCACCGGAAGTCGCGGGATCCGCAGCTTCGATGGGCCGTTCTGGGCTTACACCGCGAAAATGGCCGAGCCGAGCCGCGCGCTCGAGAAATGCCTCGCTCACACCGCCCTCTAGTAGACCGACATGTATCACATTTGAGCGTCCCAATGCCAAATCCAATTGGCTGGACACAAAAAATTGTACACGGGCCATTTCGTCCCGGCCGTCCGGCCATGTTCGGCGCGCGACGGCTTCGGTTTTCCTGATCCCGTCGGCTCGGCCGTCAGCGGCGTGGATCAGCCCCACCAGGGTGCGTCGCTCGATCGCGGCCTCGACCTTGGCGGCACCGGCGACGATCTGGCCCGCCTTGTTGGCGAGGGCGAGCGACTGCAGGGCGTCCCGTTCCAGGAGGGCATCGACCTGGCCGACGAGGTCCGGGGCGACACCGACATCCCGCTTGAACGCTCGGGCGAAGGCCTTCCGCTTGATCGCCTGCTCAAGGACGGCCTTTGCCGCCGTGACCCAGGCGCCCCGTCCAGGCAGACGGTTGCGGATATCCGGCACCACCGCTCCATCCGGTCCCACAACGAAGCGAATCAGCGCCGCGGGGGAACCTTTCTGCCGCGTGACGACGCAGGTCCGCTCCGGACCTTTCTCGTCCTCGGCGATATCCGTCTCGTCATCCAAGCCGCGCTCGTCGTCCAAGCCGCGATCCTCAATCCTGCAAGGCTTCGGCTTCGGCCTCGTCGGCCTCGGGCTGGGCTTCGACCCATCCGGCCAGCACGCGCGCTTCCATGATCATGGCTTCGGCATCCTCGCGGGACAGTTCGAAATCATCGAGGTAGCCGCCGTGCCGCGTCGTTTCCCCATCCTTGCGCTCCGACCAGCCGACGAGGTCGTCGGTGGCGCAGCCGGCGAGGTCGTCGATTGACTTCACGTCGTTCTCGCCAAGCTTCACCAAGATGGCCGAGGTGATGCCATTCACCTGCTTCAGGGCATCGTCGACACCAAGTTCCCGGCGCTTGCTGTCGAAGCCTTCCTCGATTCGCGCCAGGTTGTCGCGCGCCCGCATCTGGATCTCCTGCGCGGTGTCCTCGTCGAACCCTTCGATGGCGCTGATCTCGGATGGTTCCACGAAGGCGATCTCCTCGACGGTCCGGAAGCCCTCGGACGCCAGCAGCTGGCCAACCACTTCGTCGACGTCGAGGGTTTCCATGAACAGGGCCGTGCGGCTGACGAACTCCTTCTGACGGCGCTCGGACTCCTCGGCCTCGGTCAGGATGTCGATGTCCCAGCCGGTCAACTGCGAGGCGAGACGGACATTCTGTCCGCGCCGCCCGATCGCGAGCGACAATTGGTCATCCGGTACCACGACCTCGATGCGCGAGCTGTCCTCGTCGAGCACGACCTTGACGACCTCGGCGGGCTGCAGCGCGTTGACGATGAAGGTGGCCGAATCGGCCGACCAGGGAATGATGTCGATCTTCTCGCCCTGCAACTCGTTCACCACGGCTTGCACGCGCGAGCCGCGCATGCCGACGCAGGCGCCCACCGGATCGATGGAAGAATCGCGCGACGTCACCCCGATCTTGGCGCGCGATCCGGGATCCCGCGCCACCGTCTTGATCTCGATGATGCCGTCGTAGATTTCCGGCACCTCCTGGGTGAACAGCTTGGCCATGAATTGCGGATGGGTGCGCGACAGGAAGATCTGCGGCCCGCGCTGTTCCCGGCGCACGTCGTACACATAGGCGCGGATGCGATCGCCAGGCCGGAAAGTTTCGCGCGGGATCATCTCGTCGCGTCGAACGATCGCCTCGCCGCGCCCGAGGTCGATGACCACGTTGCCGTATTCCACGCGCTTGACGATGCCGTTGATGACGTCGCCGATCCGCTCCTTGTACTCGTCATACTGCCGGTCGCGCTCGGCTTCGCGCACCTTCTGCACGATGACCTGCTTGGCCGATTGGGCGGCGATGCGGCCGAAGTCGAATGGCGGCAGCGTTTCGGAAATCCAGTCGCCCTCCTGGGCCGCCGGGTTCTTGCGCCGGGCCTCATCCAACGTGATGTGGATGGCGTCGTTTTCCACCTCGTCGACCACGAGCAGCAGCCGCGAGAACCTGATCTCCCCGGTTTTCGGGTTGATCTCGGCGCGAACCTCGGTTTCCTGCCCGTAGCGCGAGCGCGCCGCCTTCTGCATCGCGTCCTCCATCGAGGCGAGGACGATCTGGCGGTCGATCGATTTCTCCCGGGCGACCGCGTCGGCGATCTGCAGAAGTTCGAGTCTGTTGGCGCTCACGGCCATGCGGAATACTCCTTGAACGGTTCGTTTCGTAAGGGCGCCTTGCGGCGTTTCAGCGACGCCGGGGCGTCTTGATGTCGGCCGGCAGGACGGGTTTCGACTTGTTGCGGTTGGCGAAGCGGCCCGGACCCCGCGCCACGGTGGGTTGGGGGGCGGCCGTCTCGTCGGCTGGTTCGTTTGCAGGTTCTTGGGCGGGCTCCCCGGCCTGCTTTTCAGCCCGCAGCGATTGCCGGATCAGGGCGTCGGTCAGCACGAGGCGGGCATCTTCGATCATATCGAAGGGCAACACGACCTCCGACGGCTCGCTCGCCTTCGCGTCGAGCCGGGTGATCGTCAGGCTGTCGTCACCGACCGCCGCCAGGATCGCGCGAAACCGCCGGCGTCCTTCGAGGGGGGCGGCGAGTTCGATCTTCGCTTCATGGCCCAGGGCGCGCCGGAAATCCGAAACACGCACCAGCGGGCGGTCGATGCCCGGCGACGACACTTCGAGCCGATAGGCCACCGACAGCGGGTCGTCGAGGTCGAGCACCGGCGAGATCGCCTTGCTGGCCGCCTCGCAATCCTCGATCATCATGGTGCCGTCCGCCCGCTCGGCCATGATCTGCAGCGTCGGGTCGTTTCCCGTTGAAACCTTGATCCGCACCAGCCGCAGGGCGAAGTCCGCCAGCACCGGCTCAACCGCGCGGGCGACCCGGGCGGCGACGCCCGTCTCGGCCGAAAGGCGCGGCTCGTCCAGGCCCGCCTCGACCGGCGGGTCGCCGGCCACGGTGGCGACTGGGGATTGGTGCGCGGGATCGTCCAAAACCATGAGCCTCGAAAGAACGCGGCCACCTCGGGAACGGCCAGGCGAGGGGACGCGATCAAGTGCGGAACCGCAGGCAATAAAAAAGAGCGGGTCCGGCAGGAGCCCACTCTCAATCAAACCTACCGGATATAAAGCGAACCTCAGTTCACCCATAATCCTTTATAAGCCCGGCAAGCCAGGACCGCAAGGGCCAGACCCTCCGGCGGAAACATCGCCCATCAGGCGATTTGTTCGACTGCCCCGATCAACTTGGCGATGTCCTCCTCGCGCGAAAGCCGGTGATCCCCGTCCCGCACCAGGGTCAGGCTGACCGGATCTTCCGCGAGGTGCTCGACGAGCAGCATGGCATGCTGCCAGGGCACGTCCTCGTCGTGCATGCCTTGCAGGATATGGACCGGGCAATGCGTGCGGATCGCGGTACCAAGCAGGAGATGACGCCGGCCATCGACAATGAGCGCGTGCGTGATGGGGTAGGGGGTGTCGCCATAAGGTGAAGGGCGAAGCCACAGGCCGTTTTCTTCGATGGTGGCGCGGATGTCCGGCGAGAACTGGTCCCACATCAAGCGCTCGGTGAAGTCCACCGCCGGGGCGATCAGCACCGCGCCGGCGAGCCGTTCGGTTTCCCCAGCCTCATGCAGCGCGCGGGCCAGCAGCAGGGCGAGCCAGCCTCCCATGGAGGAGCCGACCAGGATCAACGGCCCGGCCGCGGCGCGCAGTACGGCGAGCGCGTCGTCCAGCCATTGGCCGATCGTGCCGTCCTCGAACCGCCCGCCGGATTCGCCGTGGCCGGTATAATCGAAGCGGGTGAACGCCCGGCCGTTCCGGGCCGCCCAGGCGTCGAGCGCCATCGCCTTGCCGGACCGCATGTCCGACATGAAGCCGCCCAGCCAAAGGACGCCCGGCCGCTCCAGCCCGGCTCCCGTGGCGAGGCGCTGACGCACCGCGATGGCGCGCGACGCGTCCCCTCGTTGCGACGTCGACACCGAAAGAACGATCGGAACGATTTCATTCATGGTTATCCATGTAGTCTCGGGTGGCGAAGTTGGCGAGTTGACCTTGGGGCTTTCGGGAGAAATCGGATCGATGCGCCAGGCCCACGCTTCCCCCTTCGTTCACGCGGCGCCATCGCCGCTCGCGGGCCGGACCGTGCTGCAGATCATCCCGGCCTTGCAGGCGGGCGGGGCCGAGCGAACCGCCATCGACATCGCGGGCGCGTTGGCGGAGGTCGGCGCCCGGGCGCTTGTCGCCACCACGGGCGGGCGCCTCGTGAGCGAGCTTCAGGCGAGGGGCGGGGTGTGGCTTCCGTTCCCGGCCGACACCAAGAACCCGGTCGCCATGGCGCGCAACGTGCTCAAGCTGCGGCGCCTCATCGCCGATGAGAAACCGGTCCTGGTTCACGCCCAGTCCCGTGCGCCCGCCTGGGTGGCCCTTTGTGCGACGCGGCTCACCAAGACGCCCTTCGTGACGAGCTATCACGGCATCTACTCGGGCACTCACGCCATCAAGCTGCGCTACAATTCCGTGATGGCGCGGGGCGACGCCGTGATCGCCAATTCCCGCTACACGGGTGACCTGATCGCGCGGGTCTATCCCTGGGCCGGCGCACGGGTGCGCGTCGTCTCGCCCGGGGTCGAACTTCGCGAATTCCACCCGGGATCGGTCGACGTGTCGCGCGTGGAAGCGCTGCGCTCGGCCTGGGGGGTGGCGCCCGACCAGCGCATCGTTCTTCTGGCCGCCCGCCTCACCGATTGGAAAGGCCACCGCGTGCTGATCGACGCGGCCGACATCCTGCAACGGGAGGGGCTGACCGAGACCGTGTTCGTGCTGGCGGGCGACCATCAGGGACGCAACGGCTATGTCGCCGAACTCGACGCCCTTGTGGCGGCGAAGAAACTCGGCGGTATCGTCAAACGGGTCGGCCATTGCGCCGACATGCCCGCCGCGCTGTTGGCCGCGAGCGTTCTGGTTGTTCCATCCACCCGGCCCGAGGCGTTCGGCTTGTCGGCCGTGGAAGCCCAAGCGATGGGAACGCCGGTGGTTGTCACCGATCTTGGCGCCGTGCCGGAAACCGTTCTGGGGCCACCCGACGTCAAGCCCGAGCAGCGCACCGGATGGCGCGTCGCCCCCGGCGACCCCGCCGCGCTGGCGGAAGGCCTTCAATCCGCCCTGGCGCTTGGCGCGACGGCGCGCGACGGTTTGGCGATGCGGGCAAGAGCCCATGTGGAAGCGAAATTCTCCCGCGACGCTATGACGGAAGCCATGCTGGACGCCTATAGTGCGGTGATCGAGGAGCAGTTGACCAAGATCCGGGGCCGCCATGCGTGAGGAAGAGGGCGGCGTCCGGTTTCGGGCCGGCACGATCGACGATGCCGCCGCCATCGCGGATCTCCATACCCGAAGCTGGCGCGCGAATTACCGGGGCAGCCTGAGCGACGCTTATCTCGACGGCCCCATCGAGGGCGAGCGACGGGCCTTCTGGCAGGAGCGACTGCGCCACCCCCGCACGGGTTTGTGGACGCTGGTTGCCGACGATGACACCCAGACGCTCGCCGGTTTCCTTTGCCTCCTGGCCGATCACGACCACCACTGGGGCACGCTGATCGACAACCTCCATGTCGACCCGGCCCGCGTCCGCCAGGGAGTCGGGCGGGCGCTGATGCGAGCCGCCGCCGAGCACCTGCTGTTCGGCCTGCCCCGGCGGCCGATCTACCTGTTCGTTCTCGAAAGCAACACGGCAGTGGCCGGCTTCTACCGCCACCTGGGCGGCGAGCCCGCCGAGCATTTGGTCAGCACGGAGCCGGACGGCAGCAGCCTTCCGGTGATCCGCTACGTTTGGCCGAGCGCGGCGGCCTTTGCCGGGGGAACGGGTTAGGAAGCCCCGCCGTGGCATCGTTCCTGGCGTTCGTTGAAACGATGGCTGAAGCCCGGCGGGCGGTGGAGGGCGGGGCCGACGCCGTTTCACCAAGCGCCGGCGCCGTGCTGGACGAGGCGGAACTCCTCGCGATCATTGGCGGCCGCGCAGCCCTTTGCCGGTGGGCCGGAGCGCCGCACGACCCTGCCGGGACACGGGGCCACGAGGCCAGCGTTCTCCTCCAGCCGAGCCGCTCGGCCTTCCCGTTCGAGGGACGGGTCCCCGGTCGGGACAGCCCGGCGACGATCGTGGTTTTCAGCGAGGCCCGCCCGTCGGCAGCCGATCTCGATGGTCTCGCCGCCAGCGGCCACTTGGGCGTGATGCTGGACGCGCCGGGACGGCTTCTCGATGCCGTGAGCCTGCCCGACCTCGCGGCGTTTTGCGAGGACTGCCATGGGCGCGGGCTCCTGTGCGGCTTCTCGGGTGGGCTGGAGCCGCCCGACGTGCCGCGTCTACTGGCGCTCGGGCCGGACCTCCTGGCCTTTCAACGAGCCCTTCGGCCGGGGCGGGGGAGCGAAGCCGCCGGGTTCGACCCCCACGCGGTGCGGCTTGTCCGCGACCTAATCCCGCTGGCGCCCCATCGCTTGCTGGCGGGGCGTTCGCTCCAACCCATGCCGCAAGCCGGGCCCGTCGCGCATCCCCCGCAACTCGAGGGAACAACCCGGATCTTCGTTCGCGACCTCGTGGTCGAGATGGCGATCGGCGCTTACGCCAGCGAACATGGGCGGACGCAGCGCGTGCGGTTCAGCGTCGAGGCGGATCTCGACGATCCTCGCGTTCGAGCCCAGGACACGCGCCAGCAGGCCTCGGGCGACCAGGACATGCGCGACGTCGTTTCCTACGATCTCCTCAGCGACGCCATCCGACAAGTGGCCGCCCGGGCCCATGTGGAATTCGTCGAAACGCTGGCCGAAGCCATCGCCGAACGGGTTCTGGTTCACCGGCGCATTCGTGCCCTCACCGTCACGGTGGAAAAGCTCGACCTCGGCCCCGGGTCGGTCGGCGTCGAGATCTGGCGGAAGCGGGTCGACACGCCGCGTTGAGCTTGCATGTCGGGCATGGCCGTGGTTTGCCCCGAACCCCGCCGCCACCGAATGAGGCGATCCCTTGTACGTTCAAACTCCCGCATCGACCGGGTCAGCCCTCCCGCCCGCGTCGGGGCTGATCCAGCCCATCTTCGCGGGCCTGCTCGCCTCGGTCGTCGGGTTCGCCAGCACCTTCACCATCGTGCTGCAGGGCTTCCGGGCCGTCGGGGCAAGCCCGGGGCAGGCCGCCTCGGGGCTGCTCGTGATCTGCCTCGTCCAGGGTTTCCTGACGATCCTGCTGTCGGTGCTTTGGCGACAGCCGATCAGCATCGTCTGGTCGACGCCCGGTTCGGCGCTGCTGATCGGGACGGGCGCGCAGGCCGGTGGCTACCCGACCGCCCTGGGGGCCTTCGTGCTGGCGGCCTTGCTGATCGTGGCGGCGGGGTCCTTCAAGCCTTTCGGTCGCCTAGTCGGCGCCATCCCGACCAGCCTCGCCAACGCCATGCTGGCCGGGGTGCTGTTCGAGATCTGCCTCGCCCCGGTGGAAGCGGCCAAGACCTCGCCCGCCCTGGTGCTGCCCATCGTCCTCGTCTGGATTCTGGCGTTGCGCTTCGCGCGCCGTTTCTCGGTGCCGATCGCCGTCGCGATGACGGCGCTGATCGTGGTCTTCGTCACCAAGCTGCCGGCGGGCGCCTTGGCCGACACCTGGCCGGCGCTGGTGGTCAGCGTCCCGAGCTTCAGCTGGCCGGCGACCGCGAGCCTGGTGCTGCCGCTCTTCATCGTGACCATGGCGTCCCAGAACGTGCCGGGCCTCGCGGTTCTCCACGCCAACGACTATCGGCCGAAGGTCGGCCCCATCTTCGTGGGAACGGGGCTTGCCAGCATTCTCACCGCGTTTGGAAGCGGTGGGCTCCTTAACCTGGCGGCCATCACGGCCGCCCTTTGCGCCGGGCCGGAATCGCACCCCGATCCCGCCAAGCGCTACCTGTCAACGGTGACGGGCGGGTTGGCCTACGTGCTGCTCGGCCTTTTCGCGGCCTTCGCGGCCGCTTTCACGCTCGCCGCCCCCCCTTCCATCGTCCAGGCCGTCGCCGGCCTCGCCCTGATGGGGAGCTTCGCCGGGGCACTGACGGCGGCGCTCGCGCGTCCGGACGCGAGGATCGCCGTTGCGGTGACGTTCGTGACGGCGGCCTCCGGGTTGACCCTGTTCGGCATCGGCGCGTCCTTCTGGGGCTTGGTCGCCGGAGGGCTGGTATTGGCGGTCGACCGGATCGGCCGTTGATCCTTGGGCCGCGACGCTAGCCAGTCACGACCCTGCGCCGTGCCGCCAAAAAATAGTTGACGTCCGTGTCCCGGCTCAGCCGCCACGTCGCGCGAAGTGGGTTGTAGACCATTCCGGTCGTGTCGAGGATGCTGAAGCCGGCCCGGCGGACCGGCGCGGCGAGTTCCGACGGGGTCACGAACTGCGTCCAGGTGTGGGTGTTGCGCGGCAGCCAGCGCAGCACGTATTCGGCACCCACGATGGCCAGCATGAAGCTTTTCGCCGTGCGGTTCAGCGTCGAGGCCACGAACAGCCCGCCCGGCCGCACGAGCGAGCAGGCCGTGGCCACGAAGGCGTTGCGGTCCACTACATGCTCGACCACCTCCATGGCGAGCACCACGTCGAAGCGCGCGCCGGTCTCGGCCAGCGCTTCGGCCGTCGTGGCGCGGTAATCGATCGTCAACCCACGCGCGTCCGCGTGGCGGCGGGCCGCACCGATGTTTTCGACGCCGGGATCGATGCCCGTCACGCGGCCGCCCATGCGGGCCAACGGCTCGGACAGCACGCCGCCGCCGCATCCGATGTCGAGGATCGACAGCCTGTCCCACGGCCAGGCGCCATCGTCGGCCGGCGGAGATGGCCGCGGATCGTGCTTCGCCACGAGGTCGCGCAGGTAGCCCATCCGCACCGGGTTGATCTCGTGCAACTTGCCCATGGGGCCTTGCAGGTCCCACCATTGCGCCCCGAGCCGCTCGTAGCGCGCGAGGTCGACGGCATCGATGCTGCCGCTCGCGGCGGCGTTGTGGTCGTGGTCGGGCGTTTGCATCGCGGCATGCCTCCAGGTCGCGCTCCGGGCGCCTCGGGCTCAACCTCGGGCGGCCGTCCGGCTGTTGACAGTCCCGGCGAGCGCCGTCATCTGTAGCGCCCTTCCGGTCTCGACGCGAGCAACGGGTCGCCGGTCAACCGTGGGACGCCCGTTGCGTTCCCTCGCTTTTCGAACCGAGCGTATGACCCGTCTTGTTCTCAAGTTCGGCGGAACCTCCGTCGCAAACCTCGACCGCATTCGCGCGTCCGCGCTGCACGTCAAACGCGAAGTGGATGCCGGGCACGAGGTGGCGGTCGTCGTTTCCGCCATGGCGGGCAAGACCAACGAACTCGTGGCCTGGTGCCGGGACGCGTCTCCGCTCCATGACGCGCGCGAATACGATGCCGTGGTTGCGTCGGGCGAGCAGGTCACCGCTGGCCTGATGGCGCTCACCCTCCAACATATGGGCATCAACGCGCGCTCCTGGCAGGGCTGGCAGGTTCCGATCCTGACCTCCGATCAGCATGGCTCGGCCCGCGTCGAGGCGCTCAACGGGCAACACCTGATCGCCCGGCTGAAGGAACGTCGCGAAGTCGCCGTGATTGCGGGCTTCCAGGGATTGCACAAGGAAACCGGGCGCATCACGACCCTTGGGCGCGGCGGATCCGATACCAGCGCCGTGGTGATCGCGGCCGCGATCGGGGCGGAAAGATGCGACATCTACACGGACGTCGACGGCGTCTACACCACGGACCCGCGCGTGGTCGCCAAGGCGCGCCGGATGGAACGGGTGGCCTTCGAGGAGATGCTGGAGATGGCCTCGCTCGGCGCCAAGGTCCTCCAGGTGCGATCGGTCGAAGCCGCCATGGTCCACAAGGTGAAGGTTTTCGTCCGCTCATCCTTCGATGACCCCGTGGCATCGGCCTCGTCGGGAACGCTGATCTGCGCTGAAGAGGATATCATGGAACAGCAAGTCGTCACCGGAATTGCCTTTTCGCGCGACGAGGCTCAGATCACCCTGCGGGGCGTCGTCGACAAACCGGGCGTCGCGGCGGCGATTTTCGGGCCGCTCGCCGACGCGGCCATCAATGTCGACATGATCATCCAGGTCGTGTCCGACGACACCACCACGACCGACATGACCTTCACGGTGCCCACCGCCGATTTCGAGCGCGCCAAGACCATCCTGGAAAGCGCCAAGTCGGCGATCGTCTACGCGACGCTGCATGGCACCAACGATGTCGTCAAAGTGTCGGCCATCGGCATCGGCATGCGGAGCCACGCCGGCGTCGCGGCGCGGGCCTTCAGGGCGCTGGCCGACAAAGGCATCAACATCCGGGCCATCACCACCTCGGAGATTAAATTTTCGGTACTGATCGACGCGGCCTATACGGAGCTCGCGGTGCGGACGCTTCACACGCTTTACGGGCTCGATCAGGCCTGATGTCCAGCGGCGGACGCAGGTTGTCGGCCGCCCTCACTTGATCTTGGTTCCGACCATCCCCATCCCACATCTCAAAATCGGCTCGGAACGCTCCTTGCTTGGCGAAAGGCCGGGCCTGTGGCAAACCCGATCGTAAGGGTCGCGGCGCGACCGAGAAAATTGGCTCGCCGCGAAGGGGGACGTGATGCGATTGACCATCACCGGACAGCATGATGGGGCGGGCCCGCGGGCGGAAGCCTCGCGGGGCGCGGCCTGATGCGCGGTTGGAACGGTGGACCGCGCTTGCTGCTCCGCCGACTCCGCGAGGTCATGGCGGAGCCGATCGGCGCGCAGGCGCGGCTCGACAAAATCGTCGTCCAGATCGCCTTCAACATGGTGGCCGAGGTTTGCTCGGTTTACGTCCTGCACGCCGACCGTCGTCTCGAGCTCTACGCCACCGAGGGCCTGAAGCGCGAGGCCGTCCATCTGACCACCATGCGGGTCGGCGAGGGCATTGTGGGCACGATTGCGGCAAGGGCCGAAGCCCTCGCCCTGCCGGACGCCCAGTCCCATCCGGCTTATTCGTACAAGCCCGAGACCGGTGAGGAGATCTACCAGTCCTTCCTTGGGGTGCCCATCCTGCGCGGCGGCAACATCCTCGGGGTGCTGGCCGTCCAGAACCGGGCAAGTCGGATCTACACCGAAGAGGAAATCGAGGTCCTGCAGACCACGGCGATGCTGCTCGCCGAGATGATTGCCGGCGGCGAGCTGCAGTCGCTGGCGCCGGCCGGGTCGGCCGTGCTGCGCCAATCCTTGTCGCTGAAGGGAGGCGTGGTGGCCGACGGGGTGGCGCTCGGCCACGTGGTGCTGCACGAGCCCCGCGTCGTGGTCGAGCGGCTCGTGGCCGAGAACATCGACGGCGAAGTGGTCCGCCTCGACGAGGCCATCGGCGCCTTGCGCGAATCGGTCGATCGACTGGTCGACCGTGGCGAAGAAGCCGGCCCCGGCGAGCATCGTGAAATCCTGCAAACTTTTCGCATGATCGCGCATGATCGCGGGTGGCTTCGGCGGCTGCGGGAAGCCATCGCGACTGGCCTCACCGCCGAGGCGGCGGTGGACCGCGTTCAGAGCGACACCCGCGCCAAGCTGATGCGGCAGACCGACCCTTACGTCCGGGGACGCTTGCACGACCTCGACGAACTCGCCAACCGGCTACTCCATCAGCTGACCGGACAGGCGCTGGTGGCCTCGAACGACCAACTGCCCGACAATGCCGTGCTGGTTGCGCGCTCGATGGGCGCGGCGGCCCTGCTTGACTACGATCGTGGCAAGCTGCGCGGCCTGGTGCTGGAGGATGGCGGCACGACAAGTCACGTCGCCGTGGTGGCGCGGGCGCTCGGGATCGCCGCCGTCGGCAGCGTGGCCAACATCACCAGCCTGGTCGAGCCCGGCGACGCCATCATCGTGGATGGCGCGACGGGCTGCGTCGAGGTTCGCCCAGGCCCGGACGTCGAGGCCGCCTATGCCGAGCGGGTGCGACTGCGCGCCCGCCGCCAGGAACAATACAAGGCGCTTCGGGACGTGCCGGCGCGGACGCTCGACGGCGTCGATATCGGCCTGCATATGAACGCGGGCCTGCTGCTCGATCTTCCGCACGTGATGGAGACGGGCGCTGATTCGATCGGTCTTTTCCGGACCGAGCTGCTGTTCATGGTCGCCGACCGGTTCCCCCGCCCGGCGCAGCAACACGCCCTTTACAAGAGCGTGCTGGACATGGTGCGCGATCGCCCGGTGACCTTCCGGACCCTCGACATCGGTGGCGACAAGGTGCTGCCCTATATGCTCCGCCTCGACGAGCAGAACCCCGCACTCGGTTGGCGGGCCTTGCGGATCGGGCTCGACCGACCGGCGCTGCTGCGCTCGCAGCTTCGGGCCATGCTGCGCGCGGGGGCCGGCCGCGAAATGCGGATCATGTTCCCCATGGTGGCACTGACCGCCGAGTTCGACCGCGCCAAGGCGTTAGTGGCCCAGGAAGTCGCCTACCTCACGCGGCACGACCACCCGGTCCCGACCGAGATCAAGCTAGGCGCCATGATCGAGGTGCCGGCCCTGCTGTGGCAGCTGGACGAGATCGCCGAGCGGGCCGACTTCCTGTCGGTGGGCTCGAACGACCTCATGCAATATCTTTTCGCGGCCGACCGCGACAACAAGCGGGTTTCGGGGCGCTTCGACCCCCTGTCGGCGCCCATGCTCCGCGCGCTGCGGTCGATCGCGGATGCCGGGCGAGCCCATGGCAAGCCCGTCACGCTTTGCGGCGAACTCGGCGGCGAACCCCTGGCCGCCTTGGCGCTCATCGCGATCGGCTACCGCGGCCTGTCGATGGCCCCCTCGGCGATCGGGCCGGTCAAAGCCATGATCTTGGCGGCCGACGCCAACGAGGCGGCCGCCTTCGTGACGACGCTGCTTGGCGAGTGGAATGGCGAGCCGAACTTGCGAGAGCCGCTGGCGTCCTTCGCCGCCAGTCGCGGCATTCCGGTTTGAAACGCGCGATCGCGCCAGCCGCCTTGCTGTCGCGCCACAAGCGGTCGGGCGTTCCATCCGGCCCACGTTTCATCTAAACCAATCCCATGTTGCCCATCGCCAAACTCGACCTCGTTCTCCGCCGTCACGAGGAAATCTCGGCGCGCCTCGTCGAAGGGCCCGATTCGGCGACTTTCGTGGCCTTGTCGCGTGAACTGGCCGACACGGACGACCTCGTCGCGGCGATCCGCGCCTATCATGCGCAAGGCGCCGAACTCGCCGGGATCGACGCCATGCTGGCCGACCCGGCGCTTGACGCCGAAATGCGGGACCTGGCCGAAAGCGAACGCGGCGAAGCGGCGGCACGCGTCGCCGAGGTGGAACGATCGATCCGCCTCGCCCTGCTGCCCAAGGACGCCGCCGACGAAAAAAGCGCCATCCTGGAAATCCGCGCCGGAACGGGTGGCGACGAGGCCGCCCTGTTCGCCGGCGACCTTTTCCGCATGTATTCGCGCTATGCCGAACTCCACCGCTGGAAGGTCGATGTGTTGACGATCAGCGAGGGAACGGCGGGGGGCTACAAGGAAATCGTGGCCGAGGTCGTCGGACGAGGTGTGTTCGCACGGCTGAAGTTCGAAAGCGGCGTTCATCGCGTGCAGCGCGTGCCCGACACCGAAACGCAGGGCCGCATCCACACCTCGGCCGCCACCGTCGCGGTGCTGCCCGAAGCCGAGGACGTCGACGTCGACATCAACGAGGCCGACCTGAAGATCGATACCATGCGGGCGCAGGGCGCGGGCGGCCAGCACGTCAACAAGACCGAGTCGGCGATCCGTTTGACCCACCTGCCGACCGGCCTTGTGGTCTTCATGCAGGAGGAGCGTTCGCAGCACCGTAACCGGCAGAAGGCCATGGCGGTGCTGCGCGCCCGCATCTTCGACCTGCAGCGCCAGAAGCTCGACAGCGAGCGGGCGGCCGACCGCAAGGCCCAAGTCGGGTCGGGCGACCGGTCCGAACGCATCCGCACCTATAATTTCCCACAAGGTCGCTTGACCGATCACCGCATCAACCTGACGCTGTACAAGCTCGACAAGGTCATGATCGGTGAAGCCCTGGACGAGGTCGTCGACGCACTCACGACCGAGCATCAGGCTGCCGCGCTCGCGGCTGTCGAGGCGGGTGGGTGAGGGCACGGGCTTATCTTCATCAAATTGGTTTTACTCTCTCCACGCGCAAACGGGATCGACCATGGCTTTCAGAACGGCATTTTGTCTCGCGGCGGTTGTCTCGGCAGCATGGGCCCCATCCGCGACGGCGGCCCCCGCGACGCCAGAGGAGGCTCAGCGGCTGTTGACGATGTTCGAGCGCTATCTCGGCAAGCCGACGACCCCTGCCGCAGCCGCGGTTCGCGTGACCCCGGAGGGAGAGGCCTATAGGTTTTCCGTCGATCTCACGGCACTGATGGCCCCGCTTGCCAAGTTCGGGTTGACCGTCAAGGCGGGGGACCTCGTTTCGATGCTCACGCCGACGAACGATGGCCTGTGGCATGTGACCAGCGCGGGCTTCCCGCCCATCTCACTGACCGGCAAAGGGCAGACATTCTCCGCGACCTACGCCGATGCCAAGTTCGACGGCCTGTTCGACCCCAAGATCAGGGTCTTCCAATCGAGCACCAGCACGTCGACCGGCAACACGTTCGCGAGCGTGACCCCTCAGGGCTCGAACGAGACGCGAACAACGGGGCAGAGCGAGCGAAAGTCCACCGCCGTCGATGAGGGTGATGGAAGCGTCAACGCGAAAACCACGCAGACCATCGCGCCGTTCGGCTACAAGCTCGAGTTCAAGCCGGTCGCCGGCGCCGAAGGGGCAGCGCCGACCACCCTCTCGATCGACGCGCACGCCGAGGGTGCCACAACGACGGTTGAGGTGCGGAACGATCGGACCGCGCGCCTCCTCGATCTTTGGGCTTTCGTGGTCGCTCATCCATCCAAGGAAACGCTGATCGCCGACCAGGGCGAGCTCAAGACGCTGCTGACCGGGTTGCTGCCTTATGGGTCTTCCTTCAACCTAGACGGATCTGTCCAAAAACTCGCGGTGTCGACCCCGCAGGGCAACTTTGGCGTCGGGACCTTCAGCGAGCAGGTCGCCGTAGGCAAGGACGTCGCCAAGGACGCGATCGCCCTCGGCGTCCAGATAAGCGGGCTGACCCTTCCGGCTGGACTGGTTCCGAACTGGTCGACGGGCTTTGTTCCGACCGGGCTCGACATCAAGGAAACCATCGGGCCGCTGCACATCAACGACGGCCTGTTGAAGGCCGTCGCGGCTCTCGATCTCAGCCGCGACCAGCCGATCAGCGATGCCGACGTGCTCGACATCAGCCGAACGATCTACGACGCCAAGGAGCTTGTGCTCACCCTGGCGCCGAGCACCATCACGTCCCCGTTGCTGCAGGTGAAGCTCGAGGGCCGCATGCAGTTGACCCAGCCGATGCCAACCCTCGCCGCCACGGTCACCGCGACGGGCGTCGACAAGGCGATCGACGTCGCCCAGGCGGCGGCCCAAACCGATCCCGCGGCCACCCAGGTGTTCGCGATGTTGAGCGCCGCCAAGTTGTTCGGCAAAGCCACCGGGGAAGGAAACTACACTTGGCTGATCGAATCTAAGCCCGGCGGCGACATTCTCGTTAACGGAAAATCTCTGCAGGCCGCGCCACCAACCGCCGTCGCCCCACCGGCCAAAACCAAGAAGAAGCCCGCCCCGAAGCTCTGATGGGCGGGATGGGTCCGGCTTCGGCCGGATCTGTCCCGGTCAATTCACCATGTTCACGTCTTGGCGTCGATCAGGCGACGGGCGGCCGCCCGCGCTTCCTCGGTGATTGTCGCCCCGGCCAGCATGCGGGCGATCTCCTCGCGCCGCAGCGCCGGCGCGAGGCTCGTAACCCGCGTCGCCACCTTGCTGCCTTCGGCGACCTCGCCCTTGCTGATCCGCAGGTGGGTCGTCGATCGCGCGGCGACCTGGGGGGCGTGGGTGACGGCCAGGACCTGAACCCGATCGGCGAGCCGCGCCAACCGTCGGCCGATCGCATCCGCCACGGCGCCGCCCACCCCCGTGTCGATCTCATCGAAAACCAGGGTGGGGGCCGACCCCCGATCGGCCAGCGAGACTTTGAGGGCGAGCATGAAACGGGCAAGCTCCCCGCCCGAGGCGACCTTGGCCAGGGCGCCGGGCCGACTGCCCGGATTGGTGGCGACCCAGAACTCCACGTGGTCCAAGCCATCCGGCCCACCAGGGCCGATTTCCGGCTCGATATGGGTTTGAAAGCGGGCGCGTTCGAGCTTCAGGGGGGGAAGCTCGGCATTGACAGCCGCGTCCAACGCTTCGGCAGCCCCTTTCCGCTCCGCCGTCAACCGCGCGGCGCATTCCCCGTAGGCCTTTTGAGCCCCGGTGGCAGCGATCGCCAGGGCCTGAAGATGGCGTTCGCCGGCATCGAGGCTCGCCAAGTCGGCGGTGAATTTCGCCGCCAGCGCCGGCAGTTCGGCAACCGCGCAGCCGTGCTTGCGGGCAGCCGCCCGCAGGGCGAACAGGCGTTCTTCGACCCGCTCGAGTTCTTGCGGGTCGTGCGCGGCGTCCTCGATCGCCTGGGCGATGGCGGTTTCGGCGGCGTCGATCGCCTCCAGAACGGCGTCGATCGCCTTGGTGCAGGGTTCGATAAGGGCCGGGGCCTGCGAGGCCCGCCGTTCCAGGCGCCGAACCAGCGACGCATAGGTGGCGGCAGGCGAGCCGTCGCCCGACACGCTGTCATAGGCGTCGCGGAGATCGCTCGTCACTTTTTCGGCCGCCATCATCTCGGCCCGGCGGATCGCCAACTGTTCCTCCTCGTCGGGTTTGGGCGACAGGGCGTCGAGCTCTTCGGCGGCGTGGCGAAGGTAGTCGGCCTCGAGGCGCGCCTTGACGACCCGCTCTTCCTCGATTTTCAGGGTCGCCGCGATGGTTCGCCGGGTTTCATGGCAGCGCCGGACCGTGGCGACGAGGCTGTCGAAGCCGCCGTAGGCATCTACCAGGGCGCGATGCAGGGCGGGGTCGACCAGGGCGCGCTCGTCGTGTTGACCATGGATTTCGACCAGCGTGCGCGACAACGCCCGCATCACCTGGGCGCTGACCGGCGCGTCGTTCACAAAGGCGCGGGTCCGGCCATCGGCGACCTGCACCCGGCGCAAGATCAGGTCTCCCTCGATCTCGATATCGTGGCTGCGCGCGAGGATCAGTGCCGGGTGGCTGGGCGGCAGGTCGAAGATCGCCGTGACCTGGCCCTGCTTTTCGCCGTGCCGCACGAGGCCACCGTCGCCCCGTCCGCCCAAGGCCAGCGCGAAAGCGTCGAGCAGGATCGATTTGCCCGCACCGGTCTCGCCGGTGAGGACCGTCAGCCCGGCGCCGAACTCGAGGTCGAGACGATCGATCAGCACGATGTCGCGGATCGTCAGTCGGGACAGCATCAGGTCCGACCAGGTTGGAGGCTCAGGTCAAACCGAGGTTGTGGAACGTACGATAGATGATCGAGCCCTGGTCTTCCCGCGGCTCGAGACCACCGGATTGCAGAAGCGTGATGGAATCCTTGTACCACTGGCTGTCCGGGAAGTTATGGCCGAGGACCGCCGCTGCGGTTTGCGCTTCGTTGGTGATCCCGAGCGCCATGTAGGCCTCCGTTAGCCGCGCCAGCGCTTCCTCGGTGTGACGGGTCGTCTGATACTTGCCGATCACCGTCCGGAAGCGGTTGATCGACGCCACATAATTGTGGCGCTGCAGGTAGAAACGCCCCACCGACATTTCCTTACCGGCGATCTGGTCGCGGGTGACCTGGATCTTGAACTTGGCGTCGCCCGCATATTCCGACGTCGGGTATTTGGCGACAATTTGCGAGAACAGATCGAGCGCCTTTTCGGATTGGTTCTGGTCGCGCGAAATGTCCGGGATCTGGGCGTAATAGGACATCGCCTCGAGGTAGAGCGCGTAAGGCGCGTCGGGCGAGTTCGGATAGCTCGTGTAATACCGGTTGCCGGACGCGATCGCGTCGTCGTAGGCGCCCGACGAATACTGGGAATAGGTGGTCATCAGCAGGCCTTTCCGACCGTAGTCGGAAAAGGGGTATTGTTTGTCGAGTTCGGCGAACTTCTTTGTCGCGCCGTCATGGTCGCGCTTGGCCAGCCGAGCCACGCCCTGGTTGTAGATGTCGTCGGCCGGCACGTCGGGCAGGATCTTGGTTTCGTACTTCTCCGCGCCAAACGGGTTGAACGACTCGAGGCTCGAACATCCACCCAATTGCAGCGCGACCATCGCGGCCGCTGCCGCCATCCAGGATTTTGCAGCCGGAACGTGCGATCCCGGCTTCGCGAAAGCTGCCAACCAGGGACGGATTTGCGGCATGCGGGGCAACTCGGCTTTCGGCAAGGGACGCGGGTGCCGAGACGGATAACCCGCTCGGATCAGACATGATGTCGGCATCGCTTTAAGAGCCATGATTAAGGCCAATCCGCGCCGTGAAGATCAACAGGAAAGCATTCATGACAGCGCGCCGGCGATTTGGCCCGGCATGACGCGAAATTGCAACAGCACGGTTCGCCTGGCCGAACCCGATCAGTTCATCTCGGCAAAGGCCGGCATGGCCGGCAGGCCGAAGTCCGCGTAGAAGCTGCGCGCCCGGCTCGGCGCCTCGACCATTTCGAAGGACGTCCGGTCGGCGAACATGGCCTGGAGAACGGCGACGTTCATCCTGTGACCGGGGCAGAACGCCCGATAGGTGCCGATGATCGGCGCGCCCGCGAGGGCGAGGTCACCGACCGCGTCGAGCATCTTATGCGAAACGAACTCGTCGGCGCTGCGCAGCCCCTCGGGGTTGAGGACACGGTCACCGTCCACCGCGATGGAATTCTCCAGCGACGAGCCGAGGGCGAAACCCATCTTCCAGAGTCGTTCGACGTCGGCGATCGATCCAAACGTGCGCGCACGGGCGATCTCGGCGCGAAAGCTCGAGGGCGTGAGCAGGAGCGCCTTGTGCTGCCGTCCGATCACGCCGCTCGCGTAATCGATCTCTACATCCAGGCGAAAGCCCTTGTCGCATGGCGAAAGCTCGGAAAACGAACGGCCGTGATCCACCCTGATCGGTTTCAGGACCTTGAGGTGGCGGCGGGAGGCCGACAGGGTCTCGAGGCCGACACGGTCGATGGCGGCCACGAAAGCCCAAGCCGATCCGTCCATGATGGGCACTTCGGGTCCGTCGATCTCCACCGTGACGTTGTCGACGCCCAAACCCGCCAAAGCCGCCAGGAGATGTTCGATCGTCGCCACCGTGCCGCGGGATGGGTCACCGATCACCGTGCAGAGCTCAGTCGTCGAAACCTTCGACCACTTGGCCTCGATGCGGCGGTCGCCGCCATCGGGAAGGCCGGTCCTGCGAAAAACGATCCCCGTATTGGCTGACGCGGGATGGAGAACCAGGCTGACTGGAGCATTGGAGTGAACGCCTGCGCCAAGCAGCGTCACGGTCTTGCGCAGGGTCGTCTGCTTCCCCAGTTTCATTCGTCGTCCTGCTCCGCGCGTCCCGCCCTGCGGGCGCTTGGCTTGCGTGTGTCCCCATCGATCCTGTGGTGACGGCTCACACTAGGGGCGGGCCAGGAGGGATCGGATGGTCCGGAAAGCCGTGGGCCACGTTTCGGCCCTGTCTTGTTTCAACAAACTACGCGTCGATCGTTTGTTATCCAAATCACGCTTTCTAACGCAATGTTACACAATCGATCGAATTGAACACCCTGACATTCGTGAGCAATGCCAAGCACATGAATCAGCCGGAAGGCCCGGCGGCTGCCGGACCTTCGCGGTTCGTTACATCATTCGGCGACGATTTAGTTGGATTGTCGCCGCAGGAAAGCCGGGATTTCCAACTGGTCGTCCTCCGATACCCGCGGCATCGAGGGGCGACCGTGCTGGTCTGCCGAAAGGTGGGCCTGCCGTGCTGGGGCAGCCGGTGCTTGGCGCTTGGCATATTCGGCGTGAACCGAACCGGGCTGTGGGCTGCGGGGCGTCGAATGAACCGGCAGATGCGGAGCGGCTTGGGCGATCTGCGTGGTCTGTGGCAGGCTGACCTGCGTCCGGTGGGCCGGCGCGGCGGCCGCGGCGGGCTTGCCGGCCTGGGAATCGTCGCCACGGCTCATGCCGAAGGAGGCGAGCCGCTCCAGCAGGCTGCGGCGCTTGGTTTCCGCCTGGCCGGCTTCGGGTTGGGCCCGCTGCGCGCGGATCTGTTCCTGCACCGGCAGCGGCAGGTCTTCCACCTGCGGCATGCGTTGCGGGCGCTGCACCTGCAGCGGCGCCGGTGGGATGAAGGGGCCGCTTTCCATCACCTCGGGGGCACGTGGTGTTTCGTGCTGCAAGGGGGGCTGGGCGGGGAAAACGCTCGCCTTGGACTGGACCTGCATCAAGTCGAGATCGTGTGAGGTCGTCACCGGGGCAGGGGGGGCGTATTGGACCGGTGCGGCCTGGACGACCTGCTTGGGTGCCGCCGGAGGGGCGGCCAGCTCGTAGGCCGGGGCGTGCTGCTCGGGCATCGCGGCCACCCGGGCCGGTGCGGCGGCTTCCGGGGCGCGGGCGATCGTTTGGGCCCGCAACCGGGCGGTCGCCTCGTTGATGCGGGCCTCGCTCGACGCGAGTTCCTTGGAGCCGGCGGGATGATCGATGCCGGTCGCCACCACGGACACGCGGACGATGCCGTCGAGGTTGGAGTCGAAGGTGGCGCCCAGGATGATGTTGGCGTCGTCGTCGACCTCCTGACGGATGCGGCTCGCCGCTTCGTCGACTTCGTAGAGCGTGAGGTCGTTGCCGCCCGTGATGGAGATCAAGAGGCCCCGCGCGCCCTTCATCGACACCTCGTCGAGCAGCGGATTGGCGATCGCGGCTTCGGCCGCCATGATGGCGCGCTTGTCGCCGGAGGCTTCCCCGGTGCCCATCATGGCCTTGCCCATTTCGCGCATGATGGCGCGGACGTCGGCGAAGTCAAGGTTGATCAGTCCTTCCTTGACCATGAGATCCGTGATGCAGGCGACGCCCGAGTAGAGGACCTGGTCGGCCATCGAGAAGGCGTCGGCGAAGGTGGTGCGCTCGTTGGCAACGCGGAACAGGTTCTGGTTCGGGATGCAGATCAGCGTGTCGACGGCCTTCTGCAATTCGTTGATGCCGGCTTCCGCCACCCGGGCGCGGCGCTGACCTTCGAACTGGAACGGCTTGGTCACCACGCCGACGGTGAGGATGCCCATGTCGCGCGCCGTGCGGGCGATCACCGGTGCGGCTCCGGTTCCCGTACCACCGCCCATCCCGGCGGTGACGAACACCATATGGGCGCCGGCGAGGTGGTCGCGGATCTCCTCGATGGCTTCCTCGGCGGCCGCGCGCCCGACCTCCGGCTGCGATCCAGCCCCGAGACCCTCGGTGACCTGGAGGCCCATCTGGATTATGCGCTCGGCCTTGGAGCCCGTCAGGGCCTGGGCGTCCGTGTTGGCGACAATGAAATCGACCCCCACCAGTCCGGACACGATCATGTTGTTGACCGCGTTACCGCCGGCGCCCCCGATGCCGCACACCATGATGCGGGGCTTCAGCTCTCTCAATTCCGGTCCCTTAAGATTGATCGTCATCGTTCCTGGCCTCTTGATTGCTCGGTGCGCTGCCGCGCTCTATCCGTTTTTCCACCCAATACGCGACGCCGCGGGCCGCCGTCCCGCGCCGTCGCAAAACCCTAGAAGCTGTCTTTCAACCAGCGCCCGACCCGCGTCATGTAGCCGTCCGTTCCGGTCGCCTGCATGGATGGTTGGCCTTGAGGCTCGAAATGCTCGATGCCCGCGAACTGCGGGTAGATGAGCAGGCCAACGGCTGCCGCGAAGGCGGGATTCTTCGCTGATTCGGGCAATCCTTGAATACCTAAGGGACGCCCGATCCGGACTTGCGGCGAAATAATCCGTCGTGCGGCTTCGGCGACACCCGTCAGCTGGCAAGCGCCTCCGGTGAGCACGAGGCGGCGGCCGGCATGGGCCGCGAACCCCGCGTCCCGCAGGCGGTCCCGCACGAGTTCGAGGATTTCCTCCACGCGCGGCTTGATGATCCGCACCAGATGGGACTTCGGCAAATGGCTCGGCTGGTCGGGATCGTCGCCCACGTGGGTGATCGCCACGGTTTCCCGCTCGTCCGAGGCCGACGAGATGGCGGTGCCGTAGAAGGTCTTCAGCCGTTCGGCGTCGGTCATGCGCGTGGTCAAGCCTCGGGCGAGGTCCATGGTGACGTGGTTGCCGCCAACCGCGACGGCGTCGACGTGAGCGAGATGGCCGCCCGCGAACACACCCGTGGAGGTTGTGCCGCCGCCCATGTCGATCAGCGCGACGCCGAGTTCGGCTTCGTCGTCCACAAGGGCCGACAGGCCCGCCGCATAGGGGGTCGCCACCAAGGCTTCCACCGTCAGGTGGCAGCGTTCCACCGCCAGCATCAGGTTGCGGGCTGCCGCGGCGTCGCAGCCGATCACGTGCATCTCGGCGCCGAGTTCGTCGCCGATCATCCCCTTGGGATCGCGGATTCCCCGGGTGCGGTCGAGCGAGAAGCCGTTGGGAAGGGAATGGAGAACGGCCCGGCCTTGGCGCGCGGTGGTGGTGCTCGACGCCTCGAGGACGCGGTGCACGTCGTAATCCGACACCGCCTTGCCACCCACCGTGACCTTGGCGTTGTAGTGCTGGGACGACAGCCGACCGCCGGTGGTCGTGACGATCACGCTGCTGACCTCGACGCCCGCCATGCGCTCGGCGGCGTCGACCGCGAGCCGGATGGCGCTCTCGGCCTCGTCCATGTCGATCACGGCGCCGGCCTTGATCCCGCGCGAGCGCTGGTGGCCGATGCCGAGGATGCGGCAGCGATGGGTGCGCCCGCGCAGCATGTCGGAGGGTTCGGCGGGCGCCAGCTTGGCGATCAGGCAGGCGACTTTCGACGTGCCCACGTCGAGGACGCAGAGCACGGCGCTCTTGCGGGCCGAAAGGGGACGCAGGCGCGGCGGCATCATTCGTGCGGTCCCTTGGACTTTGGCTTCTTGGCGAGAGCCTCGGCGCGCGCCGCCGCGGCATCGGCCGACAGGCGCACGGTGACGCGCGTCGGCCGGCGCAGGTCGACCGAAACCACGTCCTTGTCGAGCAGCTTGGATTGCCCGTCCAGGGCGACGAGCCGGGCCACCTGCTCGGCACCGCCGGTTTCCGGCAAGGCGACCTCGACGCCGTTGTCCATGCGCAGGGTCCAGCGCCGGTCGCCGACGAGGATGCCGGCGGCGATGCGGCCCCGCAGGTCGCCCGCGGCGTCGAGCAAGGCCAGGAACTGGCCGACCTTCGCGTTCGCACCCTGGCCGACCACGAAGGGCAGGCCAATGAAACGGTCGTCGTGCACGCCGTCGATCACCGTGCCGTCGTTTGAAACGATCGAAAGCTGGCCGTCCTTCTGCCAAAGGGCCACGGGGTCGCGCTCGTCCACGGCGATCATCAGGCGGTCGGGGAACAGCTTGGTGATCACCGCGTCCTTGATGAGCGGTAACGCCTTCAACCGGTCACGGACGCTTGCGGCGTCGAGAAACAACAGCGAATTCTTGGGATCAACCGCGGCGGCCTTTAGGATTTCGTGCTGGTCGAGTTCCTTGAGGCCCGAGATCGTGATGGCGTTGATGGGAAAGCCCGCGACCTTGGCGACGAGATCGAAGGGGGAGCCGTTCGCCTCGACGTAGGCGGCGTATTGCCCGCCCCGGACCGCGCCGAAGAGACCCGTGGCGGCGAACAGGACGAGGCTCAGCGCGACACCCACGCCGCCGCGTCGTGTGAGAAGGAGCATGGGATCGCTGGTGCGGCGCTTCGAGCGGCCGCGCGGCGGATAGGGGGTGGATCGCGGCGGCGCATAGTCCTGGCTGCCACGGGACGGCTCGAACCCACCCGGAACGCCGGCGAAGCGCAGGCGCGACGACCCGACCAGCGCCGAGCCGGCTTCCGTTAACGATCTAAGGAGGCGTCCTCCACCATCCATCGGACAAGCTCACCAAATGACAAGCCGGCGTGTGCCGCAAGCTCGGGTACCAGCGAGGTCTCGGTCATTCCGGGTTGCGTGTTGACTTCCAGCGCGACCAACTGCCCCGTTCCGCCAGGCCGGTCGTCGTATCGGAAGTCGGTGCGACTCACGCCGCGGCAACCCAGAGCCCGATGCGCTCTGAGGGCCAACTCTTGGACATTTTGGTAAACAAACTGTTTAAGATTTGCCGGAAGCACATGGGTCGAGCCCCCTTTGGCATATTTCGCGTCGTAGTCGTAGAACTCGCCGGTGTTTGACACGACGTCGATCACGTCAAGGGCGCGGTCGCCCATGACGGCGCAGGTCAGCTCGCGCCCGGCGACAAACGTCTCGGCCAGGATCGTGTCGCCGAAGGCCCAGTCCTCGCGGCCGACTTCCTGCGGCGGATGGCTCCTGTCTTCCCGCACGATGATGACGCCGACCGAGGATCCCTCGTTGACCGGCTTGAGCACGTAGGGCGGCGGCAGGACGTGCGACCGCGCGGCGGCGAACCGGTCGACCACCATGCCGTGCGCGACCGGCACCCCGGCGGCGGCCATCAGGATTTTGGCCTTGTCCTTCTGCATGGCGACGGCCGAGGCCAGGACGCCCGAATGCGTGTAGGGGATGCGCAGGACTTCGAGGATGCCCTGCACCGTTCCGTCCTCGCCCACCCGCCCATGAAGGGCGTTGAAGGCGACGTCCGGGCGAAGCGCGGCGAGGCGAGCCCCGATGTCGCGCTCGACGTCGAGGCGCGTCACCCGGTAACCGACCCCCTCCAGCGCGGCCGCGCAAGCCGCCCCGGTGCGCAGCGACACGTCCCGCTCCGCCGACCATCCGCCCATCAGAACCGCGACATGCTGGGTCATTGAACCATTCCTTTCGCGGCCACGCCGATCCGCTTGATTTCCCAGGCAAGGGAGACGCCGCTGTCCGCGAACACGCGCGCCCGAACCTCCTCGCCAAGCCCTTCGATGTCGGCTGCGGTGGCCGAGCCCCGGTTGACGAGGAAGTTGCAATGCATGGTCGACACGTGGGCGTCGCCCCGCGTCAGGCCCCGGCAGCCGGCGGCGTCGATCAGCTGCCAAGCCTTTTGGCCGGGTGGGTTGGCGAAAGTGGAGCCGCCGGTCTTTTCGCGAATGGGCTGCGAGGCTTCGCGCGCGACCGTGATCCGCTCCATGTCGGCCCGGATGGCGCCAGCTTCGCCAGCCCGGCCCCTGAACATGGCCTCGGTCAGGATCACGTCGTCGGGGATGGCCGAATGCCGGTAAGCAAAACCCATGTCGCCATGGCTGAACACCCGCACGGCGCCGGTGCGGTCGACGCCGCGCGCCTCGACCAGCACATCCGCGGTTTCGCCCCCATGCGCGCCAGCGTTCATGCGGAGCGCGCCACCGATCGAGCCGGGAATGCCGCGAAAGAACGCCAGGCCGTCGACGCCGGCGTCGGCCGCAGCCCGCGCGACCTTCACGTCCGGCACGGCGGCCCCAACCCGAAGGTGGTGGTCGCACTCAACCGCGATGCGGCCAAAACCCTTGCCGAGCCGGATGATCAGGCCCGGCACGCCCCCATCGCGAACGATGAGGTTGGAGCCGAGCCCGACGGTGGTCACCGGGACGTCGGCGGGAACCTCGCCCAGGGCATAGGCGAGGTCTTCCTCGTCGGCCGGGACCAGCATGGCATCCGCGTGGCCGCCGGCCCGGAACCACGTCATGGGGCCAAGCGGCTCGTCCCGGGTCAGCCGGCCGCGCAGGCGGGGCAGGGCGCCTCGCAGCCGGTCGAACCGAAGGTGGGATGCCGAACCGTTCACGCGTGGCCAGCCGCCGCGAGTTGTTCGGGCAAAGCGTAGGCCCACTGGGTGATGTTGCCGGCTCCCAGAAGCACCACGTAGTCGCCAGGCTGGGCGAGCCCGCGGACGAGCTGCGCCAAATCCTCGGCCGCCGGCAGGGCCGCGACGCTGCGGTGGCCGTGGGCCTTGATGGCGGCCACGAGATGGTCCTTGTCGACGCCCTCGATGGGCGCTTCTCCGGCCGGGTACACGTCGGCGACGATCACCGCGTCGGCATCGTTGAAGCAGGTCGCGAAATCGCCGAACAAGGCTTGCAGGCGGGAATAGCGGTGCGGCTGCACGACGGCGATCACCTGGTTGCGCGTGGAAGCGCGGGCGGCCTTCAGCACGGCCGCGATCTCCACGGGATGGTGGCCGTAATCGTCGAAGATTTGCGCGCCGTTCCAATCGCCGGTGCGGGTGAAGCGGCGCTTCACGCCGCCGAACGCCGCCAAGGCCTTGCGGATGGTGTCGATCGGGATCTTGAGCTCGTAGGCGACGGCGATGGCCGCCGTGGCGTTCAGGGCGTTATGGTGCCCCGGCATCGGCATTACGACGTTCTCGATATAGGTGGCGGCCCCGGTTTTTCGATCGCGGATCAGCACGTTGAAGCGCGACACGCCTCCCGTGAGGTCGATGTCGAGCAGCCGGACATCGGCCTGAGGGTTTTCGCCGTAGGTGACGACGCGCCGGTCCTCGATCCGGCCGACCAGTTCCTGCACGGTGGGGTGGTCGATGCACATCACGGCGAAACCGTAGAACGGCAGGTTCTCCACTAGGGTGAGAAAGGCGTCCTTGATGGCGTCGAAGGTCTTGAAGTGGTCGAGGTGCTCGGGGTCGATGTTGGTGACGATGGCGACATCGACGGGCAGCTTCAGGAAGGTGCCGTCGCTTTCATCGGCTTCCACCACCATCCAATCGCCATCGCCGAGGCGGGCGTTGGTGCCGTAGGCGTTGATGATTCCGCCGTTGATGACCGTGGGGTCGAGGCCGCCCGCGTCGAGCAGGGTCGCCACCAGGGAGGTCGTTGTGGTCTTGCCGTGCGTGCCGGCGATCGCCACGCAGGTCTTCAGCCGCATGAGTTCGGCCAGCATTTCGGCGCGGCGCACGACTGGCAGGCGCTTTTCGCGCGCGGCCGCGAGCTCCGGGTTGTCCCGGCGGATGGCGGTCGACACCACCACGACCTCGGCGTCGCCGAGGTTCGCCGCCAGATGGCCGATGCTGATCGCGATCCCTTTCTGGCGCAGGCGCTGGATGTTGGCTCCCTCGGCGGCATCCGAGCCCTGAACCTTGTAGCCGAGGTTGTTCAACACCTCGGCGATGCCCGACATGCCGATGCCGCCGATTCCAACGAAGTGGATGGGGCCGAGTTCGCGCGGCAGCTTCATGAGGTCGTGCTTTCGTTTGCGGCCCGGCCACGCCCGGCGACGTTGAGGACGAGGTCGGCGAGGCGCTCGGCGGCGTCGGGCAGGCCGACCGAGCGCGCCGCCTCGGCCTGTGGCCTCAGAATGGCGGCCGGATCGGCGAGCACGCGGCCGAGTTCGCCGGCGAGCCAAGCCGGGGTGAAGCCCGTTTGCGGGACCACGCTGGCGGCGCCCACGCCTTGCAACATCAGGGCGTTGGCGGCCTGGTCCTGATCCAGCGCATGAGGGAATGGAACCAGGATGGAGGGTCGTCCGATCACCGCCAATTCACTGACCGTGGAGGCGCCGGCGCGCGCGACGACGAGGTGGGCCGCACCGATCCGCGCCGGCAGATCGGTGAAGAAGGGGGCCACTTCGGCTTCGATCCGGGCATCCCCGTAGGCGGCGCGCACGCGTGCCTCGTCTTCGCCGCGTGCCTGTTGAACCACGACCAGCCGACCCTTTGCTTCCGCGTCGAGGCGGGCGAGGGCGAGCGGCACCACGTCGGACATCACCCGCGCGCCCTGCGAGCCGCCCGTCACGAGGAGGCGCAGCTTGCCATTGCTGAAGTCCGGGTAGGGTGCCATCGCGGCGGCGAGAACTGTCGCCCGAACGGGATTGCCGGTGTGGGTCGCTTTGGCGGTCACGGCCGCCGAAGCCTTGCCAAGGGTTGCGAAACCGGTCGCGATGGCGTCGGCGCGCCGGGCCAGGAAGCTGTTGGCGCGGCCCATGACGGCGTTCTGCTCGTGGAGGACTACGGGGATGCGGCGGGACGCGGCCGCCAGCATGGGCGGCACCGTGGGATAGCCGCCAAAGCCGACCACCACACAGGGCTCGACGCGGCCGAGGATGCCGCGCGCCTGCAGGGCGCCCCGTCCCAAGGTCAGGATCGCCAAGGGTTTGGACAGGGTCGACCCCCCCGTCGGCGTCGCGGCCCTGACGGCGTGCACCGCGTCGGCGGGAAAGCTCCCCACATAGGCGAGGGCGCGCGTGTCCGTCATCAATTCAACCGAGACGCCGCGCGCCTGGAGGACTCGTGCCAGGGCTTCGGCCGGAAAAAGATGCCCGCCCGTGCCGCCGGCTGCCAGCAGGACGGGTCCGCGCCCCATCGTCCTCGGCATCAGCCCAGGTCTTCCGGCAGGTCCAGCACGGCGGCCCGTGGGCGTTTGCGCGTGACGGCGATCAGGAACCCCATGCCGAGCGCCAGGGAGATCAGCGACGACCCGCCATAGGAGATGAAGGGCAGCGTCATGCCCTTCGCCGGCATGAGGTGCAGGTTGACCGCCATGTTGATGCAGCTTTGGACGCCGAACAGCACGACGAGACCCGCCGCCGCGAAACGGCAGAAGGGATCATCGTTGCGGTCGGCCAGCATCAGCCCGCGCAGCACGATGAACGCGAAAAGCCCTGCCAGCGCGACGCAGAAGATCAGGCCGAACTCCTCGCCCGTGACGGCGAAGATGAAGTCGGTGTGGGCGTCAGGCAGGATGCGCTTGACGGTGCCCTCGCCCGGGCCCTTGCCGAGCCAGCCGCCCGAAAGGAAGCTTTCGCCCGCCGTGTCGACCTGGAAGGTGTCGCTCGCGCCGGGCCCGTTCGAGGGGTCCAGGAAGTGCAGGATGCGATCACGCACGTGCGGCACGAGCTTGTAGGCCAGGAACACGCTGACCCTGCCCATGCCACCGAGCCCGACCACCCAGAAAAGGTGCAGCCCGGCCATGAAGAAGAGCGCCGCCCAGACCAGCGACAGCAGCATGGTTTGGCCAAAGTCGGGCTGCAGAATCAGCGGCACAACTGTGATC
>CALMOK010000063.1:0-2279 GCA_937871825.1 uncultured Alphaproteobacteria bacterium
AACTATAGCCCAGCCCAAGCCCGATCCCGCCCAGCACGCCGGTGCCCAGCCACAGGAGCCAGAGCTGGTGGTTGACGATCCCGAGGGCCGAGATCATGAACCCGCCGCCCCGGCAAAGCGCCGCCACGACGCCGGCCTTGCGCGGACCCACTTTTTCAAGCCAGCCGCCGAAGAGCGCCGCCGACACGCCGAGGCACACGATGGCGAGTTCAAAAACGACCAGGAGATCGCCGACGGTCCAGTTGCAGGCGCCGGAGCGGCACCCAGGCGCCCCGCCGTGTCGATCGACGCCATGCAACTTTCCTTCCCGTGTTCCCCGCGAGGAACCATGCTTCCGCCTGTCACGACGGATCGGCGCACGATGTTAAAGCGGCGTCGCCAAAGATCAAGGCTGCCAGCCTGAACGATCACAAGCCCGATCGGGCCGGGCTCTCGGCTGGACGCCCGTCAGTGCGCCCGCACGGCGGCGGCGTAATCGTCCAGCATAGCGCGCGACAAGTCGGCTGGCGTGAAGCGGTAGGGTCCGATTTCGGACACGGGCGTGACTTCGGCGCCCGTGCCGCAGATGAAGCATTCGTCAAAGGAGGCGAGTTCGTCCGGCATGATGCGCCGCTCGGCCACCGGGATGCCCCGCCTGCCAGCGAGTTCGATGACGGTTTTGCGCGTGATGCCGTTCAGGAAGCAATCGGCGATCGGGGTGTGCAGAGTGCCGTCCTTGCCGAAGAACACGTTGGCGCCCGTGCATTCGGCGACCCGTCCCTGCCAATCGAGCATCAGGGCGTCGGCGTATCCCTTCCGCTCGGCCTTGTGCTTGGACACGGTGCAGATCATGTACAGCCCCGCCGCCTTGGAATAGACGGGCGCGGTTTGCGGGTCCGGGCGGCGGAATTCGGCGATGTCGATCCTGATGCCGCGCATCTTCTGGGCGACGTCGAACATGCTCGGCCATTCCCAGGTGGCGATGGCGACGTGCACCGTCGCGTTCTGGGCGGCGACGGCCATCATCTCGCTCCCCCGCCAGGCGATCGGCCTGACGTAAACGTCCTTGATGCCGTTGTGTCGGATGACGGCGTCCTTGGCGGCCATCAGATCTTCGACCGAATAGGGGATCTCGAAGTCGAGCAGTTCGGCCGAGGTCCTGAACCGGGCCGCGTGTTCGGCGCTCTTGAAGATCACGCCGTCATAGGCGCGCTCGCCTTCAAACACCGCGCTCCCGTAGTGTAGCCCATGGCTGAGAACGTGAAGGGTGGCGTCGGCCCAGGGCACGAGCTTGCCATCCAGCCAGATAACGCCATCGCGCTTGTCGAACGGCAGGACGGACATGATTTCGCTCCCATTCTATCGCTTTGACACAGCAGCGGGCGTATGGTGGACAGCGACCCGCTGTTGCTTAGCAGCCCTTAACCGGGCACTGGCGCGCCGAGGCGTTGAAAATGGGTAGCCGTCACATCAATATAAGTCAACACTGCTGACGTAGTTGAAGGCGGATCCTTGATGAAGCCAGCAATCGCCGTGGTGTCGAGCCCAGGCCCGAAATCCGGGACGGATCGGGCACCCGCGCCGATGTTCGACCTGATCGAACTCCTGTTCTTCGCTTATCGCGATTTCGTGGGCGACGCCGACCGGCTGCTTGAAACCTACCGGTTCGGACGCGCCCATCACCGCGTCCTGCATTTCGTTCACCGCAACCCCGGCCTTACGGTCGCCGAACTGCTCGACATCCTGAAGATCACCAAGCAAAGCCTCAACCGCGTCACGAAGGACCTGCTCGACGGTGGCTTCATCGATGTCCGTTCGGGCGCGAGCGACCGCCGCCAGCGCCTGCTGTTCGTTACGCCCGACGGGTCGCGCTTGGCGCTCGAACTCGCCCAATTGCAATCCAAACGCTTCCATATGACTTTGGGCGAGCACTCTCCCGAGGCGCGGGCGCGGGCGTCCGAGTTCCTTCTCGGCATGGTTGAGCCGTCCGAGCGCGCGAAAGTCACGCGGCTGGTCTGGCCCGCCACCGACAAGCGGCCGGCCCGATGAGCGGGCCCGACCTCGGCGACGTGGCCGCGACGCAAGTCGCGCCGGCTGACGATGCCGCCCACCTGCTGCTTGTTGACGATGATCGGCGCATCCGCGATCTCCTGTCGCGATTCCTGCGCAAGGAAGGCTACCGGGTGACCCTGGCGGAAAACGCCGCCGAGGCACGCGCCCATCTCAAGCACCTCGATTTCGACCTCATCGTGCTCGACGCCATGATGCCTGGGCAGAACGGTTTCGATTTTGCGGCCGAG
>CALMOK010000063.1:2289-20305 GCA_937871825.1 uncultured Alphaproteobacteria bacterium
CGCGGCCTCCATGCGGCGAACCTCGCAGGTCCCCATCATCATGCTGACGGCGCGCGCCGAGGCGGACGACCGCGTGCGGGGGCTCGAAGCCGGGGCCGACGACTACCTCGCCAAGCCCTACGAGCCCCGCGAACTGTTGTTGCGGATCGCCTCGATCCTGCGCCGCGCCGCGCCGCGCCCGCTGGAGGACCGCCTCGTGCGGTTCGGGCCCTATACCTTCAGTCTCGACCGCGGGGAACTCCGCCAGGGCGACGAGGTCATCCGGCTGACCGACCGCGAGCGCGACATGCTGCTGCTGCTCGGCGGCAGCGCCGGTGAGGCGGTGTCCCGCGAAGCCCTGGCGGGATCGGGGATCGGGGCCAACGAGCGAACCATCGACGTGCAGGTCAACAGGCTGCGCCGCAAGATCGAGGTGGATCCCGCCAATCCGGCCCACCTGCAAACCGTGAGGGGGTTCGGCTATCGGCTTTTTGCAAGCCCATAAACCGCGCGGGCGCCCCTTTATCACCTTTTCGCCTTCGCTGCCGCGGCCGGCCGCCTGGTGGCGCAAGGGCGCGCGGCTCATCGCCGACCTGCTGCCCAAGCGGCTTTATTCCCGCTCGCTGCTGATCGTCGTCATTCCCATGGTGATCCTGCAATGCGTGATCGCCTATTTCTTCATGGAACGGCATTGGCAATCGGTGACCTTCCGCCTGTCCACCGCCCTGACGCAGGACATCGCGGCGCTGATCGACCTTTACCGGACCATGCCGTTCGACAAGGGAACGGTGAACCTCGAGCGGATCGCCTTCGAGCGCATGGGGCTCGATGTCGATTTCCTGCCCAAGCAGCCGCTTCCCATCGCGCTGCCCAAGCCGTTCATCTCGTTGCTCGACAATTCGCTGGCGGGTGAGATCCACAAGCAGATCGGGCTGCCGTTCTGGATCGACACGGTTGGGCGTTCCAGCATGGTCGAGATCCGCATCCAGCTCGGCGACGCCGTGCTGCGGGTGCTGGCCCGGCGCAGCGCCGCCTACGCGTCGAACGCCCACATATTCCTCCTGTGGATGCTGGGAACCTCCGCCGTCCTGCTGGCGGTCGCCATCGCTTTCCTGCGCAACCAGATCAGGCCGATCGTGCGGCTGGCGCTGGCGGCCGAGAACCTCGGCAAGGGTCGCCTGATCGACTACCGGCCGAGCGGGGCGTTGGAGGTCCGCCGCGCCGGCTATGCCTTTATCGAGATGCGGCGGCGCATCGAGCGGACGCTTGAACAGCGTACCACCATGCTGAACGGGGTCAGCCACGACCTCCGCACCATCCTGACCCGCTTCAAGCTGTCCCTCGCCCTGATGGACGAGGGCCCAGACGGCGACGCCCTGCACAAAGACGTCGACGAGATGGGGCGCATGCTCGAAGCCTACCTGGCTTTCGCGCGGGGAGACGCCGGCGAGGACTCGGCCGCCATCGACGTCGGCGCCCTCTTGGGGGAGCTGAAATCCGACGCCGAGCGGCATGGCCGGCAAACCCTGATCCAAGTTTCGGGCGAAACCACCATGGTGGTGCGGCCCAACGCCTTCAAGCGCTGCCTCGCCAACCTCGTCGGCAACGCGTTGCGCTACGGCCGCGTCATCCAGATCCAAGCTTTCCGCGACCAGCGCTTCCTGACCGTCACGGTGGACGACGACGGGCCCGGCATTCCGCCCGACCAGTGCGAGGACGTGTTCCGTCCCTTTCACCGGCTCGACCGGGCGCGCAACCAGGACCATGGCGGGACCGGGCTCGGCCTCGCCATCGCGCGAGACATCGCGCGCTCGCATGGCGGCGACATCCATCTGGCGGAAAGTCCGCTCGGCGGGTTGCGGGCCACCGTCAGGGTGCCGGTATGATCGGCGACGAGGTGGGCCCGTGGTGAAAAGCATGCTCAGTCGTTTCCAGCCCGATCCCTACATGACGGCGATCGTCGGCATGGTGGTGCTGGCGACCGTTCTGCCGGCGCGCGGCACCACCGCCCATGCCATGGGCCTTGTCACCACCCTGGCGATCGCGCTTCTGTTCTTTTTGTACGGGGCTCGCCTGTCGCGGGAAGCCGTGGTGGCGGGGCTGACCCATTGGCGGCTGCAGCTCACCGTCTTTCTGTGCACGTTCCTGCTGTTCCCGTTGCTCGGCGTCGGGTTGGGCGCCGTGTTGCGACCGTTCATCGGCGCCCCCCTGTCGCTCGGGCTCGTCTTTCTGGCCACGCTTCCCTCCACCGTGCAATCCTCGATCGCCTTTACGTCGATCGCGCGGGGCAACGTGGCGGCGGCCCTGTGCAGCGCTTCCGTGTCCAACCTCGTCGGCGTCGTGGTGACGCCCGTTCTGGTTGGCCTGCTGCTCAGCACCCACGGCGGCTTTTCCGTTGACGCGATCCGGGACATCGCCCTGCAGCTCTTCCTGCCGTTCTTCCTCGGCCAGCTGCTCCGGCGCTGGATCGGCCCCTGGATCCTGGGCCACAAGCGGCTCACCGGCTACGTCGACCGGGGCTCCATCCTGCTCGTCGTCTACACGGCGTTCAGCGCGGGCGTCGTCGAAGGGCTTTGGCATCAGGTCGATGGGCGCAGCCTCGCCATCCTGCTCCTTGCCGATGCCCTGCTGCTCGCCACCGTCCTCCTCGCCACGACGGCCCTGAGCCGGATGCTCGGATTTTCCAAGGAGGACGAGATCGCCATCGTGTTCTGCGGCTCGAAGAAAAGCCTGGCGAGTGGCCTGCCGATGGCCAACATCCTGTTCGCCGGTCAAGCCGTCGGCCTGCTCGTTCTTCCCTTGATGCTGTTTCATCAAATCCAGCTGATGGCCTGCGCCGCCTTGGCCCGCCGCTACGGGGCGCGCGCCGACGATCCCCTGTCCGGGCAGGCGGCCCCGGTCAGCCGCGCTCCGGCGCGCTGAGGCCGGGGTACCTGTCACCCATCAGGCGCAATCGGGTCGAGGAGGCGGGCGAGCGCGGCCCGTGAATGAACACGGAGGCGGGCGGGCGCCGCCCCGGCAGGCTCGGCGCCTGGCTTTCGCGAAGCCGGCCCCGGGCCATCACGGTCGCGGCCCGCCCACGCGTCGCGTTTAAGGTCGAGCCGGGCCGGTCGACAACCGCGAGCGGCAGGCTGTCCACGAACGCGCGCCAATGTTTCCACCGATGCAGTTCCGGCAGGATATCGGCGCCCATGATCCACACGAAGTCGACGCCGGGGCAGCGTCTCTTCAGGTAGGCGACCGTTTCGGCCGAGTAGCGCGTGCCGAGCGCGTCCTCGAAACCCGTGACGTCGATGCGGGGGTGGCGGGCGACGGTCTGCGCCGCCGCGACCCGCTGGGCGAGCCCCGACAGGCCGTCATGGTCCTTCAAGGGATTGCCGGGGGTCACGATCCACCAGACGCGATGCAACCCGAGCCGTCGCATGGCGGCGAGGGTGGCCAGCCGGTGTCCCTCGTGCGGGGGGTTGAACGAGCCGCCGAACAAGCCGATCCGCATACCCCGCCCGCTGCGCGGCAGGCTGGGGAAGCGCCAGGGCTTCAGGCCCGGCCGCCTTTGGGCGAGGGGCGTTCCGGTCACGGACGGATTTGCCCGCTCCCGCGGACCCGGTAGTTGAACGAGGTCAGTTGTTCGACGCCCACCGGCCCGCGCGCGTGCAGGCGCCCCGTGGCGATGCCGATCTCCCCGCCGAAGCCGAACTCCCCGCCGTCGGCGAACTGCGTCGAGGCGTTGTGCACCACGATGGCCGAATCGACCCGCGCCAGGAAGGCTTCGGCGGTCGCCTCGTCCTCCGTGACGATGCAGTCTGTGTGGTGGGATCCAAAGGTCCCGATGTGGTCGATCGCCCCCTCGAGCCCGTCGACGACGCGGCAGGCCAGGATGCGGTCGAGATATTCGGTTCGCCAGTCGGCCTCGGTCGCCGGCGTGACGCGCGCGTCGGCCGCTTGCGTGGCGGCGTCCCCCCGCACCGTGCAGCCCGCCGCCAGCAGGGCGGCCAGCAAGGGTTTCAGGTGCGTGCCCGCGCAGGCGGCGTCCACCAGCAGCGTTTCGGCCGCCCCGCACACCCCCGTCCGGCGCATCTTCGAATTGACCACGATCGCCAAGGCCTTGCCGAGGTCGGCGGCGCGGTCGACGAAGATGTGCACCAACCCTTCGAGGTGGGCGAAGACCGGCACGCGCGCTTCGCGCTCGACCCGCTCGACGAGGGCCCTGCCGCCGCGCGGCACGATCACGTCGATCGCGCCGCCGAGGCCCGCCAGCATGGCCCCCACGGCGGCGCGGTCCCGCGTCGGAACCAGGCTGATGGCGGCCTCGGGCAGGCCCGCCGCCCGCAATCCTTGGAGGAGGCAGGCGTAGATGGCGCGGGTCGAATGGAAGCTTTCGGAGCCGCCGCGCAGGATGGCGGCGTTGCCCGCCTTGAGGCAGAGCGCGCCGGCATCCGCCGTGACGTTGGGGCGGCTTTCGTAGATGACGCCGATCACGCCCAGCGGCGTCGCCACCCGCTCGATCACGAGCCCGTTCGGCCGCTCGAACCGAGCCAGCAAACGACCGACCGGATCGGGCAGGCCGGCGATCTCCTCGAGGCTCGACGCCATCATGCCGACGCGCCCCTGATCGAGGTGGAGCCGGTCGGTCGCGGCGGCCGAAAGCCCTTTGCGGCAACCTTCGGCCAAGTCGAGCGCGTTGGCGGCGAGCAGCGCGTCAGCCTGTTGTCGAAGGGCGTCGGCGGCAACCCGGAGGGCGAGCGCCTTTGCGTCCGATGAAGCCGTCGCCATCACCCGCTGGGCCGCCCGTGCCGCCGATCCGAGGTCGCGCAGCACGGCGTCGAGGTCGCCGGACGATGATGCGGCCTCGACCGACCTGACGCTGTCCATGTGGGCTCCCCCTTCAAGGGCGGGTTCATGCGGCACGACCGCGACGATGTCCAGGGCCGCCGCTTTCCTCGCGGAATAGGCGCTCGTGTAAGCTGCAGCCCGGGCGGGGCCTTCGCGCCCTACTGCGGCCAAGCCTTCATTGCGACGTCGATCACGCGCATCAGCTTTTCGCGCGTCGCACCATCGCGTGCGAGGGTGGACAGGCCTTGGACGACGGTCATGACGAGAGCCGCCAAGGCGTCCACGTCGGTGTCGGCCGGCAATTCACCCACCTCGGTCGCCCTTGCGAGCCGATCCCGCAGCTTGCCTTCCGTGTCGAGCCGGATGGCCGTCAGTTCACCTCGCACGTCGGCGGCCGAAGCCGAGCAACTGATCGCCGCGCTGGCCACCAGGCAACCCGCCGGCGTGTCGCTGCCCGTGAAGCGGATGGCGGAATTGCGGAGGAAGCCTTCCACGAATTCCCGCGCGGTCGCGTCGCTTCCGGCGGTCTCCCCGGCGGCGGCCGGGCCCGTCAGGTAGAGGTTCACAGCTTCGAGGAACAAGCCCTTCTTGTCACCGAATGCCGTGTAGATGCTGGGCGGCGTGATGCCCAGGGCGGTCGTCAGATGGTTAATCGAGGTTCCCTCGTAACCGTGGCGCCAGAACAGGCGCATGGCCTGGTCGAGGGCCGCTTGACGATCGAACGACAAAGGCCGCCCCATTCGACGTCGCGGAGTTGGCTCGATGTTTTTCATATCGTCCACTATGAAATAGTTGACCGCGGCCGGCAAGGCGGCCTACACAACTGATAGTGACCACTATGGAAAAGGTTTTCCAATGTCCCTCTCTGACTTTCGCGCGCTCGGCCGCTCCGGCTTGGCTGTCAGCCCGCTGGCGCTCGGCACTATGACGTTCGGCACGGCCCGATGGGGCACGGGCGAGGATGGCTCGCGCGCGGTGTTCAACGCCTATGTGGACGCGGGCGGCAATTTCATCGACACGGCCGATGTCTACGCGAGTGGGCGCAGCGAGGAATTGTTGGGCGGCTTCATCGCCGAGCGTGGTCTTCGCGATCAACTCGTGGTGGCCACCAAGGCGGGGTTTTCCGCCGGCGCGGGACCTCATGCCGGCGGCGCCGGCGCCAAGCACCTGCATGCCGCGATCGACGGATCGTTCCGCAGGCTCAAGACGGACTATGTCGACCTGTACTGGCTTCACGTGTGGGATGGAGTGACCCCGCCCGAGGAAGTGCTTGCCACGATGGCGGCGCTCGTCCGCGCCGGAAAGATCCGGTATTGGGGCATATCGAACGCGCCGGCCTGGTGGTGCGCCAAGCTGGCGACGCTGGCAGCCGTCCGGGGCGAGCCCGCGCCGATCGCCCTGCAGTATTTCTATTCACTGGTGAACCGCGACGTCGAGGACGAGCATGTCCCGCTGGCCGCCGACAGCGGCATGGGTGTCGTGCCCTGGAGTCCCCTGGCCTTCGGCCTTCTCACGGGTAAATATCACCGCGCGACCGTGGAGGCGGCGAGCCCACGCGTCGGCGGCCTGCCGCGCCACGCCGCGGAGCCGGGCGAGCAACGCCCCGACGGGGATAAGCGGCTGGACGGCTCGAACCCGTTCGGCGACAGCCTGTTCACCGACCGGAACTGGACCATCGTCGACGCCCTGAAAGGCATCGCCAGGGAAGCCGGCGAGAGCCCCGCGCGCGTCGCCCTGGCCTGGGTGTTGGGCCGGCCGGGCGTCACATCCACCCTGATGGGCGTTAGCCGGGTCGAACAGATCGCCGAGAACGTCGCCGCCCTCGACCTCGCGCTCTCGCCCGATCACCGCGCGGCGCTCGACGCCGTCAGCGCCCCGGCCGAGGGTCGGATGTACGCTCTTTTCACCCCGCCGATGCGTCAGCAAGTCACCTTCGGGGGAGCCTCCGTGCAGGCGTGGCGGGGCTGATCCCGATTGGCCCGACAGAGAAGTTTAAGAATCGCAACGACCTCGGGCCGATGTCGCCGGTTGAAATAGAAGGCGCCCTCTCAGGTCGACCGGATGGGGGTGGAGGCTGTCCGGAACTCCACCCGAACGGCATCCTGCTTGATCGAGCAGACGGCGATGCCGTCGACCCGCGTTTCGGCGGCCCCGTCGCGGAAGGTGAACCTGTCGTTCAGCGTCTTTCCCGTGAGGGTCGAGAAGCCGATATCGGGCGCCTCGCCGAGGAGCAGGTCCCTGGGCTCGAAGCCCGCATTCCGCAGCTTTTCCAGTAAGGCGGGCACGCAGGCGGTCACGATCGCGTCGCGCCCCAGCACGGCGTAGAAAAGGCGTCGCTTGTTGAGCGCGAGGTCGCCGACGACGAGCGATGTGAACAACACCAAGCTGGCGGCCGCAAAAGCTAAGAATTTCAGGATGGGCCGCACGCGTGTTCCGTTCGACGCCGGGTGGCCGGCCGATGAGCGTTATTGAAGTTCAGTATAACGCCTGCGCATGGAACGGCAGGGCTTTTTGGATTGCGGCGGTCGGATGCCAGCCATATTGTCCGGCCTTCTTCAACACCGTCCCGGAAACCGTCATGGCCTTCATCGCCGACACCCTGTCCCGCGTCAAACCATCCGCCACGATCGCGGTGACGCAGAAGGCGCGCGACCTGAAGGCGCAAGGGCGCGACATCATCAGCCTGTCGGTTGGCGAGCCGGATTTCGACACGCCCGATAACATCAAGGCGGCGGCGATCGCCGCCATCGAGCGCGGGGAAACCAAATATCCCCCCGTGTCCGGCATCGTGCCGCTGCGCGAGGCCATCGCCGCCAAGTTCAAGCGCGAGAACGGGCTCGACTACAAGCCGTCGCAGACTATCGTCTGCACGGGCGGCAAGCAGGTGTTGTTCAACGCCTTCCTGGCCACGCTGAATCCGGGCGACGAGGTCGTGATCCCGGCGCCCTTCTGGGTCAGCTATCCCGACATGGTGCTGTTGACGGGCGGCCAGCCGGTGATCGTGCAGACCCAGATGGCGCATGGCTTCAAGCTGCAGGCCGAGGATCTGGAGCGCGCCATCACGCCGCGCACCAAATGGGTGCTGCTGAACTCGCCATCGAACCCCTCGGGCGCCGCCTATACGCATGGCGAGCTGAAGGCGCTGACGGAAGTGCTGGTCCGCCATCCGGACGTGTGGATCCTGACGGACGACATGTACGAGCACCTGGTCTACGGCGACTTCGTGTTCACCACGCCGGCCCAGGTCGAGCCAAACCTGATGAACCGCACGCTCACCATGAACGGCGTGTCGAAATCCTATGCGATGACCGGGTGGCGGATCGGCTACGCGGCGGGACCCGAGCATCTCATCAAGGCGATGGACATGGTGCAGGGCCAGCAAACCTCCGGCGCCTGCACCATCGCCCAATGGGCGTCCGTCGAGGCGCTGAACGGGCCGCAGGATTTCATTCCCGAGCGCCGCCGAGCGTTCGAGGTGCGTCGCGACCTCGTGGTATCGATGTTGAACCAGGCCAAGGACCTCGAATGTCCCTCGCCGGAAGGGGCCTTTTACGTCTACCCCTCCTGCGCGGCCGCCATGGGCAAGACGACGCCCGCCGGCAAGCGCCTCGACACCGACGAGGATTTCGTGACCGCGCTTCTGGAAGCCGAAGGTGTCGCGGCCGTCCATGGCTCGGCTTTCGGGTCGGGGCCGAACTTCCGGATTTCCTACGCGACGTCGAACGATCTGCTTGAAAAAGCCTGCGAGAAGATCCAGCGGTTCACCGCCTCGTTGCGCTGATCCTGCGGGACCGTGTCGCCATCGCGGCACGGACCTGACCAAATCTAACGCTTGCGACGGGGTCGATACAAAAAGCCCTCCGGCATTGCCGGAGGGCTTTTTGTCTGGTGGATGTCGCGGCCGTTTTACTCAGCAGCGTGGTCGATCGGCGTCCCGCTCACATCATGGAGACCGGCCCAGATCCGGCGTTTCACGGCGTAAAGCAGGCTCGCGAACACGATCAGGAACACGATCGCGTTGAAACCCATGTTTTTGCGCTGGTTCAGCTTGGGTTCCGAGGTCCAGGCCAGGAAGGCGGAAACATCGTGTGCATACTGATCCACCGTCTTCGGCGACCCGTCGGAATAGTCGACTTGGCCGTCGTTGAGCGGCTTCGGCATCGAGATCGCGTGGCCCGGGAAATACTCGTTGTAATATTTGCCGGAGGGCAGGGTGAAGCCCTTCGGTGTCTCGCTATAGCCGTTCAGCAACGCGTGAATGTAATCGACGCCCTGTTCCTGGTAGGTAGAAAAAGGACCAAGGAGGAAGCTGTACCATGCCCCCTCGATGTCGCGCGCTTTCGCCAGCACCGACATGTCGGGCGGCAAGGCCCCGCCATTCGCGGCGCGGGCCGCCTGCTCGTTGGCAAACGGCTGCGGGAATGGATCTGAAGCCCGGCCTGCACGCTCGAACATGTCGCCCGAGTCGTTCGGCCCGTCCTGCACCTTGTAGGACGCCGCCAAGGCCTTGACCTGACCGTCGGAGAAGCTTGGGCCGCCGGCGTCGGACAGGTTGCGGAACGACAGGAAGTGCATCGAATGGCAGTTCGAGCAGACTTCGCGGTAAACCTGATAGCCGCGCTGCAACTGCGCGGTGTTATATTTGCCGAGCGGACCCGCGAAGGACCAAGCCTGCTTCTCGGGCAGGGGATTCTCGTTCTCTTGTGCCAATGCGGGGCTGGCCGCCAGTCCCGCCAGAAGTACCAACCGGAAGGCCATTGTTGTTCGAAATGTCATCAGTCGGTTCCGGTTCGATCCTACATCGCCGCGATCAGTGAAGGCCTGCTCATCATCCTTTGACGGACGGTTCGGCGGCGGCCCTCGCCCCCACCATGGCGGCCGACGCCCCCTTTGGCCCCAGCACGGCTTCGGTGATGGAGGCCGGCATCTTGCGCGGCGTTTCAAAGAAGCCGAGCAGGGGCAGCACGATCAGGAGGTGGATGAAATACCAGGCCGTCAGGATTTCAGACCACACCACGACCGATCCCACCGGCTCCTGCGACCCGCAATAGCCAAGGCCGATCACGGTTGCGAAGAACAGGAACAGGAAGGCGCGGTAAACCGGACGAAAGTTGGACGACCGGACGCGCGAGGTATCCAGCCAAGGCAGGAAGGCCAAGAGCAGGATTGATCCGAACAGCGCGCAAACGCCGCCGAGCTTGGACGGCACGGCCCGCAGCATGGCGTAGTAGGGCAGGAAATACCATTCCGGCACGATGTGGGCCGGGGTCACCAGCGGGTTGGCCTCGATATAGTTGTCGGAATGCCCGAAATAGTTGGGCGCGTAGAAGACGAAATAGGCGAAGACCACCATGAAGCACACCAGGGAGAAGGCGTCCTTGACGGTAAAGTAGGGGTGGAACGGCAGGGTGTCCTTCTGGCTCTTCACCTCGACGCCGACCGGGTTGTTGGAACCCGGGATGTGCAGGGCCCAGATGTGCAGCACCACCACGCCGAGGATCATGAACGGCATCAAGTAATGGAGGGCGAAGAAGCGGTTCAGCGTCGCGTTGCCGACCGAGTAGCCGCCCCACAACCACGTGGTAATCGAGTCGCCCACGAACGGGATGGCTGAAAACAGGCTGGTGATAACCTTGGCACCCCAGAAGCTCATCTGACCCCAAGGCAGCACGTAGCCCATGAAGGCCGTCGCCATCATCAACAGGAAGATGATCACGCCGAGGATGAACAGGATCTCGCGCGGCGCCTTGTAGGACCCGTAATAAAGGTTGCGGGCGATGTGGATGTAGACCGCGATAAAAAACATCGTGGCGCCGTTGGCGTGCAGGTAGCGCAGCAGCCAGCCGTAGTTGACGTCCCGCATGATGTGCTCGACCGAGGCGAAGGCCATGCTCGATTCGGGTGTGTAATGCATCGCCAGCACGAGGCCGGTTACGATTTGCTCGATCAGCATGAATGCGAGGATGCCGCCGAACGTCCAGAAATAATTCAGGTTGCGCGGGTTCGGGAAGGCGATGAACGACGAATGCACGAGGCCGATGATCGGCAACCGGCTTTCAAACCACCGCAGAAATCCGTTCTGGGGAACGTAAGTCGAGGGTCCGCTCATGAATCAGTTTCTTTCACGTTCGCCGGGATGGCGCGGGCCACCATCAGCCGATCTTCAGTTTCGTGTCGCTCAGGAAGGAATAGGTCGGCACCGCCATGTTGGTCGGGGCGGGCCCTTGGCGGATGCGGCCGGACGTGTCGTAGACCGAGCCGTGGCAGGGGCACCGCCACCCGTCATAAGCGCCGTCGTGACCGAGCGGAACACATCCCAGATGGGTGCAGATGCCGATCAAAACCAGCCACTCGGGCTTTTGGACGCGCGACTGATCGGTCTGCGGATCCTTGAGGTCGCTCATCGGAGTGTTCTGGGCTTCCTGGATCTCCTTGGGGGTCCGGTGCCGCACAAAAACAGGGTTGCCCCGCCACTTGACCGTCATGATCTGGCCGACTTCGAGCTTGCTGATATCCACCTCGGTCGATGCCAGCGCCAGGGTGGACGCATCCGGATTCATCTGGTTGATGAACGGCCAAACCACGGATCCGACCCCGACCGCACCGACCGCGCCCGTTGCGATGAAAAGGAAGTCCCGGCGTGTCGGCGTTCCGGGTGCGATCGTCGCAGTCGCCAAAATCTGCTCCATGTGGACACGAACGTGGCCGTTGAAGGTGAAAGGCGGCCTACCGCCCCGAAAAGAGATCGAGCGTCCGATCAGGGCATAAAGGGCTTTGCCAAGAACGCAATGCGACCCAAAGACCTGATGCCAGCCGCTCAATGATCGCGCGTTTTGGCATTGTTCAAAACGGCTGTCCAGAGTGCGCTGCGTTGCCTGAGGATCGGCGCGCCGCCGCCGTTGTTTCACCGCGCGGCCGAAGGCGCTATGCCATCAACGATGCTGCAACTGGTCCTCTTCCAGCCCGACATTCCCCAAAACGCCGGGACGATGCTGCGGATGTGTGCTTGCCTCGGCATCGAAGCCGGCCTCGTGGAGCCCGCGGGCTTTCCGGTGACGGACCGGCATTTCCGCCGCGCCGGTCTCGACTACCTCGATGCCCTCGCGATTGTCCGTTACCGGACCTTCGCCGAATTCGAGACCGCGCGGCGGCATCCCGGCGTTCCCGCGCCGATGCGCCGCCTGGTGCTGCTGACCACGGCAGCCGACGGCGACTACCTGGATTTCTGTTTCGCGCCGAACGACATGGTGATGGTCGGGCGCGAAACCGCCGGGGTGCCGGCGCCCGTGCACGAGGCCGCCGACGCCCGCCTCAGCATCGCCATGGCGACGGGCATGCGCTCGCTCAACGTCGCGGTCTCGGCCGCCATGGTGGTTGGCGAGGCCCTGCGTCAGCTTCGCCCCGCCGCGGGGTTGACGAGAACCCGGCGGTGAGCGGGGGCCGGGCGTCTTTAACCGTTGAGGCAACAATAATCGACGGCGACCGATGCCGTCGCCGCGATACGGTTCGCGCAACCTTGAGGATGATGGATGGACCCCCGATCCGACAATCATGACGCCGTCGGCATCGAGGCCCACAAGGCACTGGCCCGGGCATGGTTCGAACAACTCCAGGGTCGCCTGATCGGGGCTTTCGAGGCCTTGGAGGATGCGGGCCCGGCCTGGCCGGCCTCCTCCGGGTCGCCCGGCCGGTTCGTGCGCAAATCCTGGACCCGCGCCGATCATTCGGGAGTGCCAGGCGGTGGCGGAACCATGGCGGTTCTCAAGGGCCGTGTGTTCGAGAAGGCCGGCATCCACGCCTCAACGGTGTTCGGCAGCTTCGCGCCCGAATTCGCGCCCGCCATTCATGGCGCCTCCGAGGACCCCCGCTTCTGGGCGTCCGGGGTGTCGCTGATCGCCCATCCGTGGAACCCCAACGTTCCCGCCGTGCACATGAACACGCGCTTCGTGGTGACCACCAAGGCCTGGTTCGGCGGCGGCGGCGACCTGACGCCGGTGCTGGACCGGCGTCGCCAACAGGACGACCCCGACACCCAGGCCTTCCACGCGGCGATGCGCGGCGCCTGCGAGGCGCATGCCGCCGTTGCGCCCTACCCGAAGTTCAAGGCCTGGTGCGACGAATACTTCCACCTCAAGCATAGGAACGAGCCGCGCGGCATCGGTGGGATCTTCTACGACTACCTGTCGGACGAGCAGTTCGACGCCCACTTCGCCTTCACCAAGGCGGTCGGCAAAGCGCTGCTCGGCGTCTACCCGGGGATCGTGGCGCGCAACGTGGCGACGGCGTCTTCGCCAGCCGACGAGCACGAGCAACTGGTGCGGCGCGGCCGCTACGTCGAGTTCAACCTCCTTCACGACCGGGGCACGATCTTCGGCCTGAAAACGGGCGGCAACGTTGAATCGATCCTGTCGTCCTTGCCACCGCGCGTCGAATGGCCGTGAGCCGCATCGGGCTTTCCCGCAAGCCACTCACCAAGGTCCGACGTTTGGCGTCGCCCCGCCGTTGTGCTAGATGCGCCGCGCGCCAGCCCAACCGGGCCGCGCTGTTCAAGCTGAGGATCCCGCCATGGATTTCAAAAAAGGCGACATCGTGCAGCTCAAGGCTGGCGGTCCGGCCATGATCGTCACGGGCGGCAGCGACGAGGCCGTCCAGGTTCTCTGGTACGGCGAGGTCGCCGACGACATCAAGACCGGAACGGTTCCGGCCTACTGCCTCGTGGAAGCCGAGATCGAGGAAGCCGACGAGCCGCTCGGCCATTGAGGGCGGGCGGCTCGCTGAGAGCCGCGCGACGCGCGGGCGCCGGGCGTTTCGGCCGCCCGGTTTCCCGTCCGGTCAAGACGCACTGGCCGTATGATGGGGTCGGACTATTTGCCGACCGTGCCGGTGACCCCGGCGGTGCCGAGGGCGTTGGTCGATGCCGCGGCCCCGCCGCCAGCGGCGTTCGCGCCGTTCATTGCTCCTGGCGCGCTCATGCCCGTTCCGTTTGCGCCCGCATTGGTGCCCCCCGTCCCATTCGGGTCCATGGTTTGTCCGTTGCCGGCCGTGCCCGATGGGTTGTTGTTCGTCGGGCCGCCCATGCTGTTCAGCCCCGCGCCACCCGGGCCCGTATTCTGCGCCACGGCGACGGTGCTGCCGAGAAGGCTGGCCACAAGGGCCGCCGCGACGAATGATGATCGGATCATTTCGACTCTCCTGCTGAGCGGATGGCAAGCTGGCGGATTTTATCCCATGTTGTGTTCCAGCTTAATCCAAGAACCTGATCAATCGACGATGAAAGGCATTGTTCCCAACATTCTCGATGGTTGGCGTTGTTGTATGGCGGCAATAATCTGAGTTAAATGGCAAGTTCTGACTTCGCCTTTAGATGGTGTGTTGCTTCTTCCAAGGAGAGAGGTTCGGAACTCCCAGGCCGATAGGCGCCTTTCCGCTCCCATGCTACAGCGTTGCCGCGCTTCGATATTCGGGCGCTAAGGAAAAACCAATATGAAGATCATGACCCTGACCGGCATGGTGGCGACCGCCGCACTTTTCGCCGCATTGCAAGCATCGGCCTCCGCCGCGCCCGTTCATCTGCGCGGCACGGTGTCGACCGTCGACGGCGCGAAAGTGACGATCAAGACCCGTGAAGGCAGCGACGTGTCGCTGACCCTCGGCGATGATTGGAAGATCGGCGGCGTCACCAAGGCGTCGATCGCCGACATCAAGGCCGGAACCTTTATCGGCACCGCCAACGTGGCCGACTCATCCGGCGCCAAGGCCCTCGAGGTCGTCGTGTTCCCCGAAGCCATGCGGGGCACCGGCGAGGGCGATTATGCCTGGGATCTGAAGCCCAGCAGCCAGATGACCAACGCGACGGTGAGCAACCCCGTGCAGGGTGTCGACGGGCAGACCGTGACCTTGTCGTACAAGGGCGGTGAGAAGAAGGTCACCATTCCGTCCGACGCCCCCATCGTCATGATCGGGTCGGCGAGCGCCGCCGACGTGAAGCCGGGTGCCGCCGTGTTCATCGCCGGCGAAGCCGAAGGCGGCGGCATGCCGTCCAAGGGTCATATCGTTGTCGGCAAGGACGGCGCCGTCCCGCCAATGTGAACGGCCGGCCCGGTCGCGATCGCGGATGCCCGGCTTCGTGCCGGGCATTTTCATGTGAAAGGCTTGGTCGCCGGCCGCCTGCACGATTTGCAATCGGCGCGGTCTCCTTTATTGAGGCCCCTCAGCCGGACATCCATCTGCCGCCACGCATCGCCCTCGCGCGCGTCGCTCACCCGCATGCCGGGTGGGCCGCGCTCGCTCGGGCGGTCGGTTGCCGCCGCGGCGCCTTCACTTTGGGGACCTCATGCCGAAACGGACCGACATCTCGACCGTGATGATCATCGGCGCCGGTCCCATCATCATCGGGCAGGCTTGCGAATTCGACTATTCGGGAACCCAGGCCTGCAAGGCGCTGCGGGAGGAGGGCTACCGGATCGTCCTCGTCAATTCCAACCCGGCCACGATCATGACCGATCCCGACATGGCCGACCGCACCTACGTCGAGCCGATCACGCCCGACATCGTGGCGGCGATCATCAAGGCCGAGCGCCACGCGGTGCCGGGCGGCTTCGCGCTGCTGCCCACGATGGGCGGCCAGACGGCGCTGAACTGCGCGCTGGCCCTCGACCGGATGGGAACCCTGAAGGAGCACGACGTCGAGTTGATCGGCGCCACCGCGGCCGCCATCGACAAGGCCGAGGACCGCGAATTGTTTCGCGACGCCATGACCAAGATCGGGCTCGACACGCCGCGCTCGCACCAGATCGGCACCTTGTCGGAAGCGCTGGCGATCATCGACGACATCGGCCTGCCGGCCATCATCCGGCCGTCCTTCACCATGGGCGGCACGGGCGGCGGCATCGCCTACAACAAGGCCGAGTTCATCGACATCATCGAGCGGGGGCTCGACGCTTCGCCGACCAGCGAGGTCCTGGTCGAGGAAAGCGTGCTGGGCTGGAAGGAGTTCGAGATGGAGGTGGTCCGCGACCGCGCGGACAATTGCATCATCGTCTGCTCGATCGAGAACATCGATCCCATGGGGGTGCACACGGGCGATTCCATCACGGTGGCGCCCGCCCTGACGCTGACCGACAAGGAATACCAGATCATGCGCGACGCGAGCCTCGCGTGCCTGCGCGAGATCGGCGTCGAAACCGGCGGCTCCAACGTCCAATTCGCGATCAACCCCGAGAACGGGCGCATGATCGTCATCGAGATGAACCCGCGCGTGTCGCGCTCCTCCGCGCTCGCCTCGAAGGCAACGGGCTTCCCCATCGCCCGGGTCGCCGCCAAGCTCGCGGTCGGCTACACGCTCGACGAAATCGCCAACGACATCACCGGCGGGGCGACGCCCGCCTCCTTCGAGCCCACGATCGACTACGTGGTCACCAAGATCCCGCGTTTCGCCTTCGAGAAGTTTCCCGGGGCCGAACCGATTTTGACCACCGCCATGAAATCCGTCGGCGAAGCCATGGCGATCGGGCGCACCTTCGCCGACAGCCTGCAAAAGGCCCTGCGGTCGCTCGAAACGGGGCTGTCCGGCCTCGACGAGATCGAGATCGAAGGCCTTGGCAAGGGGGACGACAAGGCGGTTTTGCGAGCCGCGCTCGGACGCCCGACGCCGGATCGCCTGCTCAACGTGGCCGAAGCGTTGCGCCACGGCATGAGCCACGCGGAAATTCATGAGGCTTGCCGCATCGACCATTGGTTCATCCGGCAGCTGCAGGCCATCGTCGACCTCGAGAACAAGGTGCGGCGCTTCGGCCTGCCGGACGGGGCGGCCAACCTGCGACAGTTGAAAGCGGCGGGCTTCGCCGACAGCCGCATCGCCGTTCTGTCGGGCAGAACGGAGGCCGAGGTCGCGGCCTTGCGCAAGGCACGCGGCGTCGAGCCGGTCTACAAGCGGATCGATACCTGCGCGGCGGAGTTCGCTTCCCCGACGGCCTATATGTACTCGACCTACGCGGCGCCCTTCGCCGGCGCCCCGGCCGACGAGGCGCGGCCGACGGACCGCGAGAAGATCGTGATCCTGGGTGGCGGCCCCAACCGGATCGGGCAGGGGATCGAGTTCGATTATTGCTGCTGCCACGCCTGCTTCGCGCTGAGCGAGGCGGGCTTTGAAACCATCATGATCAACTGCAACCCCGAAACGGTGTCGACCGACTACGACACCTCGGACCGGCTCTACTTCGAGCCCCTGACGAGCGAGGACGTGCTCGCCATCCTCGCCAAGGAAGCCGAGAACGGTGTCCTGAAGGGCGTCATCGTGCAGTTCGGCGGCCAAACGCCATTGAAGCTCGCCAACGCGCTGGAGCGGGCCGGCATCCCCATCCTCGGGACCTCGGTCGACTCCATCGACCTCGCGGAGGACCGCGACCGCTTCAAGCGGCTCCTCGACAAGCTCGGGTTGAAGCAGCCCAAGAATGGCATCGCCTATTCGGTCGAGCAGTCCCGCCTCATCGCGGCGAGCCTCGGCCTGCCCCTGGTGGTTCGCCCGTCCTACGTGCTCGGCGGCCGCGCCATGGCGATCATCCGCGACCAGTCCACGCTCGACGGCTACCTGCTCGACACCCTGCCGGGACTCGTGCCCTCCGACGTCAAGATGCGCTATCCGAACGACAAGACGGGGCAGATCAACACGGTGCTGGGCACCAACCCGCTGTTGTTCGACCGCTACCTGTCGGACGCCACGGAGGTGGACGTCGACGCGCTGTGCGACGGCACGGCCGTCTTCATCGCCGGCATCATGGAGCATATCGAGGAGGCGGGGATCCATTCGGGCGACTCGGCCTGCTCGCTGCCCCCGCACAGCCTGGGGCCCGAGATCATCGGGGAAATCGAAGAGCAGACCCGCAAGCTCGCCCTGGCGCTCGGCGTCGTCGGGCTGATGAACGTCCAATACGCCATCAAGGACGGCGCGCTCTACGTGCTGGAGGTCAACCCGCGGGCGTCCCGCACCGTGCCGTTCGTCGCCAAGGTGATCGGCTTGCCGCTCGCCAAGATCGCGTCGCGGATCATGGCCGGCGAGAAACTCGGCGACTTCGATCTTCGCTCGCACGCCCGGCAAGCCCACGTAGGTGTCAAGGAAGCGGTGTTCCCCTTTGCCCGCTTTCCCAACGTCGATACCGTCCTGGGGCCTGAAATGCGCTCCACCGGCGAGGTCATGGGTCTGGCC
>CALMOK010000064.1 GCA_937871825.1 uncultured Alphaproteobacteria bacterium
GCGCCCGGCTACACCGTCACGAACCGGACCGATCTCCTGAGGAGCGACCCCGCTCTCCATCGTGCCGCGATCGAATCGACACCGATGGCTCCTTTTGCCGACCCGTCGGAGATGGCAGGGGCCGTTCTCTTTCTTGCCAGTGACGCGGCGAGCTATTGCACCGGATCGGTCCTTGCCGTGGACGGTGGCCACACCTGCTGGTGAGTTCTGAGGAACGCTCGGAAGTAGGCCGATTTTTGAGTGCGCCCAAGCACACCCGGTGAACTGGTTTGTTTTGGGTGGCCACATGCACCATTCAAAACAGATTCTTGTTTTAAGACACCACGTAAATAGCCCAGAACTCGTGAGGCGATCGGGCTATCAAAAGCGGACTCTCCAGACTTCCACAACCGATCGGCAGTTACCGGTATCGTGACCGAGTGCCGAGGTCCGGATTGCGGCAGTGTGCCAAGTCCAGGTGTTGGCGCGAACACGACACACGCCGGAAGGCGACCCCGTCCGCGCAGCCTGGAGCGTCGGACCACCCCTGACACGCCGATCACGCTTGGAGGACAACCACCTTCGTCTTGAGAGGCGTCTGCGCATACAGATGGATCATGTCTTGGCTGAGCAGGCCGACACAGCCGCTCGTGCGGCCCGTGCCGATCGATTCCGGCTCGCTGCTGGCATAGATCGTATAAAGCGTATAGCGGCCGTTCTGGTAAAGATGCAGCGTGCGGGCACCAAGCGGGTTGTCGAGGCCGCCGGGCATCCCGTGGGCATATTTGGCGGCCTCGGGCTGGCGTTTGATCATTTCCGCGGGCGGCGTCCATGTCGCCCATTCGGACTTGCGGCCAACATAGGCCTCACCGTTCCACAAGAACCCGTCGCGGCCGACGTTGGCGCCATAGCGCGTGGCCGATCCGTCGCCCTCGACGCGGTAGACGTAGAAATTCTTGGGATCGATCACGATCGTCCCGGCCGCCTCCTTGGACTCGTACTGCACGGTCCGCCGAAGGTATTTTGTGTCGACCTTGCTCATATCGACGGCTGGAATCGGGAATTTATCGGCGGCCACCGGCCCGTACAACTTCACCGCTTCGGCTCGGAACAAATCATCGGACGTGGCACACCCGGCAAGACCCATCACCCCGAAGCCGATCGTCGAGCCGACCAGGAATGAGCGGCGGCTGAAATGCTCTGGCCGCTGTCGAAGCAAGGCGGCTCTGCGGCCACCGGCGTCCTTACCATCTTCCGTCACGTTTGTTCTCGCCCCGTGTTCCGCGCCCGATGAAGTGAGGCTCGACCTTTCCGCCATCGCGCGTCCTGCGCAACCAAAATAGTTGATGTGCGGCCTGATAGGCAAGCTCGGGCTCATTTTGCAACGCTTGACATGCGGCGAGGCTGGCTCGCCCCCGCCTGTCGCCCCATCGTCGCGTGACCGCCACGGCGGGGGTCGGCACCACGTGGCTCGCCATGGTATGCCGCCGCAACGACCCGAGTGACTGGTCGCTGGTCGAACATCTCTCTGGCAGCTTCGCCCTGCTCGGAACCGTCTGACGAGCCACACCAATCAAACTCGATGGCGATTTTTAGCTTGCCCTGCCCGCTGCATCGACCCGGCACACCATCCAGCGCTGGCGGCGGCGAACGTCTGCTTTCCGATCAAGTGCCAACTTCAGCGTTTGGCGCGTCCTGGCCGCTTCGCCCACCTCAATCCATAGCTGGTTCAAGTCAGTTGATCGTGTCTTGCCTCCGCGTGGGCGGGGCGCCAATGCCGCTGGCCGCGACGGGTCCGTCGGGGTGCTCGGGATTGTGGGAGTGCGTGGCCATCTCCGCCGTGGCGGGCCCGACATGACCGTTCGGGCCGTAGAAGGTGATGTGCAGCCCCTAGTAGCTGGACGCGAAAATGAGCAAAGCAGCCACGAGACCAACCGGGATGTTGCGCAGGGGGAGCTTGAAGGCTGGACAAGCGTGCGACAGACGGCTGTGGTCCGCCGCGACCGCCAGCAGGATGGCCATGATCAGGCCCGCCCCAGTGCTCGCCGCTCCACCGGAGCACACGGCCACGTCGACCCGTCGAACTCCGGCTACATCTGGATCGAAGTTGGGGCAGGGGCATGAAGTCCTGACATCGACATACGCTGGCCCTGCCGGCCGGTGTCGACCCGAAGCAGGTATCGTCGTGATCCGGAGGTTTGATCAGTCCGTAACAGCTTTCAAGTGAGGCCGCCGCCGCCCCCGGAGGCCGCCGGCCGCGCGGCGGTCACCTTGGTGCGATAACCGCTGACCCGGTAGGCCGCGATCGGGTCGATCGCTCCCCCGGCGTCGAGCCTGGCTCTGGCCAGGATCGGCTCGACGTCGGTGCGAAAAGCCTCCTTCAGGGCCTCGGAGGCCATCAGGGCGTCATTGGCCTCCTGGTGGGCTGTCAGCGCGTTGCGATCGACGAGCAGGGCCTGGGCATAAGCGCGCCGGATCTCGTTGGCTGACCGGATCAGGCTCTCGATCGGGTCGGTCACGTTGTGCGACTGGTCGATCATGTGGGCCGGCCGGAAGTCCCCGGAGGTCAGTTCGAGGTCGACGAGTTCATTGAACACGAGGAACAAGCGGAATGGGTCGATCGAGCCGGCATCGAGGTCGTCATCGCCGTAGCGCGAGTCGTTGAAATGGAAGCCGCCGAGCTTGCCGGCGCCGGCCAGCCGCGACACGATCATCTCGATGTTCACGTTCGGGGCGTGGTGGCCGAGGTCGACGAGGCATTGCGCCTTGTCGCCGAGCGCCTGCGCGATCAGCAGGCTGGTGCCCCAGTCCTGCACCACGGTTGAGTAGAAGGCGGGCTCGTACATCTTGTGTTCGGAGAACAGCCGCCAATCCGCCGGCAAGGCGGCGTAGATGTCCCGCATGGCATCGAGATAGCGGTCGAAGCTTCGGGCGAAGTGGCTCTGGCCGGGGAAGTTGGACCCGTCGCCGATCCATACCGTCAGCGCCTTGGAGCCGATGCGGTCGCCTATTTCGATGCAATCGATGTTGTGGGCCACAGCTTGGGCCCGAACAGCCGGATCTGTGTGCGACAGGGAGCCGAACTTGTAGGATAGCGGGTGTTCGACGCGTCCCGGATGATCCTGGAACGTATTGGAATTCATCGCATCAAATCCGAGACCGAGATCCTCGGCCTTGGCCTTGAGTTCGTCGGGAGAGGCCTTGTCCCACGGGATGTGCAACGACACGTTCGGCGTCGCGCGGCCCAGTTGGTTGATCACGGCGCAATCGTCGAGCTTCTGGAAGATCCCCTTGGGCTCCCCGCCGCCGGGAAAGCGGGCGAAGCGCGTGCCCCCGGTGCCGACGCCCCATGACGGGACCGCCACGGTGAAGGCGGACACCTTGGCCGTCACGGCGGCAATGTCGACGCCGCGCCGCGCGAGCTTGGCGCCGAGCGCATCGTAGTCCGCCTCAAGGTCGCCTCTGCGCGGCGCGTTGTGGCGCTCGATCGCATCGGTATGGATCGGCATGTCGCTCATGGTCCTCTCCCTTGATGGGCCGCCCATGCGGTTCTAGGCCGTAAACCCACCCGCCGGGAACAGGTGGCCGACGGGCTTGGGCGGAGGGTCAGCGCGTGAAGGATTGGGCGTTGCCCGCGTCGACGTTGATGATGTTTCCGGTCGACTTGGCGGAAAGGTCGGAAGCGAAGAAGTAGGTCGCCTCCGCGACATCCTCCGGCAGGACCGACCGCTTGAGCATCGAGCGCTTGCGGTAGTGATCCTCAAGTTCGTCCGTGCTCATGTTGTAGGCCGCCGCACGCTGCTCCCTCCATTCGCCCGTCCAGATCTTCGAGCCGCGCAGCACGGCGTCGGGGTTGACGACGTTGACGCGGATCGCGGCTTCCGCGCCTTCAAGCGCGAGGCAGCGGGCAAGATGGATCTCGGCCGCCTTGGCGGTGCAATAGGCGCTGGCGTTCGGTGAGGCGGCGAGCCCGTTCTTGCTGGCGATGAACACCACCGATCCGCCGAGCTTCTGCCGGCGCATCATCCGGAAAGCCTCGCGGGCGACAAGGAAGTACCCCTTGGCGAGGATGTCCATGTTGCGGTCCCACATCGCGAGCGTGGTGCTCTCGACGGGCTCGGACGACGCGATGCCGGCGTTGGAAACCAGGATGTCGAGGCCGCCGAATTGCGTCGCGGTCCTGGCGAAGCCGTCGAGCACGGCCCCTTCGTCCGTCACGTCTAGGACAAGGCTGCGGACCTGGTCCTTGCCGAAGCGTTTCGAGAACTCCGCCTCGGTGCGCGCCAGCGCCTCGACGTCGATGTCCGCCAGAACCACGCAGGCTCCCTCCGACATCATCTTGCCGGCGATCGCGCGGCCGATGCCGCCGGCGCCGCCCGTAACCAGGCCGACGCGCCCGGCGAGGCTTTTGGATTTGGGCATGCGCTGCAGCTTGGCCTCTTCGAGCAGCCAGTATTCAATGTCGAACGCCTCCTGTTCCGGCAGCCCGACATAAGTGTCGACCGTGGAGGCGCCGCGCATCACATTGATGGCGTTGACATAGAATTCACCGGCGATGCGGGCGGTCGCCTTGTCCCGGGCGAAGGTGATCATGCCGACCCCGGGAACGAGGTACACGACGGCGTTGGCGTCCCGGATGCCCGGACTATCGGGGTGCCTGGAGCGCTCGTAATAGCTGCCGTAATGCTTGCGGTAATCAGCGATCGCCGTCCCAAGGCCCGCGAGCACGGCTTCCACCGAACCAGTTGCCGGGTCGAAGTCGAGAACCAAGGGCCGGATTTTCGTGCGCAGGAAGTGATCGGGGCAACTCGTGCCGAGGGCTGCCAGATCGCGCAGCCCGTTGGAGTTGACGAACTCGAGCACGGCGTCGCTGTCGTCGAAATGTCCGATCTTGCGCTCCCCGGTCCCGATATGCGCGCGGATCTCGGGCATTAGCTGTGCGGCGACGGCCTGGCGCTTCTCGGCGGGAAGGCTCTGGACCGCTTCGCCGCCGAAGATCGTCTTGCCCTTCGTCTGGCAGTCGAACCACGCGATCGCCTTGTTGATGATGCGAAGGGTCAACTCGTAGCAGGCCTTTGCCTCGTCCGCCCATGTGAACAGGCCATGGCTCTCGAGGACGACCCCCTTGGCGTCCGGATGCTCCTTGGCGAAGCGCGACAACTCCAGGCCGAGTTCAAAGCCCGGGCGCCGCCACGCGATCCAGCCGATCTCGTCGCCAAAGATTTGATGCGTCAGGGCGCGGCTGTTCCTGGTCGCGGCGATCGCGATCACCGCGTCGGGATGCATGTGGTCGACGTGCCTGTAGGGCAGGTAGGCGTGCAGCGCGGTGTCGATCGAGGCTGCGCGCGGGTTCAGGTTGAAGGTGCAGAAGGTTAGGAGGCCGACCATCTCGTCCTCATGCTCCTGGCCCTTGTAGATTGATCGAAGTTGATCGAGCTTGCTCATGTAAAGCGTGGCGAACCCATCGAGCTTGATCGTGCCGACGTCGCCACCCGAGCCCTTGACCCAGAGAACGTCGACGTCCTCCCCGCTGAGTGGGTCCTTGTCGATCACCTTGGCCGAGGTGTTGCCGCCGCCGTAATTCGTGATCCGCTTGTCGGCCCCGAGCAGATTGGAGCGGTACAGCAACAGGTCGCGCTCATCCATGCTGGCGGCCACGCCGTCATCCCACTTGTTTTCAAGAAGCCGCAATTGCTGCCCTTGCGCCATGATAGTCTCCCAAAGGCCGGGGATGGAGATCTCACGATCCCGCCTGTCCGTTTCAACCTGCATGATCGAACGATATCTGTCAATATCGGTCAAACGTGATCGGTTTACGCTAAGTCTGTGAAAAGTTCTGACCAATAATGTTGACTTATAACGCAGGCGCCCTTAGAAGCTGAATGAAAGGACGACGCGATGCACGAGCGTGAACGCCACCGCATTATTCTGGAAACGCTGCAAATGCAGCCCGTCGCAACCGTGCAGGAGTTTAGCGACGCGACGGGGGGGTCCGAGGCGACCATCAGGCGCGACCTTGCTGCCCTCAGCAGCCAGGGCCGTTTGCGCAAGCTGCGCGGCGGTGCCGAAGCCTTGCAGCCGTCGAACCTTGTTTCCCTTGCAAATCATCGGGGCGTCGGATCCGCGACCCCGCACAGCCTGGAAAAGCGCGCCATCGGCCGCAAGGCGGTTGAAATGTGCCGCGAAGGCGACGCCATCATCATCAACGGCGGCTCGACCACGTTTCAGATGGTTCATTCGCTGGCCCAACTGCGGCTTCAGGTGCTGACCAACAGCTTCTCAATCGCCGACCACCTGCTGCGGCACTCGAAGTGCACGGTTTTCGTGCCGTTCGGCGCGGTTTACCGGGAGCAGAGCATCATACTCAGCCCCTTTGCCGAGGACGGAACTGCGCATTTTAGGGCCCGCCGCATGTTCCTGGGAGCCAGAAGCCTTTCGCCGCTCGGCATCATGGAGGACGACGCGCTCACCATCTCGTCCGAGCAGCGACTCATGCAGCAGGCCGACGAGATCGTCCTGCTGGTCGACGCGACCAAGTTCCGCGCTCAGTCCAGCATGATCCTGGCACCGCTGAACCGCGCCAAATGCATCATCACCGACAGCCGGGTCACCGGCGACGATCGCAGAATGATCGAGGACGCTGGTGTTGATCTCATCATCGCTGATTCGCGACGCGGAAGCGATCAAGAGTCATCATCTTCGACGGCGTAGCCGACGCCGCCAAGACAACGATGAAACGTCAATATGGGAGGAAACAACATGTCACCGCTCAGGAAACTCGTCGTCAGCACTGCGCTTGCCAGCGTTCTCATGGCCGGCGCCGCCCAGGCGGCGAACGTCAGGATCGCCCTGGTCGTCAAATCGCTCGGCAACGGCTTCTTCGACGCCGCCCACAAGGGCGCCGACGAGGCCGCCAAGGCGATCGGCGGGGTCGAGATCATCTACACGGGGCCGACCACCACCACGGCCGAGGGCCAGATTGATGTGATCAACGCCCTGATCTCGCAGAAGGTGGACGCCATCGCGATCTCGGCCAACGACAAGGATGCCGTTGTTCCCGTTCTCAAGAAGGCGATGCAGCGCGGGATAAAGGTCATCTCCTGGGATTCGGCGGTCGCCCCGGCCGGCCGAATGCTTCACCTCAACCCCTCGTCCAACGAGCTGATCGGCAACATGTGCCTCAAGCTGGCGGCCGATGCGCTGCCAGGCGGCAAGGGTGACGCCGCGATCCTTTCGGCGACGGCGACCTCGACGAACCAGAACACCTGGATCGCCGAGATGAAGAAGCAGGTGTCGAAGTACCCAGGCCTCAACATCGTCACCACGGTCTATGGCGACGACCTGTCGGATAAGAGCTATCGCGAAACCCAGGGATTGCTGCAAACCCACCCGGAGGTGAAGGTCATCATCGCTCCGACCTCGGTGGGCATCGTGGCCGCGGCTCAGGCGGTCAAGGACGCCGGCAAGATCGGCCAGGTCTTCGTCACGGGGCTCGGGCTGCCGTCCGAGATGGCGGGCGCGGTCCACTCGGGTGCCACGAAGTCCTTCGCGATCTGGAACCCTATCGACCTTGGCTATTCCGCCGCCTATCTCGCCGACGACCTCGTCAAGGGCACGAAGGCCGAGCCAGGCGCCGAGATGCCGATCGGCCGCATGGGCAAGCTCAAGCTCGAAGCGAACGACGAGGGCGCGATGGCCGATCCGTTCGTCTACGACAAGAGCAACGTCGACGAGTTCGCCAAAATCTTCTGAGCCAATGTGCGGCTTCCCGGGGCATCCCGTGGACGCCGCACCTCGCTTCCTGATGATCGCGCCCGCCGAGCTTCTTCCGGCCGAAAAGGCACGTCAATGTCTGATCTTGCCCGCTCGGCCGCGGTGCCGGTGCCCGCCGCATCCTCACCTGCCATAACGACGAACATCGGCCCAACCGCAGGACCCGCGGACATGGCGCCCCTTTTGCAGCTGCGTGGCATCTCGAAATTCTTCCCCGGCGTGAAGGCGCTCGAGGGCGTCGAGCTCACGCTCCGGCCTGGCCGGGTCACGGCCCTGATCGGCGAGAACGGCGCCGGCAAATCAACGCTTGTGAAGATCCTGACCGGCATCTACCAGCCTGACGCCGGCGAGATCCTGATCGAGGGGAGAAAGGTCCACTTCGACACTCCGGAAGCCGCTCAACGGGCGCGCATCACGGCCATCCACCAGGAAACCGTGCTGTTCGACGAATTGTCGGTTGCCGAGAACATCTATCTCGGCCACGCGCCTAAGAACCGCTTCGGCCTCGTCAACTGGGCCGCGATCCGGGCCAGATCCATGGCTCTCCTGCACAGCCTCGACGCGCCGATCAAGGCGACGATGCTGCTCAAGAACCTGTCCATCGCCCAGCGCCACCTCGTCGCCATTGCCCGCGCCCTCTCGGTCGACAGCAACGTCGTCATCATGGACGAGCCGACTGCGGCCCTTTCCCACAAGGAGGTCGAGGATCTATTCCGCATCCTCGCCAGGTTGAAGGCTTCCGGCAAGGCGATCCTGTTCATCAGCCATAAGTTCGAGGAACTCCACCGCGTCGCTGACGACTACGTGGTTTTCCGCGACGGACGCACGATCGGCGCCGGCCGCATGGCCGACGCTACGCACGGCGAACTCGTGCACATGATGGTGGGACGCGAGGTGGACCAGGTCTTTCCCAAGGCCCCGGCGACGATCGGCGCCGCCATTCTCAGCGTAAAGGGCTACAGCCACCCCACAGAGTTCGACAACATCTCGTTCGACCTCCGCAAGGGCGAGATCCTTGGCGTTTACGGCCTCGTCGGCGCCGGCCGGTCCGAACTTTGTCAGTCCCTATTCGGCATGACCCACCCCTCGGCCGGATCCGTAGCGATCGACGGCACCTTTGTTTCGATCCGCTCGGCAGCCGACGCCATCAAGGCCGGCCTCGTCTACGTGCCCGAGGAGCGCGGGCGCCATGGCGCCGTGCTCGCCATGCCCATCGTCGAGAACGTCACCCTCGGCTCGCTCGGGGCGGTTTCGCAGCGCGGTTTCATCAGGGCAGCCGAGGAGTTCAAGCTCGCCAGGCACTACGCCCAACGCTTCGATCTCAGGGCCTCTTCGCTTTCCCAGCCCGTGGGAACACTTTCGGGTGGCAACCAGCAGAAGGTCGTGATCGGCAAGTGGCTCGCCACAAAGCCCAAGGTGATCTTCCTCGATGAACCGACCAAGGGCATCGACATCGGATCGAAGTCCGCCGTGCACGCCTTCATGAGCGAACTGGCCGGCCAGGGGCTCGCGGTCCTGATGATCTCGTCCGAGCTGCCGGAGATCCTCGGCATGGCCGACCGGGTCCTCGTGATGAAGGAGGGCCGCATGGCCGGCTTTTTCGACCGTGAGGGCCTCACCGCAGAAACGCTCGTCCAGGCGGCAACCGGCAACATGGGGGCACTCCGTTGAGAACGACCGTGGACACGCCCGAAAACACCGGTCCCGACGAGCTGCCCCGCCGCTTCGGCCCAATCGCATCCCTTGTCCGACGCGAACTTCTGCTCGTCGGGGCCGTGCTTGTGTTGCTGGCCCTGATCGCCATCCGTTTTCCAGCCTTCGTCACGCCGGCCAACCTCGCCTCCGTGTTCAACGACACCTCGATCCTGATCATCATGGCGCTCGGCCAAGCGGCCGTGATCATCACGCGCTCGATCGACCTTTCCGTGGCGGCGAACGTCGCCCTGACCGGCATGACGGTCGCCCTGCTCAATGCCCACGTCCCGGAATTACCGTTGCTGCTCCTCGTGGCGCTCGCCTTCCTGCAGGGTCTCGTCTTGGGCGCCGTCAACGGCTTCCTGGTTTGGAAGGTCGGCATCCCCTCGATCGTCGTGACCCTCGGCACGTTGACGATCTACCGCGGGCTGGCGTTCGTGCTTTCCGGCGGCGCCTGGATCAACAGCTTCCAGTTCTCGGCGGGCTTTCTCGGCGTGCCGCGAGCCGAGTTCCTCCACCTGCCGCTGCTATCCTGGCTCGCCGTGGCCGTCGTCGCCGCGACGACCTTGGTGTTCGACCGAACGTCGATCGGCCGAGCGTGGTTCGCGGTCGGCGGCAACCCGACCGCAGCCGTTTATGCCGGCATCGACGCCGGCCGAACGCGTTTTCTCGCCTTTTGCTTTTCCGGACTCCTATCGGGCTTGTGCGGCTATCTCTGGGTGTCACGCTACGCGGTGGCCTATGTGGACGTCGCCTCGGGCTTCGAGCTCGACGTGATCGCGGCCTGCGTGATCGGCGGCGTGTCGATCGCCGGCGGCATCGGCTCGGTGGGCGGCACCGTGCTCGGCGCGCTGTTCCTCGGCATCATCAAGAACGCGCTTCCAGTCGTGAACGTGTCGCCCTTCGCCCAGATGGCCATCTCTGGCGCCATCATCATCGCGGCCGTGACGCTCAACACCCGTGCCGAACGCAAGGGCGGCCGCATCATCCTGCGCCCGCAGGTTGCAGCCATTCCCGCGGAGTGACCCCGATGACGATGCACGCCCACGCACCCGACAGCGCGCCGACCTTCCGCGCGATCCCCGACAGGCTCACGTCGCCGGCCCGGAACTTCCTCGGGAGTTGGGAGGCGCTGCTGCTTCTCGTGGCGATCGCGATCTTCGGCGCCAACTCGCTCGCCTCGCCGTACTTCCTCGACATCAACAACCTATCGGACGCGACCTTCAACTTCACCGAAAAGGCGATCGTGGCCCTGGCCATGGCTTTCGTGGTGATCGCCGGGGAAATCGACCTCTCGGTGGGCGGGATCATCGCCATCGCTTCGACCGCCATGGGAGCCGCGGCCCAGGCGGGCGCCGGCACAGCCGAACTCGTGGTGGTCGGGCTTGCGGTCGGCGCCGTGTGCGGGCTGTTCAACGGCCTGCTTGTCGCAAGGATCGGGTTGCCTTCGATCGTGGCGACGATTGGCACGATGAGCTTCTACCGAGGCATCAGTTACGTCGTACTCGGCGACAAGGTTTATAGCGCCTATCCCACGGACTTTGCCTTCTTTGGCCAGGGTTACACGTGGGGCGTCATATCGTTCGAGTTCACGAGCTTCGTCCTGCTCGCGATCCTGGCCGGCATCCTGCTCCACCGGACGACCTTCGGTCGCGCCGTGAGGGCCATCGGCAACAATCCCTTCGCGGCACGCTTCTCTGGACTACGGGTCGAGCGCATCCGCTTCATCGTGTTCCTGATGACAGGGCTCGCCGCCGGGCTCGCCTCGGTGATGCTGACCTCGCGCCTTGGGTCCACCCGGCCGTCCATCGCGCTCGGCTGGGAACTCGACATCGTTACCATCGTGGTCTTGGGGGGAATCAACATCCAGGGCGGCGCAGGCACGATCCCGGGCGTCGTGATCGCGGCCTTGGTGATGGGCCTCGTCACGTCCGGACTCGGCCTGCTCAACGTGCCGGGCATCATCATGTCGATTGTGATCGGCGCCATGCTGATCTGCGTCATCGCGCTCCCGATCCTGCTGCGCAGGCTCCTGCACAAGTGGAGAAGCGCATGATTCCCGCGCTCGACCCGGCGACCCACGAGAAGGTCGCCTTCACGATGCGGTTGCATCCAGGCAACGCCGACGAGTACCGACGGCGCCACGACGCGATCTCCCCCGCAGTCGTGAAGCTACTCGAGGACGCGGGCGTTTTTGACTATTCGATCTATCTTGAGCCTTCGACCCACACCCTCTTCGGCGTGCTGTGGCGACGACGGGACCACGGCATGGACCTGCTGCCGGATCACCCCGCGATGAAGCGCTGGTGGGCGTACATGGCCGACATCATGGAAACCAATCCCTCCAACGAGCCGGTGGTCACGCCGCTCGAACCCATGTTCCACCTGCCATGAGCGCCTCCGGAGCCGACCCGCGCCGCGTGGCGGTGCTCGACGTCGGAAAGACCAACGTCAAGGTGGTCCTCTTCGATGGAGCGAGCGGCACCGAGGCCTGGGCCCGCACAATGCCCAACACGGTGCTGCGGGACGGGCCCTATCCGCATTTCGACGTGCCGCGCATCGAAGCCTTCTTCGTCGACGCGCTGGCCGACCTGGCCCGAGAGGGGGGCTTCGACGCGGTCTCGATCACCGCTCACGGCGCGGCAGGCGCGCTGATCGGTGCCGACCGACTGGCGTTGCCGATCCTCGACTACGAACACGAAGGGCCGGACGCGCTCTCGGAAGCTTATGGTCGTGTTCGGCCCGGCTTCGACGAGACCTGCTCTCCCCGCTTGCCCGGTGGGCTGAACCTTGGTGCGCAACTGTTCTGGCAGTCGCAGGCCTTTCCAGAGGCCTTCGAGGCGGCCAGGGCCTTCGTCACATACCCACAATATTGGGCCTATTGGCTGACCGGGGTCGTGGCTACGGAGCCAACCTCCCTCGGCGCGCACACGGACTTGTGGGACCCTCGCGGCAGGTGCTTCTCGAGCCTGGTAGCCGCCATGGGTTGGACGGGCAAGATGGCGCCCGTCCATTCCGCTTTTGACCGACTCGGGCCCATCCGGGCCGATCTTGCCAAGCGCATCGGCCTCGATCGGGCCATCCCGGTCGCCTGCGGCATCCACGATTCCAATGCCTCCCTGCTGCCGCACCTTCAGGCCAACACCGGCGCGTTCTCCGTCATATCAACGGGCACCTGGGCGATCGCCTTTGCCCTTGATGGCGCCCTCGAACGTCTCGATCCTGCGCGCGATACGCTGGCCAACGTGGATGCCTACGGACGACCAATACCCTCGGCGCGCTTCATGGGCGGGCGCGAATTTGACATCCTGACGAACCGTGACGCGGGCGACATCGTCCCCGAGGCAGTTCGCAGCGTCATTGCCCGACAGGTCATGGCTCTGCCGACCTTCGCGCCAGGTAGTGGCCCGTTCCCGCATGGGCGCGGCCAGTGGACTCACGATCCGACTGTTCTTTCGAGAGCCGAGCGAACTGTTGCTGCAAGCCTCTACGTCGCTCTCATGACGGCCTCTTGCCTCGAACTTCTCGCGGCTAGCGGCCGCACGATCATCGAGGGCCCATTCGCCCGAAACGCCCTCTACTGCAGCGCACTGGCCCACTTGTCGGGGCGGGAAGTCCTCGCGGCGCTCGGCAGCACTGGAACGAGCGCCGGGGCGACCCACCTCGTCCTTGCCGACGCGGGCCCGAAACGCCAGAACGCGACGACTTATCGATCCTTCGGCCTCGGCGAAGACCTCGACACCTATGCGGCCAGTTGGCAACGCGCGTGCGTCGTCCCGGCCACATGACCCAGCCAAACCTTCGGCAGAGACGATCGCTTCGATGGTCATCGCGTAAGATGGGGCCCGACGGCCGTTATTAACCAGATGTTGATCGGCGCCATCACGATCTGTCGGCGTGAGCTTGGCCTCCGCATTTTAGGCGCCAGCTACGGCGTCCGCGGCTCTTGTGGGCCGGGAGGCAACCGCCAAGGGCATCGCCCCTCCAGCTGTGGCGTTGATGACCGGTCTGAATTTCGCGGGCGGCTCTGAGTTCGCAGCTGTCGGGCTTTGGACCTCTCCCCCGCACCTGCTGCTGATCGTCGGGGTGACGCTGCTGGTGAATAGCCGCCATCGGGTGATGGGTGCGGCGCGCGCTGCCCGCCTTTCTTATGGTCGACGAGAGCTGGGCGATGATGGCGACCCGTGGGACGGCAAGCTGAACCGAGCCGACCACCTCTCCCTCCAAGCCGCCCCGCATCTGCCGCGGAAGACGTCGTCGAAACCGCCAGCGCGGGAGACGGAGTCCTCCTGATTGGGAACGTTTAACGGGCCTCTTGGCAGCAGTCTGGAAAGGCAGGCTTCGGGGAGGACGCTAGAGGACCCGAAACGGCCATAAAGGGTCGACACTGGCCGTGACCGCTCAAACGGCCGAAGGTCTGCTTCCAGGCGGGCAGCTTACGTCCGCTTATTGCCGAGCGTCCACGTTCTGGCGCAGTACAAATGTCAGCTTATGGCTAGTCGAGACGTCCCCAAACCGACTTTTTCAACGCACTTGGCGCATCCTGGCCAAAAGCAGAAGGGCAGCTTTGGGGCTGGGCGCTCAGGACAGCGAACCTCTGCCGTTGAAGACGGTCCAAACCCCTTCCGAGGGTGACAGTTCTTTCCGGCAGAAACCCTTACCTACCGTTCGCTCCTTCAGCTCAGCGTGCGACGCTGCAAGTCGATAGCCGCATCAGGATTCGGCACAATCGTCCTCGTGACCCCGCGCCGGACACCAACGAGCCGGTGCTCCCATTGCGGATCGTGAGCGGGAAGTCCGGATAGCGGTGGATCGACCATGACAAACGCACAAACAAGTCCGGGCAGGCGCGATAAGGGTGGGCGCGATTTCGATCTGGTCGTCTTCGGGGCGACGGGCCTCACCGGAAAACTCGTCGTCGAGCAGCTGATCGGCGTCGACCGGTTGCTCCGGGGACCCGACGGCGCTCGCCGCTGGGCCGTCGCCGGTCGTGACCGGGTGCGGGTCGCGCGCGTTCTCTCCGATTTCTCGCTGGACGATGTCGAGATCCTCGTGGCCGACCGTCGACGACGGCTCGTCGCTGGGGGCACTCGCGCTGCGGACGGCGGTCGTGCTGAATTTGGCGGGACCCTACACGAGCAAGGCGCAGAACCTGATCACCGCCTGCGTGGAAGGCGGCTCATCCTACGTCGACCTGAGTGGCGAGATTCCGCTACTGCGCCGGGTGATCGACCGGTTCGACGAATCCGCGCGGCGGGCGGGCGTGCAAATCGTGCAGATGGCCGGTTGGGAAGCGATGCCCGCAGACCTCGCCACACTTGTCGCATGCAAGCGCGCCGTTGGTGGCGGGGGGGATCCCGATGGACCAGGCGCGGCGGGACCGATCGCGGATGTGCCCGTCTCGATCAGCTTCGAGCGGATGCCCGAAGGCGGCGTCTCCTTCAAGGAGTCGGTCTCGGCGGGCACGATGGCGAGCGTCATCGAGATGCTCGACGACGCGGAAGCGGGAATGGTGGGACGGCCCGACGCGCTGTTGCCGACCGGGGCCGGGAAGGCAGACACCTCGCGCCCTGGCGCCATGCGCTTCGGCGCAGGCACGGTCGATGGCCGCGTGATGGGACCCGTCGTGCCCGTCGCGTTCCTCAACCCGCCGATCATCCATCGGACGGCGGCTATTCTCGCCATGGAGAGCGGGAGGGCGTACACACCCGCCCTTTACCGGGAAGGCGTCGACATTGGGGGCACGAGCGGCGTCGCGGGCCTGGGTCGCCGGGCGCGCGCCGCCACCAAGAGTGGGGTGCAGCGTCTCGCCGTGGAGATGACCCGACTGCCGTTGTCCGTTCGCCGCGCGGTCGCCGGCGGGATCCGCAAGTTCCTCCCCGAGGCGGGAACAGGACCGTCCGGATCTTATTTGCGTGACTGGGCATGGACCGTTCAGGCGCGCGCCACCTGTCACGATGGCGCAGTCGGGGTCGCCACAATCCAGGGTACCGGTCACCCCGGCTACACGGCCACTGCCGCGATCATCGTTGAGGTGGCCCTGAGCATGACGAAACGGGACGATCATGCAAAGCGCTCGGGATGCGTCACTCCCGCGCTGGCGATCGGCGCTGCGGGCAAAACGTTGCGCGTGCAATCGCTCGACCTGCGCTGACAGTGCCAAGTATCGCCGAGTGTCGGCGTTCGATCGATCCGAGCGGCCGTCTAGCAGGCTGTTGAAGAAGGGCCTACCGGCTCCTGCGAGGTCGTGATTCACTG
>CALMOK010000065.1 GCA_937871825.1 uncultured Alphaproteobacteria bacterium
CCCAACAGGGTGACCTCCGACCCCAAGCGACGGAAGCCTTGCGCGAGTTCGAACGCCACCCTGTCGTGGCCGGCAATGACCAGCCGTTCGGGCAGGTCGGCCAACCCCGCGACGCTGTCGGCTGTCAAAGGGTTGACGATATCGAGACCGGCGATCCTGGGCAGGATCGGGGTCGCCCCCGTGGCGAGGACGAAGCGGCGCGCCCGGATGGTTGTCGATCCGGCCAGAATGGTGGCCTTGTCGGCGAAGCTCGCCCAGGCTTCAAGGACCGTGACGCCGAGGGCGCGCAAGCGCTCGGCGCTCGCGCCGGCCGCGGCTCGCCCAACCACTGGCCCGATTCGCTGGCGCGTGTCGATGAAAGCGGCGGCATCTTCGGCGAAAGCGCGCTGAGTTAAATGCCCAACCCGCCCGGCGGCGGTCAGCAGCATGTCGATCGCGAGGTCGCCCGCTTGGCTGCCACCAAGGCGGGCCTGCTTGTCAACAACGACACAGCTCAGCCCGATGGCGGCGGAAGCCATCGCCAGGGCCGAGCCGGCCAGCCCACCGCCGATCACGCATAGGTCCGGTGTCAGAACGCTGGTCTGGGCCACATCCCGCCTCGTCGTCGCCAGGGTCATGGTTTCGCATCGGGCAACCCGCCTGCCGCGTCAACCGCCGATCATCGATTGACTTACCGGGAAGCCTGCCGGTATAGACCGATCCTTACCCGAGCCGTCGTGCCCGCCTGATGTCGCATGTTCGCCGGTATGGCGTTTCCACATCGGGGCATCGTGGCTCGTTCATAACAAGCACGGCCTTCGGCGCCGGGCATCAGTGGACCGGAGCGACGTCGTGAAGCGGACTTACCAACCCAGCAAACTGGTGCGCAAACGCCGCCACGGCTTCAGGGCCCGCATGGAAACCGTCGGTGGCCGCAAGATCATCGCCGCCCGCCGGGCGCGTGGCCGGAAAAAGCTGTCGGCTTGATTGCCGACCGAGTTGGGATCGGATCTTTCGGCCCGGTCTGAGCCAATCAAGACAAGTATTGCGGATGGGTCGGATCTGTTCGGCCCATCTTTTCCGTTTGTTGCGCGCCTGACACGGCGAAGCGAGTTCCTTTTCGTTGCACGAGGGACTCGCGTGCACCGCCCCCTTTTCACGATCCAGGCCGCCAAGCGATCGCCTGTCGCTCCCGATCAGGTCGTCCCTGAAGCTGGTGGGCGGGTTGGTCTGACGGTGACCAAGAAGGAGGGCGGGGCGGTCGAACGAAATCGCATTCGCCGTAGGCTGCGCGAAGCCCTTCGGCAGGCCAAGGCGCTTTCAACCGACGCCGATACCGACTATGTAGTCGTCGCGCGCCGCGAAGCGATGACAGTTCCATTCGAAAGATTGGTCGCCGACCTCGAAGCGGCGGTGCGCAGGGCTGGTTTCCAGTTAAGAAACCCGCGCGGGCCTAAACCTGAGCGAAAAGCCCGGCCGTCCGGCTCATAACCCGCTTCGTTGCACGCCTCAACGGTGTCGCGCCCGGTAAGTTCAGTGATCGACCATGAATGATAACAACAAGAACCTTTACCTGGCGATCGCGCTGTCGGTTTTGGTTATCGTCGGCTGGAACTACTTCTACGGCTGGCCACAGATGCAGAAGGCCAGGCAAGCCCAATCCCAAATTCAGGGCCAGTCGCAAGCCCAAACGCCCGGCAATCCGGTTCCGTCGGCCGGCATCACCGGCGCGGCGTCGCCCGACGCCCCGGCGGCCGGAACGGCGCCAAACGCGGCTGCCACGCCCCAAATGGTTCGCACCCGCGAAGATGCCCTCGCCCAGAACCCACGCGTGTCGATCGACACGCGCAGCCTGTCGGGATCGATCAATCTCAAAGGTGCCCGTATCGACGACGTGGCGCTCAAGAATTACCGCCTGACGACCGACCCGAAAAGCCCGATCATCGAACTGCTCTCGCCGTCGGGTTCGCCCAACCCTTATTATGCCGAGATCGGTTTCGTGGGGCAGCCCGGCGCCACCCTGGCCCTTCCCACGTCAGACACGTTGTGGACTGCCGACGGTAATCGCCTGACGTCCGAGAAGCCACTGAACCTGACCTACGACAACGGGCAGGGCCTTCGCTTCACGCGGCAGGTTTCGGTCGACGATCAGTACATGTTTTCCGTGAAGGACACGGTGGAAAACACCGGGCCGGCGGCCGTCACTTTGTTCCCTTACACGCTGGTTTCTCGCCACGGCAAGCCGGAAGTTTCCAACTACGCCGTCCTGCACGAGGGTTTGATCGGCGTCGTGGGCGACAGCCGCGTTCAGGAGATCAAATACGACGCGATGGAGAAGGAAACGAGCGGCACCCGGACGCTCGACGGCGTGGGTGGTTGGCTCGGCATCACGGATAAATATTGGGCGGCAGCCGTCATTCCCGATCAGAACGTCGGCTTCAAGGGCCGGTTCTCGGTCGATGGGGCCGCGCAGCCAAAAACCTACCAGACCGATGCTCTCGCCGACGCGCGGACGATCGCTCCCGGCGCCAACATCGACCTGACCACCCGCGTCTTTACCGGCGCTAAAGAAAATAACACGATCGACAAGTATCAATCCGAATATGGAATCAAGAATTTCGACCTGATGATCGATTGGGGCTGGTTCTACTTCATCACCAAACCCTTGTTCAAGGTGTTGGACTTTTTCTACAAGCTGACTGGAAATTTCGGTGTCGCGATCCTGATCGTCACCGTTCTGATCAAGGGCCTGTTCTTTCCGCTCGCCAATCGCAGCTATTTGTCGATGGCCAAGATGAAGAACGTGCAACCGCAACTGGCCGCCATCAAGGAGCGCTTTCCTGACGACAAGCAGAAGCAGCAGGAAGCCACGATGGAGATTTACAAGCGGGACAAGATCAACCCGGTTGCCGGCTGCCTTCCCATGGTGGTGCAGATCCCGGTCTTCTTCGCGCTCTACAAGGTGATCTTCATCACGATCGAGATGCGGCAGGCGCCCTTCTTCGGCTGGATCAAGGACCTGTCGTCGCCCGACCCGACCTCGCTGTTCAACCTGTTCGGCCTGATTCCCTGGACGCCGCCGCACGCGCTGATGATCGGCGTGTGGCCGCTCATCATGGGCGTGTCGATGTTCCTGCAGATGAAGATGAACCCTGAGCCGCCGGACCCGGTCCAGAAGACCATGTTC
>CALMOK010000066.1 GCA_937871825.1 uncultured Alphaproteobacteria bacterium
CCCGAACGCCTACCTGGCCGAACCGGAACAGAAAGCATGCCAGCCAACTTTGCTGGCCTAGTTTTTTTGTGTGACAGCCCAAGCCTGCGCAGCGTCGACCAGATCGTCGTCAGGCAGCCCGCCTCGATGCCGCGCTCAGCGCCTTCCCCGGGCTCCCGGAAGGCGGGCTGGTCTTCGTCAACCTGGTGGATTTCGACAGCGAGTTCGGCCACCGCCGCGACGTGCCGGGCTACGCCGCCTGCCTGGAAACCTTCGACGGCAGGCTGCCCGGCATTCTCGCCGCCTTACGACTGGACGACCTCCTGGTCATCACGGCCGATCATGGCAATGATCCGACCTGGGCCGGCACAGACCATACCCGCGAGGTCGTGCCGATCCTGGCACGATGCGCCTCGATTGGCGCCATGGCGATCGGTCGCCGATCGACCTTCGCCGATGTGGGGGCGAGCGTCGCCTCCCATTTGGGCGTCGCATCAACGCCGGCCGGATCGTCGTGGCTGCAGCGTCCGGCAAAAAAAGGCTCCTGAACGCCGTCGTTCAGGAGCCCTGTCGAGCTTGGCTTTGGTTTCATCCGCCTCAACTGGCGATGTCGGCCTTATTCATCGTCGGGATCGGGCGCCCGGAAGCGGCGACGCGGCGCGTATCCGCCATCATCATCGTTATCGGGGCGACGGTATCCGCCATTGTCCCCGCCGAAGCGGCGACGCGGAACGTAGCCATTGTCTTGGTCGTCGTCGCCACCGCGCCGGTTAGCACCGCGGTCGTTGCCAGTCGCGCCTTCGACGCCGCCGCAAGTCAACCGACCATAGGTGTTCGACACAGGTTGCCCACGACAACGGCTGACGTCGAGCGTCGAAGAGATACGGCGCCCACCCGGGGCCTTGCAGTCGGCCGACAAAGTCGGCCCGTCCTGCTCGATGTTGGTGCAGGACTGGCGGTAGCTCCCGTTGACCTGTGCGGACGCCCCGGCCAACGGCGCGAGGCAGAGGACCGGCAACGCCAACCATAACGATTTCATGAGAACCCTCCCTGGAACACATTTCGACGCGTGCCGGCCATACGTGACGGCTTGGCTCGCTCGAAGCCGGTGACGGGAAGCAGTATTGATCGCCGCTCCCGATCGCCGGGTCTTGAGACTAACAAGTGCTGGTAGCTCGATCATGTTCCCACGGCGATCCAAACAGCTCAGCTTACGATACCATTTGACGAGGCTTGGGCCGGCATTAAGCCGTCTTGCGCAACTCTTCTCCATCCAACGAGGTGCCAATTGTCTTTGCCTTGGCTTTGGCGGCGTAGAAGGATGCGTTGTGCTCCCCGCGCAGGGCTTCCCGGGTAAAACGGATCAGATGGTGGCAAACGAAGCCCATGTTGAAGATGGCCTCGATCTGCCCCTTCTTCAGCGCGTGCCAAGCCGAACGCCAAAATGGGCCCCGGTAGTCGGATTTCACGCCGATCTGCCAGACGATGTTCTTTCCCATGATGGCGGCGCGACGGAGGTTCGACCGGGTCAGCTTGCCGCGCACCGGCGTCTTCATCCGGTTCACGTAGGTGTGGTCCATCTGGTGACGGAAACGCGCGAAGATGTTTTCCGGCGCGTAGGCGTGGCCGATGGCCCGTCGCCAACTCGCCACCACCTCGTCGTGGGGGCGCAGGAAGCGCACGTTAGATTCCAGCGTCGGGTCGTTGAGAAGTCGGTTTTCCCGCGTCAACCGGTCCCACAGTGGCGTCTTGGGCAGGGCCTGCAGCAGGTTGATGGTGAGCACCGGCACGTTGGAGCGATCCACGAACTCGGTCAGTAGTTGTTCGGACGAGTCCGTTTCCGTGTCGAGCCCGAGGATGATGCCGGAAGTGACCTCAAGCCCGTAGTCGTTCAGGGTGCGGATCGCCTCCATCATGGGAACCGCGTTGTTGTGGTCCTTGGCGATGTGCTTCAGCGCGTCGAGCTCCGGCGTTTCAATGCCAACGAAAACGGTGAAGAAGCCCGCTTCCCGCATGAGTTCCAGGATTTCGGTCTGCTTGGCGATGTTTAGCGTCGCCTCGCAGGCGAATTGCAGAGGATAATTG
>CALMOK010000067.1 GCA_937871825.1 uncultured Alphaproteobacteria bacterium
AAGGCGAGCGGCAAGCCGGCGAAGTTAGAAGCCACGCCGCAGAACGTCATCAGGGTCGGGCGGAGCCAGCGCGGCAGGCCGCCCAGCACCACCGCCCAGGCGAGCATGAAGCCCAACACCGCCCCGCCGAAAGCCGAGGCCGCGCTGATCTCGAAACTGATCCAATAGGCACTAAGGATCGTCGGTTGAAACAGGTGGGCGAGGTTGGCCAGGGTGAAATGGCCCGCCGCGTCCTGAAAAGCGCCGACGATCAGGAAAGCGGTGGGGAGCAGCAGGAACAACAGCGCGAAAAGGGCGAAGGGCAGGATGCCGAGCCAATCCAGCGAACGGGCCTTGGAGGCCTGCGGACCGACGCTTGCCGCCAGAGTGAAATCAGCCGTTTGCTGCGTCATCGCCCCTCTTGAACCATCGCGTCGCGCGCGAGGACTCCGGACATCTCGCGAGGTCCGGAGCCGTGCCGAATGGTCGAGCGTAGTGGCGCGTCGTACCCGTCAGCAGCAGATAAGCTCGACCTGTCCCACGCGGCGGCGAGACCACCCGCTCCGACGCGTGGGATCGACCCATCCCGGAGGCGATGTCGCCCCGGGTCAAAAGTTCACTTGACGTTGCTGCCGACCACCGAGTCCCACTTGGTGGTAATGGCGGGTTTCGCGGCATCCTGCTCGGCCAGCGTCGGGAAGACGGCGGTCGCATAGGCTTCCGCCGGGGGCAGCTTGGCTAGCACGGCCGCGTCGATCTTCTTGTCGGCGACGAGGTTCTGGAAGCGGATCGGGTGGCAATAGCCCTTGAGGAAGCCGACTTGCCCCTCGTCGGAGTAGAGATATTCCATCCACAGCTTCGCGGCGTTCGGATGGGGCGCATAGGCGCTGATGCCCTGGGCATAAACACCGGCCACCACGCCGGTCTTGGGGACGACGACCTTGATCTCGGGATTGCCCTTCAAGGTGTCGCGGTCCGCCAGGGCGTTGTAATCCCAGCGGATGACGATGGGCGTCGCGCCCTGGGCCACGGAAGCGGCCTTGCCGATGACCGGCACGAAATTGCCGGACTTGTTCAGCGCCGCGAAATACTGGAGCCCGGCTTCCGATGCCTTGGTGGCGTCGTTCTTGGCGGCCGACAGACCGGCCGCGTAAACCGCCAGGATGGCCTGGTTCGACGTACGCGGGTCACCCGCCATGGCGACGGCGTTCTTGTATTCCGGGTCCTGCAGGTCGGCCCAGTCCGCCGGCACCTTCTTGACGAGGTCGGCATTCACCTCAAAGCCGAGGACGCCGTAATAGTCACCGTACCAGGCGCCATCGGCGTCCTTGGCGTTGTCGGGGATGGTGGCCCAGGTCGACACCTTATAGGGCGCAAGCAACTGCTCGCTTTTGGCGGTGGGACCGAACGACAGGCCGACGTCGATCACATCCGGCGCTTGCGGGCCGGCGTTGCCCTTGTTGGCTTTGATGGCTTCCACCTCGTCGCCGGATCCCGCGTCGGGGTTCAGCTCGTTGACCTTGAGTCCGTATTTGGTCTTGAACCCTTCAATGATGTCGCCGTAGCCGCACCAATCGTGGGGAAGCGCGATGACTGAAAGCTGGCCTTCCGTCTTGGCCGCCGCCACCAGGGCATCGGGCGCCTGCGCGACCGCGACCTGGGATGAGATCATCAAAGCCAGCACCGACAGCGATGCGGATAACTTCAGCGGAGCCATCATTGTTTTCCCTCGGGTCGAAGCCTTGTCACCGCCACGGGCGAACACGTCTTGTGTGACAGCGGTCGGCGATTATCACGCCCGTCTGACAAGCATATGTCAATCCATCGCCGTTGAGCGGGAGCCAGCAGCGCCGCCGCGAGCCGACCGTTCGCCGGATGTCCGGAATTCGCTATTCACGTCCCATGCCAAGCTCTACGCTTGCCCCGTACAAGCGCCTCCTCGGTGAAGGCCACGTCATGTCCTATCGTTTCAGCCTCGGCGGCCAAACCTGGGCGTTCGCCGACCTCAAGGATCTTTTGGCCAAGGCGACGCCGCGTCGCTCGGGCGACATGCTGGCCGGCATCGCGGCCGGATCGGCGCTTGAACAGGCCGCCGCCCAGAACTGCCTCGCCGACGTTCCGTTGCGGACATTCCTTGTGCAATCCGTCATCCCTTACGAGGAGGACGATGTCACGCGCCTGATCGTAGACGGGCACGATGAGGTGGCTTTCGCGCCCGTCGCCCACCTCTGCGTCGGCGACTTTCGCGACTGGCTGTTGTCGGACGAGGCGACCGGGCCGGCGCTCGCGGCCCTCGCCGCGGGGCTTACGCCCGAGATGGTCGCGGCGACCGCCAAGATCATGCGCAACCAGGACCTCATCCAAGTCGCCAAGAAGGTCGAAGTCGTCACCCGGTTCCGCAACACGGTCGGGCTTCGGGGCACGATGGCGGTCAGGATCCAGCCCAATCATCCCACGGACGATCCGCGGGGCATCCTCGCCTCGACACTCGAAGGCCTGTGTTACGGGTGCGGCGACGCCGTGATCGGCGTCAACCCGGCGTCCGACGCGCCGGCAGCCGTCGCCGCCATCGTGCGCCTGCTGGACGAGCTGATCGAGCGCTACCACATTCCGACCCAGTCCTGCGTGCTCACCCATGCCACCACGGCGATCGGGTTGATCGAGAATGGTGTTCCGCTGGATCTCGTGTTCCAGTCCGTCGCCGGAACCGAGGCGGCCAACGCGTCGTTCGGCGTCACCCTGGCGCTGCTCAAGGAAGCCCATGAGGCGGGCCGATCGTTGCAACGCGGCACGGTCGGCCAGAATGTCATGTATTTCGAAACCGGCCAGGGATCGGCCTTGTCGGCCGACGCGCACCATGGGGTCGACCAGCAGACGTGCGAAGCGCGTGCCTACGCGGTGTGCCGTGCTTTCTCCCCCTTCCTGGTCAACACCGTGGTGGGCTTCATCGGCCCGGAATACCTTTATGATGGCAAGCAGATCGTCCGGGCGGGACTGGAGGATCATTTCTGCGGCAAGCTGATGGGTCTGCCGATCGGCTGCGACGTTTGCTACACCAACCATGCCGAGGCGGACCAGAACGACATGGACGTGCTTCTCACACTTCTGGGAGCCGCGGGGGTCAATTTCGTGATGGGCGTGCCCGGTGCCGACGACGTGATGCTCAACTATCAATCGACCTCGTTCCACGACCAGCTCTACCTGCGCGACCTTCTGGGCCTGAAGCGGGCGCCTGAGTTCGCGGCCTGGCTGGCCGACACCGGCATCACCGACGCGGGAGGACGCCTTTTCGCGCCAGGCGGGCCGCATCCGTTCCTGCAGGACATGCGGGCCCTGCTGGCATGAGCGGCGTGGACCGACCGGCGACCACGGGCGTGACGCCCGATGCTTGGCGGCCAAGGGCGGATGTCACGCCGGCCCGGCTCGGGTTGGGTCGTGCCGGCTCCGGCCAGCCGACGCGGGCCGTGTTGGATTTTGCCCTCGACCACGCGCGGGCGCGCGATGCCGTTCTGGCGGCGCCCGACGAAGCCGCGCTGGCCGCGAGCCTTGCCCCACTCGAACTCGACAGCGTCACCGTCGAGAGTGCCGCGCCCGACCGGGCCACCTATCTGCGGCGACCCGACTTCGGACGACGGCTCTCGCGCAACGCCCGGACGTTACTTGCGGCCCGGCCGCGCCAGCCTTGCGACGTTTTGCTGATCGTCGCCGATGGTTTGTCTGCGGCTGCCGTCATGGCGCAGGCACCGCGTGTCCTGGCGGCGCTCGTGCCACAACTTCAAGACCGGGGGATGACGCTCGGTCCCTTGATCATCGCCCGGCAGGCCCGTGTCGCCCTGGGCGATGAGATCGGCTCCATCATGGGGGCAAGGCTCGTTGTCATGCTCGTCGGCGAGCGGCCGGGCTTGTCGGCGGCCGACAGCCTCGGTGCATACCTGACCTTTGGTCCAAAGCCGGGCTTGACGGACGCGGGACGGAATTGCGTGTCCAACATCCGGGACGCCGGCCTGACACCGGAAGCGGCCGCTACGACATTATTCTGGCTGATCGAGCGATCAATGGCTCTTGGGATCAGCGGCATCACGCTGAAGGATGAAAGCCCGACTGGTTTCTGCAGTTCGTCAAACGCTATTGCGAATTCACCGGCGCTCGAAACCTAGGGCGCCGAGCCATCGAACGAACGGAGATCGGCTGGCAGATGTCAAAAAACCCGGCGTCATCGCTAACGCCGGGTTTTTCTCTGGTGACTTACTGGCCTGCCTTGATGGCCGCCAGCGTCTTGTTCAAGTGAACATGCTGGTCCACATGGTCGATCCAGGTGAACGGCACGTGATGGTGCTTGCCATCGGGCGAGTTGATCCTGGTCAGCTTGATGCCATTCGGACCGTCGAGATGATCGACCTTGCCGATATTCTGGCCATCGGCCGAAATCACGTCCATGTGCTCAACGATCTTGGATGTGTCGGTCGCGGCTGAAAAGCGGGTCGCCTGCCCGGCCGCAGCCGATTTTCCAGCAGTTCGCCCGTCCTCGATCTCGACCTCGGTGCGGCGGACCGTATCCGACACGGTCTGCGTCCGATCCTCGACAGTCTTGCGAAGCGTGATCTCTTCCGTGACTCGCGCTTCCTTTCCGATGACCGCCTCTTCGACGCGCTCTTCCGCCTCGATCACCCGGTCTTGGAACATCGCGTCGGTTGCCGTGACGGGCCGATCCACCGCCTTGCGATCGACGAACACTTTCTCGTCGTGCAAGGAAACCTGCTCGTTCACGGGCGTCTCGACCACGTAGCTGCGGATCCGAACGCGGCCATGATCAACCTCGCGCTTGCCAATCTTCAGGCGCTCTTCATAAAGCGAGATAGTTTCGTCCCGTCCGCCGCCCACTTCCGTTCCAGCCGTGGTGGCAGACGAAGCGGTTCTGCCCGCCAGTGTATCGGTACGGGTCGCTGTAGCCGATGTGTTGGTTCCACCGAGGGCGGCCACGCCGGTCAGGTCGCCAACAGCGCCACCGACGCCAGCCCCCATGCCAATCCCAGACGTTCCCGACGCCGTCAGTCCACCAGCGTCCCGTGCCTCATTGCCGGTGAACCCTGTCCAACCTTCGGACCGCCACTGGGTTTCCCGCTCGTCCATGTTGACAGAACCATCATTGTCGAGGATGTCCAGAACACGCTCGTAATTGGCGGCATCCGCCTGAACGGCGACAAGATAGCCCCCCCGACGCAATCCTTCCGCGTAGGAATATCGATCCTCGTCAGGCAGGAACAAGTCTTTCAACGAGTCCCAGAATCCCTTGTCCTGGTTCCCAGAAGCGGTCGAACCCAACTCTCCGGCGGCACCCTGGCCTCCCGTCATCGAGATCATCGCGCGGGCCACACCCGCCGCGATCAGATCGTTGACCGCCTTTTGAGCGCTCGCCTGGTTGTCGAAAAACGCGCTGACGCCGCGCGCCTGGCCTTGCGAACCACCGTAGGTATTGTTGAGGCTCATCTTCCCTGCTCCACTTCGTTTAGGCTAGCCGGATCGATCTTCGAAGACCTTTGGATCTCGCCGCCGGTACCGTCCAGCGAACTCCGCATCTGATTTGATGTCCTGAGCCAACGTCTCGGCGGGATAACGCGTTTCCAAGAAAACCGATCCATCGATTTGAGGATCGCTTGAAAGATTGCCATCCCGCGTCGGGAACACTGACGATCCTAGCCGCTGGATCTCGTCAGGGCGCGGCTGAACTTGGTTCCACACTGTGGACAAGCATCGATCGGCAAGACTAGCTTGCTGGCAACACAGACCAACCCGACACCACCATGAGCCGACCGACAGATGATCTGTCGGGCGTTACGACGTTCTTGCTGGTGGATTTACGTGCAGGAACGATGATCGTTCGCGCGGCAGCGGTCGTTTAGCCCTCCGTCAGAGAAATCAGTCGCTTGTTGCATCGCAAGTCGTTGTCGCCAGAGCAGCCTCGACCCATGTCAACCCCGACATGTTGACAACCCCCGCAACAGAATTCCTTTCCGCAGTCCTGCCACATATGCTGGATAGTGGATTAAAACGTGACAGCAGTAGAACGCCGGCCTCCAGGGACGACGTTGGACTTAAGATTGCGTGCATTATGCATCAGCGGCGTTGGAGTTCGTTGGCATGGTTTCAAGGGCGACGATCGGGCTAACAATCGGCTGCTTGGGGCTGATCCCTTTGGCTTGTGTGGCTTTGGGAGTTCGCGTGGCTTATCGCCCGGCCCAGGGTAGTTCTCCTTTCGGATCGTTGACCGCCACTGCGGTTGAAAGCGTCGCGGCTCAAGAACAGTCGGGCACGCCGATGAAGCTTCCTCAGGTTCTCAGGCTTGCGCCACGACCAGCGGAAGCGATCGCCGTGTCGGCGTCAAAGCCCGCGCCTGTTCCCGAAAACGCGCCAGCGCCCGTTCAAACAATGGCAAGCTCGGTTAACATCGCGCCTCCAACGCCGGACGACCGCGAGGCCCAGCAGCTTGGGCAAGCTGCTGTACCCCCCGCTTCACAGCCTGACGAGCAGGCCGAAGACGTGTCAACAGCCGCCGCGCCTGCGGGGCTGGCGACGGTCCCGGGCGAAGCCGACGAGGTCAGCGAGGCGCCACAAACAACCGCCGTCCCAGCAAAAGGGTCAATCAACATCAACAAAGCCTCCGTGGAAACCCTCAATCATCTGCCGGGCGCCGGCTTGATTGGACGGACCATCGTGAGCCACCGCCCATACCGCTCGGTTCAGGATCTTGTTGATCGCAAGATCTTGCGTTTCAGTGCCTTTCAAAAGGTCAAGTCACGTATCAGGGTCGATTAGGGGAGGCTGGGAATCAAACGTTGTCGATCGTTCCAGCCAAGTCGACGCGATTAAGTCGCAGCGCCGATCGAACCCGATCCGGTTAAAGGTGGCGTCGAACTATTGGACACCCGAGGCCATCGATGCAGCGCCAATCTGATCGGTTCGACGGACGAATTCGTTTCGATTATTTTCCCTTGGCGCGCGACGGCGAGTGGCGCTTTTTTTTCCGTGACTTCTTCACGATGTTTCTTCGCTGGAACCAGCCCATTCGGTTGATCGACGGTAGCCAGACTTTCGAGCCCCGGCTCATGCGCCGAAACGTCAGGGGAAAGTGGCAGTATCGCTGCCTGAGCGCCAACGAGTTGCACTATATCCTGAGCATCGAGAACGGAACTCATTGCTGAGGACCTGCGAGGTGGAACTCTCGACCATAGGTTGCATGACATCGGTGGCAGGGAAGGCGATCGTTGCCGAGTGATCGGTGGTGCTCGAAGCGAGCCTGGCCCGATTGTGGATGCCGGCGAACCATGTTTTGTGCCGTCACCAACATCGTGGCTCGCTTGGAGCGCGTGCAATCTCATCGATATCAGGATCGGTCGTTCCGGTGCCAACACGCCGACTGGTACGATAGATGACCGATCTTCGGACGACGTCGCCCGAATAACACTTGTTAAATCCTTTGCTCCAATGTCGATGGATGCTTTCCAAAGTCGACACCGGCATGGGTCACCGAAGAAGCTTGGTCTTCACCAAGCGTGGCCTTTTCACGCTTGTGGTGGTCGTCGCGGTGTCGGGCCTGGCGTGGTCTGCGCGAACAGGCGTGGTCGCACGCGATGAACTGCATGCCGCGTCGCAGAAGGTCCTTCGGGTCGCCGAATTGCAGGGCACAATCGCCTACCTCGACGAATGGCTGACGATGTCGGCGCAGATGGCGGTTTGCTCAGGCGAAACCCGCTGGAGCGAACGCTTCGAGGAAGCCGCTCCCAAGCTCGAGGCGGCGATCGTCGAAGTCACCAACCTCGCAACGCCGGAGGTCAAGGTCACGCTGGCTCGGACGACCGGCGAAGCGCACCGCGACCTTGTCACCATGGAACGCCGGGCGCTGTTGCTTGTTGCGGAGGGCAACGCCCCCGCTGCCCAGAAGCTGCTTGATGGGCCCGAGTTCGCCTATCTCAAGGAAGTCTATGCCGACGGCATCATCGAACTGGGCGAAAGCCTCAAATCGATGGCGAGCGGTCGCGCGGCGGACCTCGACCGCCAGGCTTGGATCGAAGCCATCTCGCTTTGCGCCGGGATGATCCTCCTGGTTGCGACCGTTTTGATGTTCCGCGGGCACTCTCGGCTCAAAAAGGCTTTGGAGCAGACCGAAACGGTGGCCCGAACAGACGCGCTGACAGGCCTACCGAATCGGCGGCAATTCTACGACGATCTGCAAGTGATCCTTGCGGATGTCGCCGACCGGGACAACAGCTACGCCCTGCTCTTGATCGATCTGGATCGTTTCAAGGCCGCCAACGACGCGTATGGCCATCCCGCCGGCGATGAGGTCCTGCAGCGCGTGTCCGCCCGCCTCCGGGCCATCGTTCGTCACGAGGATGTCGTGACTCGCCTGGGCGGGGACGAGTTCGCCATCCTGATGGTTCTCGATTCGACCGTCGAACGGCGATCTTCCGCCGATCCCGCCCAAGTCGCCAAGCGGGTTGTCAACGCCCTGCGGGAACCCTTTCCGTCCAAGGAGGGTGCCGCCGTTCAGATCGGCGCGAGCATCGGGATCGCAATCGCCCAGCGGGGGTGCGGCAGGGCATCCGACCTGATCCACCGTGCAGATGTCGCCCTTTTCCGGGCCAAGGCGGAAGGTCGTGGCTGTTTTCGCTTCTTCGAGCAAAGCATGGATGACCGGGTCCAATCGCGCGCTCGACTGGAGGGCGAACTGCGCCAGGCGATCGCCGAAGACGCGATCATCCCGCATTTTCAACCCCTCGTCGACCTGGCCACAGGGCGCATGATCGGGGTCGAGATGCTGGCACGCTGGCCACACCCGACCCGTGGCCTGGTGCCGCCAGCCGAATTCATTCCCGTGGCGGAGGATTTGGGATTGATCGGGAGCATGACCGATCGTCTCCTCCGACAGGCTTGCCGAGCGGCGGCGAATTGGCCGGTCCAAATCACGCTCGCCTGCAACTTGTCGCCGCTGCAGTTGCTCGACCCCGGCTTGCCGGGGATTGTAAAAGCCATCCTCGACGACACCCGGTTTCCTGCTGGCCGGCTCGAACTGGAAATCACGGAAAGCGCCCTGGTGGGGGACGTCGCACTCGCGCGCTCGCTGCTGGTCGACTTGAAGGTCCTCGGCGTGCGGCTGGCACTGGATGATTTCGGAACCGGGTATTCAAGCCTCCGGCATCTGCAGATGCTGCCTTTCGATAAGTTGAAGATCGACGCGAGCTTCGTTGGCGCGATGACGTCCGACAAGGAAAGCGACAAGATCGTTTCGGCCGTGGTCGGACTTGGGCACAGCCTCGGATTATTGGTCGTGGCCGAGGGGATCGAGACAGCCGAAACGGCCGCGCTGCTTCGCAATCTCGGTTGCGATATCGGTCAAGGCTGGCTTTTCGGTCGACCGGTGGCGGCGGACGGCATCGACCACCTTCTTCGCTCGGCAACTTTCGCCGACCCGGCGAACGGCGACAAACTGGTCTCGAGAGCCCGATCGGCTCACTTCGACGGCAGGATCTTGGATCACCAGCAGAACGTCGTGTGAGCCTTGAACGAACCTCCGGTCCGAGCTGCGGCCGGACGGCTTTGGATCATGGAGCCGCCGTTGATGATGGATCGAGCGGGAATGGAGCGTCGGGTCGGTATCGATGCGCGATGCATCCGGTGTCGCTCCGCCGGCGGTGCTTCGCTGGCGTTGTCCGGTGAACCGTAGAGCGGCCTAAACGAAGTCCGTTTCGCGGAAAGGTCCGGAAATGCGCTGAGGGTTTGGCTCGGATTTGGCTTCTCTGCGCGGCTGCATCGGGCCGTTCCGACTCATTCGGTTATCGTCCGCGGGAGTCCGCCGGAATGGCATCGATGAGACTGACCGGTGACGGGCCTGGTTGCGTGGGTTTGCCGCCAAGGCCATGACGCAGCCGGGCGACGAGGTAGATCAAGCCCGAAGAAGCCGTGCCGCAGGCCATGAACCAAGGCGCGGCCTTCACACCGAACAAAGGAAGCAGGAAAAACAGGAGGGCGCTCGAAAGCACCAGGGCGGCAACCTGCCCGATGACCCGGGCACCGATGACGTTGCCGACCACCAAGCTGATGCCGAGCGCCGCCACGATGAAGCGGGCCAAGATGAAGGTCGCGAAGCCCGGCCAGAGCAGGTCGGCGTCCTGGTAGGCCGAGCCGAGGACATGGGCCGTGAAGAACGGTCCCGCCACCACGAACAGCACGAAGCAGCCAAGCCCGAAGGCCACGCACTCCACCTGCATCCAGCGTTCCTGCCGAAGGGCGAGCGACCGGTCCTGGCGCAATGTGGCGGCTAGGCGCGGGATGTGCACGCTCGCCAGGATGATGGCGAGCGCCAGCGCGCCCTGCGACAACCGCGACCCGGCTTGATAGACACCCACGGCCTCGAGGCCCAGACGCGAACTGATGAGGACGACATCGACCTGCCCGCTTACCAAGCTGAGGGCGCCATCGGCCGCGAAGGGTGCCGCCGCCCTCAACTTGCCATAGGTTTCCCCAAGCGGGCCGATGATCCAGTTGCGCGGCCGCACCGCCCGAAACGCGACGGTGACATAGATCAAGCGCGACAGCAGGTAGACCGCGCTGATCGCCACGATGCTCAATCCCGACAGGCTGGCGGCGATGATCAGCACCATGTGGGCGCCCGACGTCCAGATCACCATCCTGGTTTCGCGCGCGAACGCGCCGGTGCCCCGCCATTGGATCAGCACCATGTCGCCGTAGGAGTTGACGATCGTCGACAGGAACAGGAGCGAGGCGGCCACCCGGCCGTCGATGGGCAGGTTCAAGGTCGCGATAAGGGGAACAGCGACAGCCGTGACGAGAACGACGAGGGTGGTCTTGGCTCGCAGGCATTCGGCGATGATCGCCCCGGCCCTGTTGCGGTCAGCACCGATGTCCCGCAAGGCCTGCAGGCCGAAACCGAAATCCGTCAAGGTCGACGCGATCGACGCGTAGGCGAAGACCGTCGCCATCAGGCCATAGTCCTTCGGCCCGAGGGACCGGGCGAGGACCATGAATGTCGCGAGCCCGACCGCCATTCTGATGAAGGTCGAAATGCTCATCATCAGGCGGGCGCCGGACAGGTTCGGTCGTTTGATCAAGGAAACACCCTGCCTTTACGGAACGACCCTGGTTCCAAGCATCGGGTTACCACAGCAAAGTCTTGAACGTCACGCAACACAGCCATGCACGTGTCATCACACAAGGATTCGTCGCGACAACAAGGATGATCGAGCTATACGCGGTCGATATCCACGTGGACATCGTGGCAAAGCTCGACACGGCCATGCCCTGCTTGGTTGAGCGGCGACACTAGCCTGTCGTGGAAGATCTGTTTATTGGAAATCATGAGTGGTTCTGCCGTGGTCCAATGACGTCCAGCCACCATGACGTCCGCTCGTTCAGCCCTGATCAGCCAGGGATCCCATGCCCAGCAGGCCAAGCATGATCCAATCCATCACCACGGCACAGTTCGAGGCGGCGACGTATGACCCCACGGTGCAACGCGCTTACGAGCCGCCCAAGACATGGTTCAGGATCGTGGCCCTCAACGTGGCCATTTCGGTCCTTTGGCCGCGTTACGCCTACATGGCCTTGGGCGGGTTGCCGAGCCTGACGCTGACCTTCATCGTTGCCGGGCTGACCTGCGGCGCCATCGCGTACAAATCGGCCGCGTCGCCTTCCTTCAGAAAGTTGATCATTTCGCCCTACGTGGGCAGGCCCGTTTTAACCGCTCTCCTGCTGGTCTGGTTCGTTTGGCAACTCGTCTGCGATTTCGGCGGGGTGTCGCCGCCGACGAGCTTCATGGTTCTTGTCTCGGATTGTCAGACGCTGATCAACATGCTGGCCATCGGCGCGGTGGTTTCCTCGGTTCCGCGCTACAGGTTCGGCATCTTCCGCGTGCTCGTGGTTTTGACGATCGCGGTCTGCCTGGCGGCGATTTTCGAGCGGGTCACCTTTCAGCCGATCATCTTCTATTTTCCAAGCGCGATGATCAGCGGCTTGGGTCAATCGAACCTCGGCTTTCTCTTCTACCCGCTTGTGCGGGACAACGTCTTCCGTGTGCGATCCACCTTCGCGCACCCGATCGTCTTCGCGCAATTCTGCGCCGCGATGGCGCCGGTCTGCTGGCTCGTGTTCCGCAACGACGCGGCCAGGATCTTCCGCCTGCTGGCGCTGGCGGCCATGCCGCTGATCGTGATCGGCATCCAGCTTTCCGGCGCGCGCTCGGGTTTCGTGTCGCTTGCCGCGGCGGTCGCGACCGTGCTGGTGCTGAACGTCCTGCGCGACGCCCTGAAGGGCGGAAAGAAGGCGGCGGGCAGTCTCGTCACCTTGGTGGTGCTGATCGTCGGCGTCGGGCTGGCGGCCACCTTCCTGCAGAACTTGACGGCAGGCCGAACCGAAACCGAGGCCAACAGCGGGCATGTGCGCCTGCAGCAGTTCGCCCGCGCCGAACTCGCCCTCGATAATAGCCCGATCACGGGCTACGGCTCCGGCATGTCGGGCCGCTTCGCCGGGATCGAAGGCATGCTCGGGATCATCTCGATCGACTGCAACTATATCTCGATGGCGGTCGATTTCGGCTATCCGGGCCTGACGGTCTATGTCGCCATGATGCTCGCCTTCTTGGGGGCCGGCATCAAAATCGCGCTTTCGAAGCGGTCGGCCGACCTGCTCTCGGCCGAGGCGGCCGCCGTGACGGCTGGCATCATCGCCATGCTGGTGACCTTCGCCATCCTTTCCATCACCGACATGCTGAGCCTGTTCTACATGTATGTTCCCTTTCTGCTGAGCATGAGCCAGCAATCCAATCCAAAGACGGGATCGGCGACCGGCTACCGGAGAACGGCCGCGCCACGCTTCCAGAGGATTTCCAACGGACTTCACGCTGGCGCGCCCCAGTCCGCCCGGTAGGGAGTCCGCTTGTCAGCGCGTCGGCGGTTGTCCGTCGAGAGGACCGTCGAACAGGCGGTCGGCCGACACCGCGCCAAAACGCGTGAGGTGGGCTTCGTCGGCGTAAAGTGCCCGTCCGTCCCGCTTCGCCGGACAGGTCACCCCGTCGCAAAGCACCGCGAAGGGGTCGATCAGGGTGAAGGGGCTCGAATTACGTAAGGTGTCGAGGATGGCGCGCGATGTGGCTTGCGCATTCAGCGCATCGACCTGGAGCAGGGGCGATGGTGGCAGCTCGTTGCGGCTTTCCGCCAACGCCAGGGTGCGGGGCACGTCGTAGGCGAAGACGGGTGGCGACAGGATCACGGCAACCCGCCTGCCCCGTTCCTTCAGCGCCGCGACCGTCCGCCCAAGGGCCGGCAGATCGGCCTGCCAAGCTGGCCAGTTGCCTCCGAGGATCACGGTCGTCAAGGCAGGATGGGCGTCGATGAAGGCAAGCGCCTTCCCGTTGAACGACTCGCATCCCGGGATGGTGGCGAACGTCACGCCGAGCAGGGGTGGACATCGGCTGAGCACCAGCGCGGTGCCCGACAAGCCCCGGCGCCGGGCGGCGGCGTCCAGGGCGGGCGTCCACATGCGGGCGAAGCTGTTGCCCCAGAGCGCCACGGTGGGCTCCACGCCCGACGACCCGAAATAACAGTTGGGCACGCTTTGGTCGTCTGGCCGGCACTCGCCCTTGACGATATCGAACTGCCCGTCCGCCAGGGTCAGGACCGATGGACGGAGGGGCGTGATGCGAATGATGTTCTGGCCCGCCAGATTGACCACCAGGCCGAGCCCCGCAACCCCGATCACGCCCACGGCGCTCGCAGCCCAGATGGTCCCTGGTGCCCTGAGCCAGCGCCGCTCGATGATAGGCCGTTCCACAAAGCGCCAGGACAGGACCGACAGCGTCACCGTCACCCCGAGCAGCATGAGACGCTGGCCGAGCGGCAGCGGCAGCGAGCGGCCGTAGGACGCGAACACCAGGATGGGCCAGTGCCATAGATACAGCGAATAGGAGAGCCGGCCGGCGACGGCCAACGGCGGGGCGGCAAGCAGGCGGCCAACGACGGACGTGTTGGCACCGCCCGCCACCACGGCCGCAGCCCCGAAACAGGGCAGCAGGGCCGCAAGCCCGGGAAACGGCGACGAGGCCGACAGGGCGAGGAAACCGATCGCGATCAGGCCGAGGCCGAAAGCCGGGTTCGAAGCCCACCGGAGGGGGCCGGTTCGCTGCCCGCGCACGAGCACGACGGCGCCGCCCGTCATGAACTCCCACAAGCGCGTCGGCAGGAGGTAGAACGTCTCGCCCGGTCGATGCGTCACCCCCCAGATGCTTGCCGCGAAGGAGGCCGCGAACAAGACCGCGAAGGCCCCTGCCCGCCATCGCGACTGCCAGCGCATCGCCGCCACCCAGAGCGGAGGGAACACGAGGTAGAACTGGATTTCGAGGCCCAGCGACCAGGTGTGCAGGGCGGGCTGCACCGCCAGGGCACCGGCGGCGAAATAATCGAGCGCCAATGAAGCGAAGTACAGGTTCGACGTGAAGGTGGCGGCGTTGATGAGGCCGAGCCCGATCGGCTTCAGGTCGTTGGGCAGCAATCCCGCGCAGGCGCAGGCGGTGGCCGCCAACACGACCAGCAAGGCGGGCAGGATGCGGCGGACGCGTCGCTCATAGAAAACGACGAACGAGAAGCGGCCCTGGCGGGTTTCGACGTCGAGGATGGACGTGATCAGGAAACCCGAGATCACGAAGAAGACATCGACGCCCGCGTAGCCGCCCGCGAAGGGTGGGACGCCAAAGTGGAACAGGATGACGCCCAGCACGGCGACACCGCGGAGCCCGTCGATGTCCGCCCGGTGGGCGGTGGGCGGCGTCGGGCACGTTTCGCCGGGCCGCACCCCGCGGAGCGCGGGCTCGTCGGCTGTTTCGGCGGAAGGTCCTTGGTTGTGGGACATCGGGGCGATGCTCTGGCGGACAAAGCGGGCGCTGTCCACTCGCGGGGCCGTCTCGATGCCCGTTTGCACCAGCTTTGAAACCCTGGCACAGGGGGCCCATGCCCCTTTCCGCTCGCCGTCTTCTGCCCTCCACGCTCCGGCGCTTCATGG
>CALMOK010000068.1 GCA_937871825.1 uncultured Alphaproteobacteria bacterium
GCGAGACCTTGTAGGCGTCCGCGATGCGTCGAGCCGCCACTTTGCCCGGTTCGCGGTCACCGTTCTCGTAGCCAAGGTAGTTTGAAACAGCCCAGCCAAAGGCTCGTGCTGCATCGGTCCCGGTGGCATATTTTGTGGCCGCGAGTCTCGCGTTGCGAAGCCGCTCGTGAATGTCGCTCATAGGAGAAGCTTCGCAAAGAGCGTTACGCAAAGGGCGTTGACATTACTACGCACGGTGCGTAGCGTGGCAATATGAACGAGGGAACGAAGCATCCGGTTGAGCAAATCGTCAACGCCATTGGCGTGACGGCCCTTGCACGGCATCTCGGCCACCGGAACGTGTCGACCGTCTCCAGTTGGAAGCTGCGTAGATCTATCCCGGTGTCCTATTGGCCGAAGGTGATCGAAGCGGCCAAAGAGCTGGGCCATTCCAGCATCGGCATCGAAGCGCTTGCTCACGCCTGTGGTGCGCGGAGCGCCGCATGACTTTATCCATAATCCCCAATGACACGGCCATGCACGTCGGGGCTCTCGACCAAAGCCGAATTAAGCACCCTCCCCCATCCGCATCATCCTGATGTGCGACATGAGCATCAGGACCAGGCTGGGATTGCCGCCGTCCTTGGCGAGCTCGCCGACGACCTCGTTCATATACGTCACGAACACGTCCTGCTCGATCAATCCTTCCCCTTCGAGGAAGTGGGCCAAGCCGTTCACCATGACCAACACCGCCGCGTCCGCCGTGGCGATCAGGTCGAGATCGTCCGGCGACAGGGTGATTAGGGGTGGCCGTCGTCTGGGTCGTTTCGCCATCGTTTCCTCCTGTTCGAGTAACCGGCCGCGCCATTCCCGCCAAGGCCAGCGCGACCGTCTTCGCCTCCCTCACACGCTCATCCGCCTCCTTCATCCCCGCTGCGACGACCCACCCTCGCAGAAGGTTTGTCGGAAATGCCAACACGATCGTCGTTCCCCTTTCGTTGCATCTCGAACCCCGATGAGGACCCCCTGATGCCATCGGTTATCGCCACCGAAATGCAGTCCTTGGTCCGGCACGCCGCCGAACCCATCAAGGCTGGCGAGACCGTCAAGGCGCAGATGGTCCGGAGCTGGGAGCGGCTGGGCCGCCCCACGTGGTGGCGGATCAAGGCCTGCTGGTACGGCGAATCCGGCGGGTTCTCGGCCCAGGCGGTGCGCGACATCCAAGCTCGTTACCGGCTGTGGCGGGAGGCGGAAACCCGTCGCGCCGCCCATGCCGCCGAAGTCGAACAACTCACCCGCGATCGTCTCGACCGCGAGGCATTGGAGGCCACCCGTGCCGAATACCGTTCCGAACTTGCCAGGATCGAACAGCAACTCGCCGCCTGCGACGAGACCTTTCGGTTTTAGAACCAGGACGAGGATCGCCCGCCGGCTCACCCGCGCGGCCGGTTTCTGGTCGTGGCTGGCCACGTTGGTTGCTCCCTGGATCAAGGAGGGCGGCGATGCCTGACCTCGCCTTGTCGTTCATCGAGGCCGCGATCCTCGGCCTCGTCATCCTCGCGGTGACGCCATGAGCCCTCGCCGATCGGATCTCGATGCGAGGGCGATGTGATGACCCGGAACGCAATCGCCGACCGATTCCAGCAGGACGCCATGGCCGAATGCCACGAGCAGATGCTGTTCCGCGAACTATGCGAGGCCAAGCAGCATGCCGAGCAGTCGGGCAGCCTGGACGACCACCGGACGGCCGCCCGCGCCTACGTCCGATACATGCGCCATCACCTAACCGATCCGGAACAGGACGTTTTGCGGCTCGAAGACGAGGTGATCCGGCTGCGGGCCGAAAACAAGCTCCTAAGGGGAAATCATGTCCGCCAATGACCACTCGAACGACGACACGCGGCCATCGATCCGTAGTCTGCTGGAGCCGGGCGAAAACCATCGCGACCTCGTCGTGTGCGAGGCGGACAACATCCTTCACCTCGAGAAAAGATGGAGCACAGGCGCGGCCATAGAACACGCCATCGTCTCGCTGGACGCAGCACTTGGCTTTCTGGAGGCCCGCTACAACACCGCGACCGTTCACGAACTGCTGCAGTCTCGGCTGAAGAACTATCCGGCTGCGAGCTGAAGGGATCGCTTGTGGAGGGATCGTGCAATGTCAGATGACAACATCTACCCCTCGCCCCTCGTGCCCCTCGACGTCGACCTTCGGGACTTTCCGTTCATGCCGGTCGACATTGTCCGGCTGTTCAATTCCGAGTTCCACGCCCAAGCCGACGATGCGGCGTGGCGGGCGGGCTTCACGCTGTGGCTCAAGAGCTACCATCAAGTGCCCGCGGCTTCGATACCGGACGACGATGTGGCCCTAGCCCGTCTCGCCGAGCTCGGTCGAGACGTGAAGGGCTGGAAGCGCATCAGGACCATGGCCTTGCGCGGCTGGGTTAAATGCAGCGACGGCCGGCTTTATCACCCCGTGGTCGCCGAGAAGGCGCTTGAGGGCTGGATCCAGAAGATTGCGCAGCGCAAGGCCAGCGCCGCCGGTAATGCAAGCCGGTACGATCTGGCGTTCGATCCGAAGCCTTTCGAGGATGCCGACGAGCAGTGCCGTGGGTTCCTTGCGGCACTCAATCCGCAGTCCCGATTGCTGCTGAAACGCCCGAAAAGGCTTCCCGCACGTCTCCCGGTGGGAGGCGATACCGCTCCCGGTGGGAGTCCCGGTGGGAGTGCCGATGCCCTCCCATCCGGATCGCAAGAGACAGGGACAGGGACAGGGACAGGGACAGGGACAGGGACAAGTAAAGGTTATTCCGACCTAACGGTCGGCGACACGGCTCCGCCAAAAGGGCCGCCTGGCGTCGACGACGAGCCCTTGGACGATCCGAAAAAGGCGCTCTACGTCGGCAGGGGCAGCGGCGGCATGACGACCAAGCTGCTGCAGGCCAAGGGCGGCAGCGTTCCCAGGGCCAGGGCGGCAATCGAGGAAGCGTCCGTGGCGCACAATCCACGCGAGTATCTATCCGGCGTCATCCGGAAAGGAGGCGGGTCCTCGAATGGCGAGCTCTATGACCGTGGCCTGTGATGATCAGCTGCGACGAAATTCTCGACGAGGCCCGCATCCGGGTCCGCTCAACCGCTCCCGGCAACCGGAAAACGACATGCCCCCAATGTTCGCACCTCCGCAAGAAACGACGAGACCCGTGCCTTTCCGTGTCGATCGACGGGTCCGGGGTTCGCTGGCACTGCCACAACTGCGGCTGGTCCGGAGGGCGTTTCTATGACGATTCATCAGCTTGGAACCAAGGGCGCCACAGCCCTCGAAGGGCGCGGCCTGTCGGTGGAAACGGCCGTTCGCTTGGGGATCTATACCGGTAGGTCTGCCGAGGGCGGAGGGATTGAGCCTGACGTGGCCGGCAGCATCGTGGCGTTCCCGTTTATCGAACGCGGCGTCGTCGTGGCCGAGAAATACCGGGCTCCAGGCAAGAAATTCTGGCAGCGCGCGGGTGGGCGGCGAACCTTCTGGAACTCGGATTGCCTCGACGACCCGGCGCTTGAAGTTGGCAACATGGCGCTGGTCATCACCGAGGGCGAGATCGACGCCCTGACGGCGATCGATTGCGGCTTCCCGCTCACCGTGTCGGTTCCCGATGGCGCGCCGGCGCCGCCCACGGGCCAAGCGGCACCCCCATCCGACGCGGACATCGAAAACGAGGCGACCGGCAAGTTCGAGTTCGTCTGGAACAACCGAGACCGGCTGAAGCGCATCAAGCGGTTCATCATCGCCGTCGACAACGACGCACCTGGGATGCACTTGGCATCCGAGCTGGTTAGGCGCCTGTCGGCCGCCCGATGTCTGTTTGTGACCTACCCCGCAGGCTGCAAGGACCTGAACGACGTTCTGCAAAAGCACGGCCGGGACGAGGTCGTGTCGGTCCTGAATGCGGCCAAGCCCTACCCGCTCAAGGGCGTGTACAAGCTTTCCGACTACCCGGACGCGCCGCCCCTCGTCACCTATCGCACCGGCTGGCACACGCTCGATCAGCACCTCACGCTGTTCCTGGGCGAGTTCATGGTGGTCACCGGCATTCCGAACCACGGGAAGTCGACGTGGGTGACGAACATGCTGGTCAACCTGTCGGAAACCCATCTGTGGAAGGCCGCGATCTTCTCCCCCGAGATGCCCGTTGTCCCGCAGTACCGGGACAAGATCCGCAAGATCAAGCTTCGGCGCCCGCCGCGCGACGAGTGGGATGCGCATGAGGTCGACCAATGGATCGACAAGCGGTTCCGGTTCATCGACTCGTCCCCGATCGACGACCTGGACGAAGAGGTTGATCTGAAGTGGGTGATCGATCGCGCGACCGACGCCATCCTGCGCGACGGCATCCAGGTGCTGGTCATCGATCCATGGAACGAGCTTGAGCATTCGCGACGGCGCGACGAAAGCATGCCCGACTACATCGGCCGGGCCATCCGGACCCTCAAACGCTTTGCCAAGGAGCGTCAGGTCGCCGTCATCGTCGTGGCCCATCCAACCAAGGAAGTCGGCAGGGAAGGCAAGGGCCGCATGCCGACCCCTTACGACATCGAAGGCTCAGCGCATTGGTACAACAAGCCGGACCACGTCGTGATCGTGCATCGGCCGGACGAGAATGTGAACGAGACGGTGATCCGCGTCGCGAAGGTCCGATTCGAGGAGTCGGGCAGTAAAGGGCACGTCACGTTACGCTTCAATCTGGAAAACAGCCGTTTTGATCTCCTGAGCGGAGCGCACGCATGAACCGAACATCCGTCGGACGATACCGCGACCGCGCCTCGGCGCTGCAGCCCGGGGAGCTTCCTCGGGAAGGTCTCGTCCAGAACGGGCGAGGCAGGATCAAGCACGGCGCCGTCGACGATCCGAACCCGGCGTTCCGAGGCAAGCGGCAACGCGTGGCCATCAACGCCTGCACCGACGTGCTCGAGCATGAATATTCGCGCGGGCGGA
>CALMOK010000069.1:0-5065 GCA_937871825.1 uncultured Alphaproteobacteria bacterium
CATCGTCCGCGGCGAGGACCACGTCACCAACACGGCCGTGCAGATCCAGATCTTCCGGGCCCTCGCCGGCGCGATCCCGCGCTTCGGTCACCACAACCTGCTGATGGACCAGCACGGGGAGGGGCTGTCCAAGCGCACCGGGTCCTTGTCGCTCACCGGGTTGCGCGAAGCCGGCGTCGAGGCGCTCGCGGTGGCCAGCATGGCGGTCCTCACGGGATCGTCCACGGCCGTGCAGCCGATCGGCAGCCTGGGCGAACTCGAACCCATGCTCGACCTCGCCCACCTGTCACGCGCGCCAGCCCGCTTCGACGAGGCCGAACTCTGGGCGCTTTCGGCCAAGACCCTGCACGGCATGGAATTTGGGGCCGCGCGCGCGCGGTTGGGCTCGCGTGGCATCGCGGGGCCGCCGGCCGAGCCATTCTGGCTGGCCGTTCGCGGCAACCTCGAGCGTTTCAACGACGTGGACCTCTGGTGGGCGGTGGTGGCAGGGGCGATCCAGCCGGTGGTGGAAGATGCCGCCCTGCTGGATCAGGCCGCCGGCCTGCTGCCGCCCGAGCCCTGGGACGCCTCCACGTGGGTCGCCTGGACGGGAGCGCTGAAGGCGGCGAGCGGCCGCAAGGGCAGGGCCTTGTTCCACCCGCTCCGCCTGGCGCTGACGGGTCGGGACGCCGGGCCGGAACTCGCCGCCCTGCTTCCCTTGATGGGCGCGGCGACCGCTAGGGCACGATTATCCGGATCGTCCGGCTTGATCCATCGGGACCCTTGACGGTTCGCGTCGGCCCTTCTCCGGCCTTCACGGTGGTGGCGCCCTGGGCGGGCGAAGCCGCGATGCCGGCGGAGGCGTTGGACGCCGTCGGCGCCTGGGCGGCGCGCTGGTTCTCCAAGAGGAGACGGTCGGCCTCGAGCGCGGCCGAAGCCTGCGACCGCTTGGACGGTTTCACCTTGGCGGGCACCGGCGCGCGCGAAACGGCGAGCTTGTCCGAAATCTGGTCGGTCACCACCACGTCGCCTTTGTGGGCCTCGCCCAGCAGGGTTTCGGCGGTGGCCAGCGCCTGCGCCCAGCTTTGGCCGGACGGCTTGCAGGTGCAGGACGCATCGAAGGATTTCTCGAACTTGAAGGCCGTCGCGAGCGCCGTATAGGGCGTTCCGTCGACCGCCGTCGCATCCTGCAACCCCCCGCCGCTCGCGGTCGTGTAGAGCTTGGCTTCCGTGTTGGGGCAGGAGGCCTTGCACAATTGTTCGAGCCCATCGACCGCGCTGTCGGACGCCTTGGCGCTGAGTGGAAAATATCCGCCGTCGCAGGTCCGCACGCAGAGGGCCTTGCTGGCCGTTCGCGTCCGGGCGGCGTCGGGGTCGTCGTCGCCGAGCGGCAAGCCTGAAAGGTCGTCGGGGTCGATCGGCACGGTTCTCAGTCCGGAGCCGCCTCGCCCGTCATCGTCGATGAAGCCACGACCTTGTCCCTGCGGCAGGATGGCCGGATTGGTGGCGCAAGCCGCGTTGTAGCGGGCGATGAGGTCGCCGCGCCGCCCATCCGTCTGGCTCGCGAGCTGCCGGCCCCTGGCCTCGATCTGGCCGAGGTTGCCCTGCATCCGCTCGAGCCGCGCATCCAGCGCATGACATTCTGCCGGTTCGTCGTCGCCGAACAGGCCCAGGTGCCTGCCGTTGCATCCGATCGAATCGGCGTAGTCCCGCGTTCGGTCGATCTCGGCGTTCTGTCGGCGTGCTGCCGCCACGTAGGAATTATCGCCGCCGTCGAGTCCCGACCTGCCGCCGTCCGGCGCGTTGATCGCCGCAGCCAGCCTGTCGCAGTCGACATCCTGCGCCATGACCGGGCCGGCGCCCAGCCAAAGCCCCAGAACCGCACCCAAGAAGACCCTCATCAGGCGCGAATCCAAGGACTGGTGGGCTACAGCCCACATCCTGCCTCGCCAGACCGCCGCTTGTCCTGATCCCGTCAACTACCACCCCGCGTCACCGAGCATCCGATCAACGGCTGCGATCCACGTCGAACCGAAGCGGCGTCGCGTGGCGGCCACATCGTCGAGGAGCCTTCCGCGCCAAACACGGCCGGCTGGTTAACGATAGTTGGCTTCTTGTCGTAATGATGGTGTTTGGGTCCGTTGCGACGCCGGCCGGCGTCATGCCGTCCGCTTGCCCAAGATCGCCGACGCTAAACGAGGACCGTTCGATGCTCTACCGAAATCGCCTGATCGCCGCCGCCCTGCTGATGTCCATGTCGCTGGCGAGCCCCGTTCTCGCCGACGATGCTGACCTCATCTTCCGCAAGTCGACGGTGTTCCGCATGCTGAGCCCCAACGACAAGCTGGCCACCTACGCGGTGGACGATCCCGGCGTGGACGGTGTCGCGTGCTTCTTCACTGTGCCCGAGCGCGGCGGCGTGTCGGGCGCGCTCGGGCTCGCCGAGCAAACCTCGGACGTGTCGCTGGCCTGCCGGCAGGTGGGGCCGATCATCTTCAAAGCCAAGGTCGAGCAGGGCGAAGTGGCCTTCACGGAGCGTCGATCGCTCTTCTTCAAGAAGATGCAGATCGTGCGCGGGTGCGACCCGAAGCGCAACACGCTCGTCTACATGGCTTATTCGGACAAGCTCATCGAAGGGTCTCCCAAGAACTCCACGTCCGCCGTGCCGATCCAACCCTGGGGAACGACCGCCGAGGTCCCGAAATGCGCCGATTGGGTCAAGTAGCCGGCCACCGGGACAGCGACGTCCTCAATCGCCGCAGCGGATCATGAAACCCGCCCCCTTGGTCGGCGCAGCCGTTTGGGCCGCCACCGTCCCGGTCAGGTCGTCGGCCGTCCCGAACGCGACGGCGTCAGCGTGGCCGTGGGCCTCGCACCAGGAGTTCGCGACGACTTGCCCGCACGCGCTGCCGGCCGTCATGCAGTCCTCGATGCCGTAGCCGTCCTCGGCCGGCATCGTGAAAACGGCCGGTTCGGCCGTGGCGGCCGTGATAGCGAGCGGCGAGAAGGCGGACGTGCCCGCCAGGGCGAGCCTCAGCCAGAAGCATGACGACGCGAAACGCATGGAAAACCCGATCGAACCTGGACGAGCTCTCGGCGAGCCCGTCCGGAAGCGTGCCGGTCGATGATGGATAAAAGTTTAATGATCCTCGCCGGGGTCGCCGGCTCAGTCCTGTTCGGGTTCAGCGTGGCGGAACGGGGCGTGTTCCGCGTAGGCGTCCAGCGCCTGCTCGGCATAGGCCCGCTCGCGTTCGAGGTAGTCGGCCACGGCGCGTGCGAAAGCCGGGTCGGCGATCCGGTGGGCCGAATAGGTCGGCACCGCGCGATAGCCACGGGCGAGCTTGTGTTCGCCCTGGGCACCCGCTTCCACCCGGGCCAGCCCGCGCTCGATGGCGAATTCGATCGCCTGGTAGTAGCAGACCTCGAAGTGAAGGAACGGATGGTCCTCGACCGCTCCCCAGTTGCGGCCGTAGAGCGCGTCGTCGCCGATGAAGTTAATGGCGCCCGCCACGTAGCGGCCGTCCCGCTTGGCCAGAACCAGCAGGATCCGGTCGGCCATGGTCCGGCCGATCAGAGAAAAGAACTTTCGGTTGAGGTAGGGGCGGCCGTACTTCCGGGCGCCGGTATCCATGTAGAAGGCGAAGAACGCGTCCCAGTGTTTCTCGGTCAGCTCGGCCCCGGTCACGCGCTCGATCGTCAGGCCGGGCGCGAGCGCGTCCTTGCGCTCGCGCCGGATCATCTTGCGCTTGCGCGAGGCCAGCGCCGACAGGAAGGCCTCGAAGTCCGCGTAGCCTTCGTTGAGAAAGTGGAATTGCTGGTCGGTTCGCTGCAGGTAGCCGGCCTCGCCCAAAAGGTCCCATTCCGGCTTCGTCACGAAGGTGGCATGGACGGAGGATGCCTTGACGTCCCGGCGCAGCGCGTCGAGCCCGTTCCGCAGCGAAGCAAGCGCCCCGCCTTCGTCCGGCCCCGGCGCGACGAGAAAGCGCCGTCCCGTGACGGGGGTGAACGGCACCGCCACCTGGATCTTGGGATAATAATCTCCGCCCGCCCGCTCATAGGCGTTCGCCCAGCCGTGATCGAACACGTACTCGCCTTGGGAATGGGATTTCACATAGGTCGGCGCGACTGCCAGCAGGGCGCCGCCAACGTCCCGAACGACGACGTGGACGGGTTGCCACCCGGTACGGCCGCCCACCGTTCCGGACTCCTCCAAGGCGTTCAGGAAGGCGTGGGACAGGAAGGGGTTGAACCGCTCGCCAACCGATCGAGCGGCGTCGGCCGGACCGACCGACGACGGATTCGCGCAACGGTCCCAATCCGCCGCCTCGATCAGGGCGATGCGCGGAGCGACGCCGATGCTGTGATCCGCCCGCACGGGGCCGCCTCGTTCGATCATGGATCCCTCATGGGCGACGGATCGGCCCGTGCGGCACGACGCTCGTCCATGGCCACTAGGATAGAGTCGTGACGCCGCGCCGCAAGGCGGGGCGTGTCAGGCGCGGCGAATGGTCGGGCGTCAAGCGCGCCCCGCGCCATTGCCTCACAGGCCCTTGCTGTTGCCCGGCAGGATGTCGAAGCGGAGCACGCCGCCATCATCGTCGGTCGCGGTTCCGCTCGTGCCCGTCACCTCGAAGGCCGTGCAACTGTGCTCGTCGTCGTCGGGAAAATCGAAGCACACCTTGTTGTTTTGGACGGCCCAGGTCCCGGTCGACAGACCGTCGGCGTCGACCGTCCGGACCGTGCCGGCGGGATCGAAATATTCCGAGTAGGTTTCGCCTGCCGACCGGCCCGTGATGGTGTTGCCCTTCAGGGCGTCCCACGCCGCCATCCCGGTGCGCTTCTCCGTCCCGGGGGCGACCGCGCCGGCGGTCACCGACGGGGCGGTGGGAGTTTCGGCACGGGCCGACCCGGACCAGGCCGCCAGGGCCGCGATAAGCCAGAACGAGTGTCGGATCGGCGGCACGGCGGTTCTCCCTGATGTCATGAGGGCGATCATAACCGAGAGTGGGGCGGCGCGCACCGTGGGATTGTAGTTCGAAGGACCGGACGCTGGTGGACCCCCGACTTGCCTGCCGGCGGGTTTCGT
>CALMOK010000069.1:5075-6749 GCA_937871825.1 uncultured Alphaproteobacteria bacterium
GCGAAGCCCTTTCGTTGTCGCGGGACCATGGCCGGCGTGTTCTTCCTTTTTTCCAAACTCTTGTGGATGGTGACGGCACCCATCACGGTGCTGCTGGCGGTGGCCATTGCTGGTGCAGCCTGCGCGCTTGTCGGGCGGGGCCGGCTTGGACGCCTTGGTGGTTGGGTCGCGTTGGCGATCCCGATCCTCTTGGCCCTCAGCGGCATTCTGCCCGTCGGCACCCTCATGCTACGTCCCCTCGAAGACCGCTTCCCGCAATGGTCGCCGGACGCGCCCGCGCCGACCGGGATCGTCGTTCTGGGCGGTTCAACGAACGAGCGGATCGCGGCCGAGCGCGGCCGCGTCACGATCTCGGATGCGGCCGATCGGATGACCGAAGCCGTGATCCTGTCGCGTCGCTATCCCGAAGCCCGGATGGTGTTCACCGGCGGCACGGCCTTGTTGACCGGCGGCACCTTGAGCGAAGCCGCCGATGTCCGCCGGCTTTGGATCGCCCTGGGCATCGCGCCGGAACGGATCACGACCGAAAGCCAATCCCGGAACACGGATGAAAACGCCCGCTTCACCAAGGCCCTGATCGATCCCAAGCCGGGTGAAAGCTGGCTACTGGTCACCTCGGCCTATCACATGCCCCGCGCGGTGGGATTGTTCCGCGCCAACGGCTTCCCGGTCGTTCCATATCCGGTGGATTATCGAACCACCGGCACGGTCCGGGATTTCGAGCCGAGCGCCGACATCGCGAAAGGGATCGCCCGCTTCGACATGGCGAGCCGCGAATGGGTCGGCCTCCTCGCCTATGCGGCGACGGGCAAGATCGACTCGGTTCTTCCAGGACCCTGACCGCGCCGCGCGCGAAAAGGGCCTCCTCGCCATCGCTGATGCGATCCATGATCACAATTGGTTTGGCACGGGCAGCCCGTCCGGCCACACTGGACATCGTGTGGCAGCCTGAGGGAATAGGCGCGCTGGCGGACGACAGGAGGCACGGACGGCATGACGGCGGAACTCTACATCGGCAACAAAGCCTATTCGTCCTGGTCGATGCGACCCTGGCTGGTGATGACGCATTTCGGCCTGCCGTTCGACGAGCACGTGATCCCGCTCGACCAATCCACCACGGCCGTGGACATCCAACGCCATTCGCCGACCGGCAAGGTGCCGGCGCTGGCGGTCGACGGCCTGGTGATCTGGGAAACGCTGGCCATCATCGAGTTCCTGGCCGACACCCATCCGGACAAACCGATCTGGCCGAGGGATCGGGCGGCACGCGCCATCGCCCGCGCGGTATCGAGCGAGATGCACGCCGGCTTCGGTGACCTTCGCAAGGCCTGCCCGATGAACATTCGGCGGTCGAGGTTTCGCCGGCGGTGCGGGCCGACGTCGACCGGATCGAGGCCCTTTGGGTCGCGGCGCGGCAAGGTTACGGGGCGGCCGGCTCCTTCCTGTTCGGCGATTTCTCGGCCGCCGACGCCATGTTCGCGCCCGTGGTCAACCGCCTGCATGTCTACGACTTGCCGCGTCGCCCCGAAACCCGCGACTACATGACGACGATGATGGCACTGCCGGCCTGGACGGCTTGGGCGGCGGGCGCGCGGGCCGAGTCGTGGTTCCTCGACAAATACGAAGCCATCTGACAGCGGCTGCGGCATCCGGCGCGACGGGCTTTGTTGCCCT
>CALMOK010000069.1:6759-7274 GCA_937871825.1 uncultured Alphaproteobacteria bacterium
GATGGCGCTTCCGGCCTGGACGGCCTGGGCGGCCGGCGCGCGGGCCGAGCCGTGGTTCCTCGACAAATATGAGGCGATTTGACCCGACTGCGGCATCGGGCGCGACGGGCCTTGTTGCCCTTGGCGGAGCGAACCCGGTATCCTGCCGCCATGCCGCTCCACATCGTCAAACTCTGCGTCGGCGCCGAATCGATCGCCGACCTTCAAGGATGGGTCACGGCCCGCATGGCCGAGATGGCCCGCGCCGGGCAGGTCGCCGAGCAGAAGCACACGACCCGCATGGTGCCGAAACGCGCCGTGGAACTGCTTGACGGCGGCTCGCTCTACTGGGTCATCAAGGGCCAGATCGCGGTGCGGCAGCCCCTGGTGGACATCCGACCGTTCACCGACGCGGATGGCATCGGCCGCTGTCACTTTGTTCTCGACGCCGGCATGGTGTCCGTCGATCCGCGCCCGCGAAAGCCGTTCCAGGGCTGGCGCTACCTCCTTCATCACGAGGCGCCGCCCGATTTCGG
>CALMOK010000070.1 GCA_937871825.1 uncultured Alphaproteobacteria bacterium
CACCAGGTAATCGCGCGCGCCCTCCGGCGAGGAGGCGGTGAGGATGGGGGTCTGGAATTCGAAGAAGCCTTGCGCCTTCATGCGCGAGCGCAAGCCGTCGATGACGCGGCCGCGCAGCATGATGTTGTTGTGCAGCCGTTCGCGGCGAAGGTCGAGGAAGCGGTATTTCAGCCGCGTTTCTTCCGGGTAATCCTGCTCGCCCGCGACCGGCAGCGGCAGTTCGAGGGAGGCGCCCAGAACTTCGATGGCGGAAACGTAAACCTCGATCAGCCCGGTGGCCATGTCGCGGTTTTCCGTGCCGGCGGGGCGTAGCCGGACATGGCCGTCGACGCGCACCACCCACTCGGAGCGCAGCTGCTCGGCATCCTTGAAGGCGGGCGAGTCCGGGTCCACCACGCATTGGGTGATGCCGTAATGGTCGCGCAGGTCGATGAACAACACGCCGCCGTGATCGCGGATCCGGTTGCACCAGCCCGACAGGCGCACCTCGGCATCGGCATCGGCCGACGTGAGCGCGCCACAGCTATGAGTTCGGTAACGGTGCATGGATGGTCTCAATCGCGAAGCGGGAAGGTTCGACCGAGGCTCGCCTGGCGGACGATCGCGGGCGGAAATGGCCATGCCGTCCGGGCGATGTCAAGAAAGCCGGACCTCACCCGCCACCGCCGGCTAACGTGTGTGAATTCGCGCGGGAAACATCGGCAAAGCAACTCGCATCAACAACCGCCATGGTTTAAGGACGAAGTCATGACCGTTGTGACGAAAAACGCCGACCTTGCCGCCGCCTGCCGACGACTGGCGACCCATCCTTTCGTGACCGTCGACACGGAGTTCCTGCGGGAAACGACGTTCTGGCCGAAGGTCTGCGTGATCCAGATCGCGTCGGACGATGAAGCCTTGGCGATCGACGCGCTGGCGCCCGACCTCGACCTCACGCCCTTCTTCGAGCTGATGGGCAACAGCGCCGTGGTGAAGGTGTTTCACGCCGCCCGGCAGGACCTTGAAATCATCTGGAAGAGCGCCGGGCTGATCCCGTCACCCATCTTCGACACGCAGGTGGCCGCCATGGTATGCGGCTTCGGCGACCAGGTGGCCTATGGGGAGCTGGTGCAGACGATCTGCAAGGTGTCGCTCGACAAATCGTCCCGCTTCACCGACTGGGCGCGGCGGCCCTTGTCGGATGCTCAGGTGACCTACGCGATCGCCGATGTAACCTATCTGCGTGACATCTACCGCGCTCTGAAACGCCAGCTCGAGTCAACCGGGCGGATCGCCTGGCTCGTCGACGAGATGCGCACGCTGACCTCGCCGGCCACCTACGAGCAGCACCCGGAAAGCGCCTGGGAGCGGTTCCGCTCGCGGGTGCGCAAGCCGCGCGACCTCGCGGTGCTGATGGAACTCGCCAGATGGCGCGAAGAGGAGGCGCAATCGCGCGACGTTCCCCGCTCGCGCATCCTCAAGGACGACGCGCTGATCGAGGTCGTCCTGGCGGCTCCCCGAAGCCCCGAGGCCCTGGGTGAGCTGCGCGCCGTGCCGCGCGGCATGGACAAGTCCCGTGCCGGACTCGACGTGATCGCCGCCATCGAGCGCGGCCTCGCCCGCGATCCCAAGACCCTGCCCAAGATCGAGCGGGACCGAAGGAACGGCGCGGCCTGCGGGGCGACGGTGGAACTCCTCAAGGTGTTGCTGCGCCAGGTGGCCGACGCCCACGGGGTGGCCGCCAAGATGATCGCCACCGTCGACGAGCTCGAAGCCCTGGCCGGCGACGACGACGCGGACGTGGCCATCCTGAAAGGCTGGCGCCGCGACCTTTTCGGTGCCAAGGCGCTCGAACTCAAGCACGGGCTGCTGGCCCTGACGGTTGAGAACGGCAAGGTGGTCATGCTGGAATGGCAGAAAGCGCCGGTGCCGGACGACGTGCCGATCATCGACCACGTTCTCGCCTGACCCAGCCGGCCAGGAGCGTCGCGTCCGTCAGCGTCGCGATCAGTCGGCCGTTCGGACTTCGGGCTCGCGGCCGATCAGCTTGGCGAGTTGCTTCAACCTGTTCTGCAGCCGCGCCGTGTTGAGGTCGGCGAGGTCGCGCGGCAAGGTCAGTACGAGCTTGCCCTTGGCGCAGCGCAGCGGCGTGCGCGGCAACACGCCGCCCATCGCGCAGGAGAGCTGGATCGCCACCCGCATCGAGGCGCCGATCAGCTTCGCCCGCTCGATGGCGGGCGGGGACGCGAGGGTGCGAAGCTGCGGGCTGATCTCTCCCTCGGTCCCCTCGTGCCGCATGATGATGGCCGTCGCCAGGAAGGCCCGGCCCGGATGGTCGATGCCGACAAAGGCGGCGTTGGCGATCGTGTTGAAGGCTTGCGCGCTCCGATAATCGGGATGGGCGCGCCATGAGGTGTCAGACAACAAGCAGGCCGCGTGACGCAGCCGTTTCTGGTCCACCGTCTCGGCGATCTGCCCGGTGGCGAAGAAATCGTTGGTCCAGGTGCAAAGGTCTTCGCCGTGGCCGGGGTTGCGCGAGCGGAGAACGTTCAGTTCCCGGGCGGCGACCAGGAGCGGATCGCTGGCGCGCACGCCCTCGCTCAGCTTTTCATAAAGCATGCCCTCGCGAACGCCCGTGGTCGAAACCACGACCTGTCCCGGCTTTCCAAGGCGGATAATCTCGTCGAGCACCACCGCCCCATAGGACAGGAGCGGACGCCGGCTTGCCGACACGCTGGATAGCGAAACCGCGGTTTCAGTGTCGGATCGCTCGATGAGGTGCGACAGGATATCGGGATCGGCCGGCATCACGTAGCCGTGCATGACCTGGAGCGGGTAGCCCCGCTGACTCATGTGCAGCTTGCCAAGCGCGCGCCACGTGCCGCCAACCGCGTAGAACGTCCGTCCCTTAAGGGCCTGGAGGGGACCGGCTCCCGCGAGCGCGTCGCGCACGATCCGGACGGCTCGTTTCGGGCTGTCCTTCGACAGGTCGCTGAGCGCCAGGCCGCCGATCGGCAGCGACACGCCCGAGCCGGTGCGTGTGCCCTTCACGTCGATCAGTTCCAGCGATCCACCGCCGAGGTCGCCGACGATGCCGTCGGGCTCGTGAAAGCCCGAGATGACGCCCTGCGCCGAAAGGTCGGCTTCCCGCGATCCTTCGATCAGCGCGATCTCGGCGCCGATCGCCTCGCGGGCGCGGTCGAGGAAGTTCGGGCCGTTCCGGGCGTCGCGCGTCGCCGCCGTGGCCAGGACGTAGACGTCGCGGATCGCCATGTTGGCGCACATGGCGCGAAAGCAGCGCAGGGCCGCGATGGCCCGCTCCATCGCGTCATCCGCCAGCAACCCCGTGGTGGCCACCCCGCGCCCAAGGCCGCAAAGCACCTTTTCGTTGAAGATGGGCGTCGGTGCCCGCGCCAGGGTCTCATAGGCGACGAGGCGGACCGAGTTGGACCCGATGTCCACGATCGCGACGGGCAACCCGGCCAACCGGCCGGGCGCGTTTGGATTGACTAGCACGATGGCGGCGTCCCTGTTTCGAAACTCGAATTCATCGCTTGCCCAAGCGCTTCAGCAGCGTCTTGGGGCTCGACTCCTTGAGCGACTTGCCCCGTCCGGACAGGCTCGGGTTGGTCATGAAATAGCTTTGCGAGTTGAACGGCTCCTCGCCGGCCTCGCCGGTGACGCGTCGGCTTCCACCGTCCGGCAGCACCCGGTAGCTTTGCTGGTTGTCGATCAGGTTGGCGACGATGATCTGGTTCAGGATCTGGTCGTGCACCGTCGGATTGGTGATGGGCAGCAGAACCTCGACCCTCCGCTCCAGGTTGCGCGGCATGAGGTCCGCCGAGGAGATGTAGAGGTAGGCCTTGGGGTGAGGCAAGCCGTGCCCGCCCCCGAAGGCGTAGACGCGCGAATGTTCCAGGAACCGCCCGATGATCGACTTCACCTTGATGTTGTCCGACAGGCCAGGAACTCCGGGGCGAAGGCAGCAGATGCCCCGCACGATGAGATCGATCTGCACGCCCGCGCCGCTCGCCGCGTAGAGCGCGTCGATGATGTCGGGGTCGACCAACGCGTTGCATTTACACCAGATGGCGGCCGGCTTTCCGGCCTTGGCGTAGGCCTGCTCCCTTTTGATATGGTCCAGCAGCTTCTGCTTGAGGGTGAAGGGCGACACCGACATCTGCTCGAGGCCGACAGGGTCGGCGTAGCCGGTGATGAAGTTGAAGATGCGCAGGATGTCCCGCCCGATGGACGGGTCGGCGGTGAAGATCGAGATGTCGGTGTAAACCCGGGCGGTGTGGGGATGGTAGTTGCCGGTGCCCACGTGGGCGTAGGTCACGAGGTTTCCGCCTTCCCGCCGCACCACCATGGACAGCTTGGCGTGGGTTTTCAGCTCGATGAAGCCGAACACCACCTGGGCGCCGGCGCGCTCGAGGTCGCGTGCCCAGCGGATGTTCGCCTCCTCGTCGAACCGCGCCTTCAGCTCGACGAGCGCGGTGACGGATTTGCCGGCTTCGGCGGCCTCCACCAGGGCGCGCACGATCGGGCTGTCCTTGGAGGTGCGGTAGAGCGTCTGCTTGATGGCCACGACATTGGGGTCGCGCGCCGCCTGTGTCAGGAATTGCACCACAACGTCGAAGGATTCGTAAGGGTGGTGGACCACGAGGTCCTTGGCGCGGATCGCGGCGAAACAATCCCCGCCGTTGTCCCGCACCCGCTCGGGAAAGCGGACGTTGTAGGGCGTGAACTTGAGGTCGGGCCGCTCGATCGACACGAGTTCGGCCAGCTCGTTGAGGGCCATCATCCCGTGAACCGTGAAGCAAAGG
>CALMOK010000071.1 GCA_937871825.1 uncultured Alphaproteobacteria bacterium
ACGTCCACCAAGAACGAGCGTGCCGCCGAGTCGCTTTCGGTGATCGAGGGCGAAATCGCCAAGCTGGCCGTGGATGGGCCGAGCGCGGAAGAACTCGACAAGGCACGGCTTTATCTGACCGGCTCCTACGCATTGCGTTTCGATTCGTCCCAGAAAATCGCAAGCCAACTCGTCCACCTGCAGATCGAGGGCTTTGACGTCGATCACCTCGACGAGCGTAACCCGATGATCGAAGCCGTCACGCTCGACGATGCCAAGCGGGTGGCGAGCCGCATGTTCGCGGCAGGTGGGTTGCTGGTGACGGTTGTGGGGCGCCCGGTCGGGCTTTGAGGGCCCACCATGCCGGTTCGGCGCCTTGATCCCGTCCTCATCGACCGTATCGCGGCCGGCGAGGTGGTCGAGCGTCCGGCATCGGCCGCCAAGGAACTCGTGGAAAACGCCATCGACGCCGGCGCTCGGTCGATCGATGTCACCATCGAGGCGGGCGGCCGCCGGCTGATCCGCATTGTTGACGACGGTTTGGGCATGGGCGCGGCCGACCTTTCGCTTTGTGTCGAGCGTCACGCCACCTCCAAGCTGGCCGATGGCGACCTTGGCGCCATCGCGACACTGGGTTTCAGGGGCGAAGCGCTTCCCTCGATCGGCTCGGTGGCCCGACTCGATATCGTGTCCCGGTCACGGGAGGAGATGTCCACGGGCGCGCGGATCACGGTCGACATGGGCGCCCGGGCCGCCATCGCCCCGGCCGGCCGCCAGCCCGGCACCACCGTCGAAGTTCGCGACCTTTTCGCCGCGACGCCGGCTCGCCTGAAATTCCTGAAATCCGACCGGACGGAAGCGCAGGCCGTGGCGCAGATCGTCAGGCGGCTCGCCATGGCCCACCCTGAAATCCGGTTCGCGTTGGGCGGAGATCACCTGACGGGGTTCGATTACCTGCCGTGCGCGCCCGGCGCGGAGGGCCGCTTGGCGCGCCTCGCCCAGATCATCGGCGACGAGTTCGCCACAAACGCCCTGCCGGTCGATGCGGAACGGGAAGATGTCAGCCTCAAGGGCTTCATCGGCTTGCCGACCTTCAACCGCGCCAACCGGGAAAGCCAATTCCTGTTCGTCGGCGGCCGGCCGGTGCGCGACAAGCTGCTGATGGGCGCAGTTTCGGCCGCCTATTCCGACCACCTCATGCGCGACCGCTTCCCGGTCGTTGCACTTTTCCTCGATTGCGACCCGCGCTTCGTTGACATCAACGTCCATCCCGCGAAGGCGGAAGTCCGCTTCCGCGACCCCGGCCTCGTCAGGGGCTTGGTGATCGGATCCTTGCGCGAGGCCATCGCGGGCGCCCTGCATCGCGCCGCCTCGACCGGCGGCACCCGAATGACGGATGTGTTGGGCCGCCCCAACCTGGCGCGAGAAGGTGCCGCTCGCGACCGACCCCGCGCTTCGGTGGCCGGGTGGGATCAGGCCTCTTCACCATTCGCCCCGACGGCGAGGGCCACGGGCTTTTCCGAGGAAATCCAACCCACCCTCATTGGCGACCCGGCCGGGCGGGGCATCGCTGACAACGAGCCATTCTTCCCGCCCCAGGCCCGCGCCGATGAGCCGTCGCCGGCCCCGACGCGACCCGAGTCGGTCATCGCGGCACCGCTGGGTGCGGCGCGCGCGCAACTGCATGAAACATACATCGTGGCGCAAACGCGCGACGGGGTGGTGATCGTCGACCAGCACGCGGCCCACGAGCGTCTCGTTTACGAGCGGATGAAGGCGGCTCGCGCCCAGGCACCCATCGCGGCGCAGATGCTGCTGGTGCCGCTCGTCGTGTCGCTGGCGGAGGACGCGCGCGCCGCCCTGCTTGACGCGACCGCTCTGCTGGAGCCCTTGGGGATGGGCGTCGAGCCATTCGGGCCGGGCGCCGTGGCGGTGCAGTCGGTCCCTGCCCCGCTCAAGGGCTGCGACGTCGCCGCACTTGTGGGCGATGTGGCGGCTGTCCTGGCCGAGGACGGCGAGGCCGGGCCCGTGGAGCGCAAGCTCGATCACCTGCTCGCCACCATGGCCTGCCACCATTCGGTGCGGGCCGGGCGCAGGCTGGTTCCGGACGAAATGAACGCGTTGTTGCGCGAGATGGAGCGCACACCCGGTTCGGGGCAGTGCAACCATGGGCGTCCGACCTATGTCGAACTCAAGCTTCACGACATCGAGCGCTTGTTCGGTCGACGCTGACGATCGAAGTTGATCGTCCGCCAGGACGTTATGCGGCAATTTGGATCAAGCTCACCGGCGCGCGATCAACTCCCGGCCTTCGACGATCGTGGATCCGGCCTCGGCCTGCCCCACTTTGCGGCGACGCAGAAAGCGCGGCCGGCGTGTGCGGCCCGAGCGGGACGTCCGGCGGTCCGGCAGCCCTCCGCCGATCAGGAGCGCGCCGAGCGCGAGGTCGGCCGGCTCGATCTGGCCTTGCTGGCGCTCGACAAGGGCCGGCAGCCCGAAAAACCGCGTCCACAGCCGCCAGTCGGCCAGGATGTCGCGATCGTCCGCGGCTTCGTCGAGGGCGACCGAAAGCTCGCCGTCGATGTGCACGAGGTGGAGCTGGTAGGACAGCTCGTTCCCCTGCCCCCGCTGGAGCGACAAGGAGACACCCCGATAGGCGCTCACCGGTACCGCCAGCCGCATGGCGATGCCTTGCAGGTGCCGGTCGATCCGGATCATTTCGCGGGTGAGGAAGACCGAGCGAATGTGGTTGTCCGCCCGGATGTCGGCTTGCAGCGGGATGGGCCGGCTCGGTTCACCGGCGAGGGTCGGGCGGCCGGGCCCGTTTGTTTGCATGCTGGTCATTGCGACGCCTCTCGAACGCTGCGCCGGTTGTCCGGCGGTGGAGGGTTGCCCTCCTTGATCGAGAGTGTGGTCTGAACGGCCCCAGAATTGTCCTAAGAGGGCTGGTTGACGGAGCGTAAAAACGCTGCAAGGTCAATGGATTGCAAAGAAGACGTTGCCAAGACGTTGAGCCGGACGGTTGATTTCGAGTGAAGGTTCGGCAACCTTCGGCCTAGAGGACGACGACCTTGGTGCCGAGTTGGACCCGGTTATAAAGATCGATCACGTCGATATCGCGCATCCGGATGCAGCCCGACGACACGCCACGACCGATCTCTTCCGGCTCGTTGGTGCCGTGAATGCGGTAAAGCGTGTCCTTGCCGTTTTCATCGTAAAGGTAGAGAGCCCGCGCGCCGAGCGGATTGTCCGGACCGCCTTTCAGCCCCCCCATGGCGACCACCGGCTTGAGGTGGGGCCAGCGTTTCAGCATGTCGGCGGGTGGCATCCAGGTTGGCCATTCCTTCATGGCTTTCACGGTTGCCGAACCGGTCCAGCCATAGGCTTCGCTGCCGGTCGACACGCCGTAGCGGATCGCTTTCTTGTTCGGCAGGACATACCACAGCATATTCTTCTTGGAGTCGACGACGATCGTTCCAGGCACCTGCCCGGTTTCGTCCTCCACCTGGTAGCGCTCGAAGTTGAGGTCGCCCCTTTGAGTCTGAGGCAGCAACGCGAGGTATTCGGCATCGCGCGCCGACAGTTTCGGATCGGGCACGGGCGTGTATTCACAGCCCGCCAATGTTATCGCCAGCGAGGCGACGACGCCCGCCCTCATCAAAAACATTGAACCGGTCCTTTACTTCAGCCTGAAAGAAAAGCTTAACGCGGCATCGTTCGGGAGTTCCAGGGGCGGACGGCCAAAGCGCGCAAGAAACCCCGTGCGTTGCGCCAAAACACCAATGATCGACGATGCCTGGAGATTTCGAGATGACGACTGCCCTTATCACCCATCCGGACAGCGTGGGACACGACATGGGGGCTGGGCATCCCGAACGGCCCGAGCGCATCAAAGCCCTGCTGCGTCGTCTGGATGACCGCGCCTTCGACCCGCTGCTGCGCATGGACGCGCCTTCGGCCGAACGCGAGGCGATCCTCCGCGTCCATCCGGCCTCCTACATCGATGGGCTTTTCGCCGCCCGCCCGACAGGGGACGACAGGCGGCAACTCGACGCCGACACGGCCATGAACGCCGGAACCTGGGCGGCCATCAACCGCGCGGCCGGCGGCACCTGCCTCGCGGTCGACCAAGTTCTTGGCGGCATGGTCAACAACGCCTTTGTGGCGACGCGCCCTCCCGGCCACCATGCCGAAACCAGCAAGGCAATGGGCTTCTGCTTCTTCAACACGGCCGCCATAGCGGCACGTCACGCCCAGGCGGCGCATGGTTTGAAGCGCGTCGCCATCATGGATTTCGACGTCCATCACGGCAACGGCACGCAGGAGATCTTCTGGTCGGACGCAAGCGTGCTTTATAGCTCGACCCACGAGATGCCGCTTTATCCCGGCACCGGCGCGCGAAGCGAGCGCGGCGAGCACGACACGATCGTGAACGCGCCACTTCGCGCGGGCGACGACGGGGAGGCTTTCCGGGCCGCCATGGAGGGATTGATCCTTCCGCGCCTCGACGCCTTCGCCCCCGACCTTCTCGTCATATCGGCCGGCTTCGACGCGCATCGGCGAGATCCGCTCGCCAACCTCCAATTCGAGGCCGGCGATTTCGCCTGGGCGACGCAAGCCCTCCTCGGCGTCGCCCACCGTCATTCAAAGGGTCGCGTCGTGTCGATCCTTGAAGGTGGCTACGATCTCGAGGGCTTGTGCAGTTCGGCGGCCGCTCATGTCGAGGTCTTGATGCGCGACCCGCACTGAAGCGGAATGGCGATCAAAGATCGAGGTTGTCGCGCGAGGCGATCTCGATCCCGAAGCCCGACAAGCCCACATAGGTGCGGTCGGACGAGGCCAGCAGCTTGATCGACCCGATGCCGAGATCGCGCAGGATCTGCGCCCCCAACCCCACCTCACGCCATTGCGTGGTGCGGCTCTCATCCGAGTCCGGCTTCGTCTGGACCGAGGAGGCCGGTACCCCGGCGGTTCCATCCCGGAGGTAGACAAGCACACCCCGACCCTCGACCTTGAAACGCTCGAGTACCTTGTTGATCGACACAGCTCCGCCCAGCACGTCGGCGATGATGTCCACCCGATGCAGCCGGGCCGGCACGTTGGCGCCGTCGCCGATGCGGCCGTGCACGAAGGCGAAATGCTGCACAAGGTCGAAGCACGTCTGGTAGGCGTAGCCGGTCACCTCGCCGATCGCCGTCTTGACCGGAAAGGTCGCGACCCGCTCGACGAGTTTTTCGCGCGCCTGCCGATAGGCGATGAGATCGGCGACCGATACCTTCTTGATGCCGTGCTGCGCCGCGAACGCGTCGATCTGCGGCCCAACCATCACGGTTCCGTCGTCGTTGGCGAGTTCGCAGATGACGCCGACCGGCGGAACCCCCGCCATGCGGCACAGGTCGACGGCCGCTTCCGTGTGGCCGGACCGCATCAGCACGCCGCCCTCGCGGGCGATCAAGGGGAACACGTGGCCCGGGCGGACGAAGTCGGCCGATCCCATGTTGCCGTTGGCGAGGGCCCGGACGGTGTTGTTGCGCTGCTCGGCCGAGATGCCCGTGGTCAAGCCGTGGCGCACGTCGGTGGACACCGTGAAGGCGGTGCCCAACGGGGCGTCGTTGGCCGCCACCATGGGCGACAGATGAAGACGACGCGCGTCCTCCGCCGTCATCGGCGCGCAAACGATGCCGCAGCAATTCCGGACGATGAAGGCCATCTTCTCGGGCGTGCAAAGCGAGGCCGCGCAGACGATGTCGCCTTCGTTCTCACGGTCGTCATCGTCTGTGACGATCACGAGGTCGCCCCGCGCGATTGCCTCGATGGCTTCGGTTATCGAATGATGCAGTGCCATGGCGTCGCCTCCGGCCGTGGATTGCCGCGCCGGGAGGCAGGACAGAAGATCGTTCGGCGTGACGGCACCTGCCGTTGCTCTGACGATCGACTCGGCTGTCTCGCGAGACACCCAGGCGTTGGATTGATTGCAGATTTGGGTGACGGCCCCCGGCGTCAATCCGATGCGACGGGCGAAGTCGCCCCGCTTCACGCCATGGGTCGTTAGCCAATCGGCAAGCTTCATGAGCAAAGCTTATCAGCAGTCAGTATTTAGTAAAGCTGAATAGCGGCCTGAGATTGAGCCCGACTTAATTTCCGACCTGTCCTCGATGCCGCAGGAAGTGATCGGCCAAAACGCAAGCCACCATGGCTTCGCCCACCGGCACGGCGCGGATCCCTACGCATGGGTCGTGGCGACCTTTGGTGATGATCTCGGTTTCGGCCGCGGCGCGGTCAATGGTCCGGCGCGGCGCCAGGATCGACGAGGTTGGCTTGACGGCGAACCGCGCGACAAGGGATTGACCCGTCGAGATTCCGCCGAGAACGCCGCCCGCGTGATTGGACAGGAACAAGGGTTTCCCGTCGGCCCCGCGCCGGATTTCGTCCGCGTTGGCCTCGCCCTGCAGGGTAGCGGCCACGAATCCGTCGCCGATCTCGACGCCTTTGACGGCGTTGATGCTCATCAGGGCGGCGGCCAGGTCGGCGTCGAGCTTGCCGTAAAGCGGTGCCCCCCAGCCGGGCGGGACGCCGTCGGCCACCACCTCGATCACGGCGCCGACCGAGGAACCCTCCTTGCGGACGCCGTCGAGATAGGTTTCGAAGAAGGCGGCGGCCTCCGGATCGGGACAGAAAAAGGGGTTGCGGCCGACCTCGTCCCAATCCCACCGGGACCGATCGATTCCATGCGGTCCCATCTGGACGAGGGCGCCGCGGATCGTCACGCCGGGCACGACCTTGCGGGCCACAGCGCCGGCCGCCACGCGCGCGGCGGTTTCGCGCGCGGATGAGCGACCGCCGCCTCGGTAGTCCCGGATACCGTACTTGGCCTCGTAGGTCAGGTCGGCGTGGCCGGGCCGGTATTTGGTTTTGATGTCGGTGTAGTCCTTGGACCGCTGGTCGACGTTCTCGATCATCAAGGCGATCGGCGTTCCCGTGGTTCGCGGCGACTGGTCGGGATCATCCCCAAAGGTGCCGGACAGGATTTTCACGCGGTCGGGTTCCTGCCGCTGCGTCGTGAAGCGCGACTGGCCCGGGCGGCGCTGATCGAGGAAACCCTGGATGTCGGCTTCGGTCAGGGCGAGGCCGGGCGGGCACCCGTCGACCACGCAGCCAAGGGCAGGCCCATGGCTTTCACCGAACGTGGTGACGCGGAACAGGTGACCGAAACTATTGTGCGACATGGCGACAGGCTCGACGAAGTCCACTCGAACAAGGAACCAGGCGTCCCTTGTTGAAGCGGTGCGCCTTGTCTTGTCACGCGGCTCGCTTGGCCTCAACCACCATCGTCGGCTCGGCCTTGGGCTCGGCCGGGGCGCCGGCCCATTCCGAGTTCGGCGGAATGGATTCGCCCTTCATGACCAGTGTCAATGGCCCCAGGCGGGCGTAGTCGCCCACGTGGGTATCGTACAACACCGTGGAGCCCGCGCCGATCGTCACCCCGTCACCGATATGGACGCGGCCGACCTTCATGACGCGATCCTCGTACAAGTGGGTCTGCAGCGCCGACATGGCATTGATCGACACGAAGTCGCCAACGGTCACGCAGTCGAATTCCGTGATGTCGGTCATGTCCATGTAGACGCCCTTGCCGATCTTCGCCCCGAAAAGGCGCAACGCCCAGGGCAGGAAAGGCGTGCCGCGCAGGTGGTCCAGCAGCACCTTGCCGGCCAAGCCCCAATACATCACCGCGACGGCTTCGGTGCGCATGGCCCACCAGGACCACATGGGCTGCACGGTCGGCTCGTAGCGACCCATGGTGAGCCATTTCACCACGATGACCACCGCCGTCATCATCACCGAGATCAACAGCGAGACGCCGATGAACAGCAGCGTGACCTGCCCGTAATGCTCGTCGAGCAGCTTGGGCCCGATCAGTTCGACCGCCCAGGTCCCGAACACGATGAACAGCATGGTGGGCAGCGAGATATGGACCGCCTCGAAGACGGCCCGCATGGTCTTTTTCCAGCGCGGGGCCTCGTAGGTCCAGTTGGCCCCGCCGCCGTCGAAGCGCTGGCGAACCGGCAGCTTGATCGGCGGAGTGCCGAACCACGTGTCGCCAGGGCTGAGCGCGTCGTTGGACGGCGGCTTCGACTTGATGCCGACCATTGCGCCGTCCGGGATGTCGGCACCGATGGGGATCACGGCGTCGTTGCCCACAAAGACCCGTGCCCCGGTCCGCACCTTCTTGAGGAACATCCAACCGCGCCGGATTTCCTCGTCGCCCAACACCACCTCGTCGGCGATGAAGCATTTCTCGCCGATATCGATCAGGTCGTAGCGGCCCGACAGGTTGGTCGAGATCTCG
>CALMOK010000072.1 GCA_937871825.1 uncultured Alphaproteobacteria bacterium
ATCGACGAGAGCGGCGCGTCGCAGATGCTCGTCCCCGAAGCCCGCCGCAAGAAGACCATCGGCATCAAGGAGATCGAAACCACGATCGCCACGATGGCGCGGATCCCGCCCAAGACGGTGTCGAAGGACGACGCGGAGGTTTTGGCCCATCTCGACTCGGTGCTGAAGCAGGTCGTCTACGGTCAGGACGCCGCGATCTCGGCCTTGACGTCGGCCATCAAACTGGCGCGTGCCGGGCTGCGCGACGGTGAGAAGCCGATCGGCTCCTACCTATTCTCCGGGCCCACGGGCGTCGGCAAGACGGAGGCGGCGCGCCAACTCGCCCTCGGTCTCGGCGTCGAGCTGATCCGCTTCGACATGTCGGAATACATGGAGCGGCACACGGTGAGCCGGCTGATCGGCGCGCCTCCCGGCTATGTCGGCTTCGACCAGGGGGGGCTCCTGACCGACAGCATCGACCAGCATCCTCACAGCGTGCTGCTGCTGGACGAGATCGAGAAGGCCCATCCCGATCTTTACAACATCCTGCTGCAGATCATGGATCACGGAAAGCTGACCGACCACAGCGGCAAGCAGATCGATTTCCGCAACGTGATCCTGATCATGACAACGAATGCGGGAGCAGCGGACAATGCTCGCGCTGCGATCGGTTTCACGCGAAACCGCCGTGAGGGCGAAGACCTCGAGGCGATCAATCGGATGTTCTCGCCCGAATTCCGCAACCGGCTCGACGCCGTGGTGCCGTTCGGCCATTTGCCGGCTTCCGTTATCGCCAAGGTGGTCGACAAGTTCGTCATGCAGCTCGAGGCGCAACTCGCCGACCGCAACGTGACGATCGAGCTCACCGACGAAGCGCGTGGCTGGCTGATCGAGAATGGATACGACGAGGCGATGGGCGCCAGGCCCATGGCGCGAGTCATCCAGCAATCGATCAAGACGCCGCTCGCCGATGAGGTGTTGTTTGGCAAGCTGAAGAACGGCGGTGCTGTTCGCGTGGTGGTCACCGCCGAGGAGGGTGGTCCGAAGAAGCTCGGTTTTGTCTTCCCCGACGGCCCGGTGCTGCCACGCCCCGAGCGCGACATCGTGGAAGCTGGGCGCAAGCGCAAGCCGCGCGCCGAGGGCGAGGATCTGTCGGCCCTCGACGAGGAGCCCGACACCACGGAGCCGAACGACGGAGACGAGCCGGAGCCGCCCATCGCTGGCCCGGCCGGCGGTTCGGTCCCCAAGGTCCCGTTGAAAACCTGACCGCCATCGATCATCGGCCCTGCATGGATGGTGTGGGGCCGAATGACGTCAAGCCGCATGGGCCGTCCGAGCCGGTTCGCCATTGACCCGTTTTCGTTTCCACCCGAAAACGGTCGCCCCCGGACGAGACGAAACGTGATGCCGATTACAAAAGACGCCATTCTGAACGCTTTGCTTGGCGTTCCGGGGCCTGACGGACGGACGCCGTTACCCCGCTCGGGCGCGCTTGGCGGCATCGTCGTCAAGGACGGACGGGTCTACATTTCGATCGAAGTCGAGGCGCGCGAGGCCGCCGGGGCCGAACCATTGCGCGCAGCCGTCGAGGCGTTGGTCGGCGGCCTCGACGGGGTTTCCTCCGTGCTGGTGACGTTGACGGCGCAGAAATCCGCGACGTCCGGTCGCCCGGCCGAGCCCAGGCCGCCAGCACGCCCGAGCGAACCCGCGCCCGGCCCCAAGGCCCAGGCGGCACGGTCCGGCAACGCGGTACCGGGCGTCAAGACCATCATCGCGGTGGCGTCCGGCAAGGGTGGGGTCGGCAAATCGACGACGGCCTGCAATCTGGCGCTCGCCCTGCAGGCCACCGGCCTCAAGGTCGCGGTGCTGGACGCCGATATCTACGGCCCGTCCATGCCGCGCCTTTTCGCCCTCAAGGGCAAGCCCGAAGTGGTGGAAGGGCGCATCATGCGCCCGCTGGACGGGTACGGCGTCAAGGTGATGTCGATCGGCTTCCTGGTCGAGGAAGAGACACCCATGATCTGGCGCGGCCCGATGGTCATGTCGGCCATTACGCAGATGCTCCGCGAGGTGCAGTGGGAGGAGGTCGACGTCATGGTGGTCGACATGCCGCCCGGAACCGGCGATGCGCAACTTACCATGGCGCAGTCGGTCCCGCTGGCGGGAGCCGTCATCGTGTCGACGCCGCAGGACCTCGCCCTGATCGACGCCCGGCGCGGTATCGCCATGTTTCGCAGGGTCGAGGTCCCCATCCTGGGCATCGTGGAGAACATGAGTACCTTCATCTGCCCGTCCTGCGGCACACGGACCGATATTTTCGGGCATGGCGGGGCTCGGCATGAGGCCGAGCGCTTGCAGGTCCCGTATCTTGGCGAAGTGCCGCTGGCCCTCGACATCCGAACCACGTCCGACGCGGGACGGCCGATCATGATCGCGGCGCCGGACGGGCCTCACGCCCAGGCTTATAGGGCCTTGGCGCAGGGGGTTCTCGGCGCGTTGCGTGGGCAGGTCGCCCGCCCGGCGCCTCGGATCATCATGGAATAGGATGGCCCGGTTTGTTATCGGTCGGGCGTCGATAGGGAGTTGGGCATGGGCACGGATCTGCGGCGTCGTCGGCTTATCGGGTCGGCGCTGGCCGGAACGGCGGGCTTGGCTGCCACGTCGGCCTGGGCGGCGGACGGGGAGCCGGCGCCCGACGTGGTTTGGCGCCTCGCTTCCAGTTTTCCGAAGTCGCTGGACCTGATGTATGGCGGGGCCGAAACCTTCGCCCGCATCGTCGGCGAATTGACCGGGGGCAAGTTCCGGATCGACGTTTCGGCACCCGGAGACGTGGTGCCGGGCTTGCAGGTTCTCGATGCCGTGCAGGCGGGCACGGTGGAGGCCTGCCAAACCTCCATGGACTATTTCTACGGCAAGGACCCGACCTTCGCCCTGGCGACCGCCATCCCGTTCGGTCTCAACGCGCGCGGGCAGTCCGCCTTCGCCTATGAGGCTGGCGGCATCGACCTTTTCAACGGCTTTCTGGCGGCCTACGAGGTGGTGGCTTTCCCGGCCGGCAACACCGGCGCCCAGATGGGCGGCTTCTTTCGCAAGCCGCTGGGGTCGGTGGCCGACCTGCAAGGCCTGAAGATCAGGATCGGCGGCCTGGCGGGACGCGTCTTCCAGCAGTTGGGCGGGGTCCCGCAGGTGACGCCCCGGTCCGAGCTCTACACGGCTCTCGACACCGGCACGATCGACGCCGCGACCTGGGTCAGCCCCTATGACGACGAAAAGCTCGCCGCGGATGACAAGACGGCCATCCAAAAGGTGGCGCCCAATTACTACTATCCGGGATGGTGGCGTGGCGGCTCCGCCATCCACGTGGCGTTCAACAAGGCCAAGTTTGATGCCCTTCCTCCCGCCTTCAGGGCGGCCCTGAAGGCGGCGGCCTCCAACGTGAACGTGGCCATGTTGGCGCAGTACGACGCCCGGAACCCCGCCGCCTTGAAGCGTCTGGTGGTGTCCGGCGCCCAGCTTCGGGCCTTTCCGCAGGATGTGCTCGAGGCCGCCTTCAAGGCGACGAACGACGTCCTGCGCGAGATTGCCGACCGCAACCCGAAGTTCAAGGCGTTGCTCGACGCCACCCTGGCGTTCCGGTCCGAGGAATATCTCTGGTGGCAGGTCGGCGAGTACACGTTCGATAACTTCCTCATCAGGCAACGCGCGAAAGGCTAGTCGACAGGGCCGCACCGGATTTGGACGAGGGAACGTCGATCGATCCGTCGCGTTGTTGGGGGCATCCTCACCTTTGAACCAAGCGGATTGGCCCCATGACGAAACGCATGACCGCGGCCTTGGTCTTGTCGACCATGTTGCTGATGCCCGGCAGATCGGGCGCAGTTACCCGGGCCGACCAAGCCAAGGCCGGTACGCGCTCCCCGGCTTCGCTCGAAAAGGTCGCGAGCTTCACCCATCAGGTCACGGGGGTTGCCGTTACGGAAACCGGTCGCATCTTCGTCAATTTCCCGCGCTGGTCGGAAGACGTTCCGATGTCGTTGGCGGAGGTCATGCCTGACGGCAAGCTCCGGCCCTATCCCGACGAGGAGTGGAACCGTTATCGCAACGCCGCGCCGCTTGCCGCGAACGAGCATTTTGTCTGCGTGCAGGCCGAAACGGCCGACGGGCGTGGCTCGCTTTGGGTGATCGACCCGGCGGCACCCAACACCGAATTCATCGTTCCGGGCGGCCCGAAGCTGGTGAAGGTCGACCTCGCGACCAACAAGGTGGCAAGTGTTTATACCCTCGACCTCAGCGTCGCTCCGCAGGGGAGCTACCTCAACGATGTCCGGTTCTCGCCGGATGGCAAGACGGCCTACATGACGGATTCGGGCGCAACAGGCGCGATCGTCGTACTTGACCTCGACACCGGCAAGGGCCGCCGCGTCCTCAACGGAGACCGCTCGACGCAGGTCGATAAAACCGTGAAAGTGTCGGTGAGCGGGCGGGAGTTGCATCAGCCGGATGGGCGCGGCGTCCAGTTCGCCGCCGACAGCATCAGCATCGACCCGAAAGGCGAGTATCTCTACTGGCAGCCTTTGACCGGCAAAACCCTTTACCGTGCCCCGACAACGGCCCTCAACGATGCCGGCTTGTCGGACGACGCGATGTCCAAGAAGGTGGAGACCGTCAGTGGCAGCGAGCCCAACGACGGGCTGTGGACTGATTCAGCCAGCACCTTGTTTTTCACCGCCGTTCAGGAAAACGCCATCAAGGTCCAAAAGGCGAATGGTCCGCGCATAACGCTCGTGACCGACCCGCGCCTTCGCTGGCCGGAC
>CALMOK010000073.1 GCA_937871825.1 uncultured Alphaproteobacteria bacterium
ACGATGGGCAGTCGCGACCTGCGCCCGAGCGCCAGCAGGACTCCCGCGGGCAGCGACACCACGATGCCGACCACCGACATCAACAAGGTGATGAAAAGGCCGCCCCACAAGTTGGTGTCCACAACCGGCAGGCCCAGCGCCGGGATGCCGCGCAGCAGAACAAAGGCCACCACCGGATACACGACGAAGAACAGCAAGGCCGCGATGTTTCGCCGGGGAAGGCTGGTGCGCAGCAGCCAAACGATCAGGACCGCTCCGGCGGCTTCGGTGACGTCGATGCGCCAATACTCGCTTTCGGGGTAGGCGCCATAGCGGAAAAATTGGAATTTCTTGGCCACGAACGCCCAGCAAGCCCCGTCGGGGTTCGCCCGGCAGGCCGCGCCATCGCCGGACCACACGGCGTCCAGCAACAGGTAGCGGACGAGGTCGGGCACCACCCAGGCGACGATGGCGAGCGCTAGAAGCGTCAGAACGGCGGAACCAGGTGTCGAGAAAAGGTTCTGCCGCACCCAAGCCAGCGGCCCTCCGATGGAATTCGGGGGAGGCAGGATGGCCGTCTGCTCCTCGCGAACAAAGGAGGCTCCGCCCGCCGGCATGTCGATCACGGCGTTCCGAAGGACGGCGGCGTCGGTGGCGTCGGGATCGGTCGCGGCATGCGGGGGAGTGGCGACGGTCGCGGTCATCGGGTTATCGCTCCGCCCGCGCCATGCGGCTGTTGTAGAGGTTCATGGCCGACGAGGTCACGAGCGAGATGACCAGGTAGACCGCCATGGTGATGGCCATCACCTGCACGGCGGCGCCGGTCTGGTTCAGCACCGTGCCGGCGAACACCTGCACGAGATCCGGGTAGCCGATGAAGACCGCCAGCGAGGAATTCTTGATCAGGTTGAGGTATTGATTGGTGAGCGGCGGAATGATGACCCGCAGGGACTGGGGCACGATCACCAATGAGCGGATACGGCCAGGGGCCAGCCCAAGGGCCTGGGCGGCCTCGGACTGTCCACGGGCAACAGACTGAACGCCGGCGCGCACGATTTCGGCGATGAACGACGCCGTATAGACCGACAGGCCGAGCAGCAAGGCGACAAATTCGGGAAACACCTGCTTGCCGCCGGTGAAGTTGAAGCCCTTGAGCTGCGGGATGTCGAAGGTGACGGGATGCCCAAGCACGAGGTCGATGGCCAATGGCAGGCCAACGATCAGGAGCAAGGTCAAGGGCACCAACGGCGCTTGCTGCCCGGTTCGCTTCTGTCTCCGCTTTGCCCAAACAAAAAGGCCGATACTGGCTGCGACGCCGAACAGCAAGGCGAAACCGATCAACTCCGATCCGGCACCGAACTGAGGCGAGGGCAGCACGAGGCCGCGATTGTTGAGGAAAATCCCGCCCGGCAATTGGAAGGACTGGCGCGGCGCCGGCAAGGGCTTCAGCACCGCGTTGTACCAGAACAGCAGCTGGAGCAGCAGCGGCACGTTGCGAAGCGTTTCCACATAGACCAGGGCCAGCTTGGCGACGATCCAATTGGTCGAAAGCCGGGCGATGCCCACGGTGAAACCGACGATCGTGGTCAGCACGATGCCGAGGACGCCCACCAGCAGGGTGTTGCAGAGCCCGACCCAGAAGGCCTGGCCATAAGTGGACGCGTGCGTGTAGGGGATCAGCGTCTGGTTGATGTCGAAACCGGAAACCTGCGTCCAAAAGTCGAAGGTCGTCGGAATGCGCAGGCGCGCCATGGCGGACAGGGCGTTGGTGGCCGCCTCGTAGATCAGACTGGCGACGATGCCGACCAAAACGAGCTGGTACACCACCGCCCGCACCTTGGGATCGTAGATCCACGATCCCATAGCAGGCCGGTTCGTCCGCACCGCCGTATCAGCCATCATAATCCTTCATCCATGGCAGGCGGCGGAGGACAAGCCCCCGCCAGCTCGATCAGCGGATCGGTGGGGCGTATTGCAGCCCGCCCTTGCTCCACAGCGCGTTAAGGCCGCGCTTGATCTTCAAGGGCGACCCGTCACCGACGTTGCGGTCGAACACCTCGCCGTAGTTGCCGACCTGCTTGAGCAGTATGTAGGCCCAGTTGCCGTTCAGCCCCAACCCTTTGCCGGCCTCGCCCTCGACGCCAAGCAGGCGGCGGATGTCGGGATTTTCGGATTTCATCATCTCGTCGACGTTCTTCGACGTCACGCCGAGCTCCTCGGCCGTCACCATGGCGTATTGCGTCCAGCGGACGATGTTGAACCATTGATCGTCGCCCTGGCGGACGGCCGGCGACAGCGGCTCCTTGGAGATGATCTCGGGCAAGACGATGTGGTCGTCGGGGTTCACCAGCCGCAGCCGCTCGGCGTAAAGGCCCGATGAATCGGTGGTGAAGGCGTCGCATCGGCCCGATTCGTAGGCTTTCAGGGTTTCGTCCTCGCCCTTGAAGGCCACGCTGTCGTATTTCATGCCATTGGTGCGGAAATAATCGGCGAGATTGAGTTCCGTGGTTGTGCCCTGCTGAACGCAGACCGCGGCGCCGTTGAGGTCCTTGGCCGAGGCGACGCCGAGCTTCTTGCGGACAAGGAATCCCTGCCCGTCGTAGAAGTTGACGGGCCCGAACAGCATGCCCTGGCTGTCACGGGATGACGTCCAGGTGCTGTTGCGAGCCAAAAGGTCGATCTCGCTCGATTGTAGCGCCGTAAACCGGTCGGTCGCGTTGAGGGCGATGTATTTGACCTTGGTGGCGTCCCCCAGGACGGCGGCCGCAACGGCGTGGCAGAAATCCACGTCGAGGCCGGTGAAATTACCTTTGTCGTCCGGAATGCCGAACCCGGCCAGCGCCGGGTTGACGCCGCAGGTCAACGTGCCTTTCTGCTTGACGGTGTCGAGCGTCCCCGCCGACGCCACCGAAACGGTGGCCGACAATGCGGCGGCGACCAACGAAGCGAACAATGCTGTCTTCAACGGCTCGAACTCCAGCTTGGCAACGTGTTGAGGGCTTGGCGCAACCGCCAAGCACGGGGCGTGCCAATCCCCAGCTATGGAGCGGCATCACAGAGAGTTTGCGTTCGATGGTCAAGCGCTAGAATTCCCGCACCCGGCACATTCCCACGACCCGCCATGGCAGGCGCCAGCCGCAAGCCTTGACGCACCCTCGGCTCCGGTGGTTTCACTCGGCCCGCGAAGCTCCCCGAAGCGGGATCGTCATCCCGTTCGCGACCACCCCATGGACCGCAATGACCAGACCGACGAACGAACCCCGCCCGACCCTGCAGGCGCGAACCCGCCTGGTCCAGGCGGGCCGCAACCCCTCCGAGCAGTTCGGGTTCGTCAACACCCCGATCTACCGCGGCTCCACGGTTCTTTACGACACCGTTGCCCGCCTGGAGAGCCGCGACAGCCCCTATACCTATGGCACCAAGGGAACGCCCACCATCCGGGCCCTCGAGACGGCTTGGACCGAACTCGCCGGCGCCGCCGGAACGGTTCTGACCCCCTCGGGCCTCGCCGCCGTCAGCGTGGCCCTGCTCGCCGTGCTGGGCAGCGGCGACCACCTGCTGGTGACGGACTCCGCCTACCTGCCGACACGTACCTTATGCGACACGGTTCTGAAACGCTTCGGCGTCACCACGACCTACTACGATCCCCGGATCGGCGCCGGCATCGCGGCCCTGATCGGGGATCGGACCCGGGCCGTCCTGGTGGAAGCGCCCGGCTCACAAACCTTCGAGGTGCAGGACGTTCCGACTATCGCGGATGCGGCGCACGAGCGCGGCCTGTGCGTGCTGATGGATAACACCTGGGCGACGCCCCTCTTCTTCCCACCCCACGAGCGGGGCGTGGACATCGCCATCGAGGCCGGCACCAAATATCTCGCCGGCCATTCCGACCTCCTGCTCGGGCTGACCTCGGCCAACGCGCAATTCTGGCCCCGACTCCGCGAAACCTTCGACGCCATGGCGATCTGCGCGGGGCCGGAGGACGTCTTTCTCGCCCTGCGCGGCCTCCGAACGCTGGACCTGCGGCTGCGCGAGGCGGAGCGGCAGGGGCTCGCCGTCGCCACCTGGTTGGCAGGCCGGCCGGAGGTCGAAACCGTGCTTCACCCGGCCCTGCCGACCCATCCGGACCACGCGATCTGGTCGCGCGATTTCCTTGGCTCGTCGGGTTTGTTTTCCGTGATCCTCAAGCCGGCCCCGCGCGCCGCGGTCGCCGCCATGCTGGACGGGTTGCAACTGTTCGGCATGGGTTATTCCTGGGGCGGGTTCGAAAGCCTCGTCGTTCCGTTTGACCCGACCGCGTACCGGACGGCGACCCGCTGGTCGTCCGTCGGGCCGGCGTTGCGGTTTCAGATCGGGTTCGAGGATGTCGGCGACCTGCAGGCCGACCTCGACGCGGGGTTCGGGCGCCTCAACGCGGGCCGCTGATCCAGGTTGAAAGTCGGGTTCACTCTGCGTCGGTCTTGGCCCGACCGGACTTTCCGATCAGCATCAGGTTGCGGCCGTAGATCACGATGGACAGCAGTTGCCCCAGGATGATGATCGCGTCCTTGCGGGCGAAACCGTAGAACAGGGTCATCAGCCCGCCCACCATGGAGAGCACCCAGAAGGCCACGGGGATGACGCTCCGCCATTGCACCAGGAAACGCGCCGTGAAGACGAGTTGCGCCCCGAGGCCGAACGCGAACCAGAGATCGAATTTTTGCACGAACACGTCGTAAAGGTAGTTCCCCATGTCGTGCGACAGGCTAGCGAGCATCGGCCGGCTCCTCCGTCACAACGGGAATGTTTCGCCGCCGCTTGATCAGCCAACGCACGCCGGCGAGGTCGGCGACCCCGACCCACAGCCGATCGAAGAACCCGTAATTGGAAATCCCGCTGAGCCGCGGGCGGTCGACCACGTCGATCGTTGCGATCGCGTAGCCGTCTCGGCGGATCAGGGCCGGGAGGAAGCGGTGCAGGCCATCAAAGAACGGGAGGTCGAGATAAACCTGCCGGGGAAAACATTTCAGGCCGCAATTGGTGTCGCGGGTGCCGTCGGCCAGGATGGCGTCGCGGATCACGTTGGCGACCCTCGACTGCACACGCTTGAAAGTCGTGTCGTTGCGTCGCAGGCGCTGGCCCGCCACGAGGCCGCATCGCGGTCCGGACCGCTCAAGCTCCTGGACGAGCCTCAGGATGACTAGCGGGTCGTTCTGTCCATCGCCGTCGATCGTCACGATCACGGGCGAGCGCGCCGCCCGGACGGCGGTACGGACCGCGGCCGCCTTGCCGCAGGAGGCGTGGTGGGTCAGGTGGCGCAGCCAAGGCCGCGTCGCGGCCACGCGCCGCAATTCGCTCGCCGTCCGGTCAGTCGAGCCGTCATCGACGTAGATGACCTCGAAAGGGCCGGCGCTCGCCAGGGCCGCCTCGATCTCCACGAGCAGCGGCTCGATGTTGCCGGCCTCGTTGCGAACTGGAACCACGACGGAAAAACCGGGGGTGGGCGGCAGGTCGCGCGTCATGGCGGGTCGAGCCGTCGCACGTAGACGCCGATATCGAGGGACTTGCCACCGTTGATGTTGACACCGTTGACGCGGGACGCGAGCGTCGCCGCCGAGGTCGGACCGAGGCTGGCCTTGAAGGCGGCCTCATCGGGCGCACGGACAAAGGCAACCCGACACGATCCTTGCGCCATGAAGGCGGCGGCACCGGGTCCGTCCGTCATCAGAAGGGCCGTGTCGGTCAGGAAGACGAGGCTGGGTTCCCGGTCGCCAACGGTGGCGTAGGCCGCGGTCGACGCGCAGTCGAGCCCGAGCGCCTCGTGTCCGGCAGCGGCGAGCCGTGGCGAAAGGCCGATGAGATCCGCGTGACCGGCATTCATGAAATGCCCGAGAACGAAGGCGTGAACGGCGAGGGACGCCACGACAGCCATGCCGCTCGCCGCCTCGATGGCGCCAGTGCGAACGCAGCGGATCGCCAGGACCACGCAGGCGGTCGCGACGACGAAGGCCAGGGCGGCGAGCGCGATCGTTCCGCCGTCGAGGTTTGAGGCGAGGCGCCCCTTGGCCATCGCCAGGACGACCGGCAACAGCGCGGGTAGCAGCATGGCCGCGATGCCGAACACGACGAGCCTCGCCCGGCCGACCATCATGCGACCGGGCTGGGTCATTGCCGCCGCAGCCAGGATGGCGAGCGCCGGATAGGTCGGCAGCACGTAATGGGGCAGCTTGGTGGGAACGAGCTCGAACAGCAGCCAGGTGGGGTTCGCCCAGGCCAGCAGAAAGGAAACTGTGTCCGACCATCGGTTCTTCCAGGCGAACACGGCCGAGAGCAACACGAACGGCGCCAAGGGCCACCCGGTGACCCAGAAGGCCGCCAGATAGGTGCCGAACGGGGCGCCGTGCGACTCTTGCGCGCCTGCCACCTTGCCCAGCATGTCGTGACCCAGGGAGTCGGCCAGGAAAGTCCCGCCCGTGCGCCACAGGATCAGCACCAGCCAGGGCAGCACGATGAGACCGCACCAGAGCGCGCCCACGCCCGGGCGCAGGGCGGAAAGCCAGCGGATCGAGCGATGCCGCGCGGACAGCACCAGGACGGCGAAGAACGGCACCATGGGGGTGATCGGCCCCTTGACGAGGATGCCCACCGCGAGGGCCGTCCAGAACAGCGCGCAAAGGCCGAGGCTCAAGCGCCGGTTTTGCGCGCGTGCCATCCAGGCGCGCGCCAGCACGCCCATGACGGCCACCACGGTTGCGAGCAGCATCGCGTCGGTTTTGGCGAGGTGGGCCTCCACGGCCAGCAATACGGTTGAGCCCAGCAGCGCCCCGGCCAACACGGCGCCTCGCCGTGGAACCAGGGGCAGCGCCGCCCAATAGGTGAACAGGATGGCCGCCAACGCGCCCATGAGGGAAGGAATGCGATAAAGCCAGATCGCCGTTCGGGCGTCGATGACGCCGAGGGCCTCCCCGAGCGCCACTGTGCCGGCCTGCATCCAATATATGCCGACCGGCTTCTTGTTGCGGGCCTCGTCCTGGAAGCGGATATCGACGAAATCGCCGGTTTCCAGCATCTGCTTCGACGCCTGGGCGAACCGCGGCTCGTCGCGATCCATGGGGAACAGGCTGGAGAACCCGGGCAGCGCCATCGCGAGTCCGATCGCGAGGAGCAGAAGGCAGGCGCGGACGTGGCGTCGGGCGATCCAGTCGAGCAGGCGATCGATCGCTACCAAGAAGTCTCTTCCAGCATGACGCCGTGGACAAGCATGATCGCGCCATAGGGTCAAGGCCGGTGCATCCAAACCAGGGCGACGGCATTGATAGACCAAGGCCGTTCAGAAGGAGCAAGCCATGTCAGATATGCCCGACATCAACGAACCCGGTTTGCCGAATGCCCCGATGGACCCGGTGCTTCCGCCGGAAGTCCCACCAAGCCCATCTGAGACGGGCATTCCCGAGCCGATCGGTATCCCATCCTCGCAACCCGACTCGATCGACGATCCGATGTCGCCCGATCCGATTGGTATCCCGGGCGATTCTCCCTCCGACGTGCCGCCGACCGGCCCTTCGGAAATCCCGTCTGACGTGCCGGGCGTGATGCAGTTCTGATTGGCAAATTTGATTGGCGGTTTTACACGTATCTAAAGCAGAACCGCTGATCCATAATCAGGCTCAGCATCTTTACTGATGATTTTAGGCCAAGCTCGCCGACCGGAAGGTTTTTATGAAACCGTTTAGCCGTCGACCAATGACAAAGGGTGTGATCAATACCCTTTGATGTGAAAGCGCAATCTGATTGAGAATTCGGGGGGAGACTGAGCAAGCCATCCACAAGTTGGAGCAAGACTTCTTGATCGCCTATAAAAATATCCCCCCAATTAAACAAAATAGATTTTTATTGGCTCGCCTGTCTAGATCCTTTTCTTTTGAGAATTGATTCAGTATCCCCTTTCATCTTTTCTGCTAAGAGTTTTACAGCTACCGCAAATCGATTAGCCTGATCTATCGTAAAATTTATCGAATCATTATGAGCATCACTATTCACTAGGCGCATACTCTGAATTGCGTTTCTATTCGCATCACTCAACATTCCTGGACTGAAGAGCTGGCCTTCTATAACGCGTGAGGTAGGTCCAGTAATACCTTTAGCTGCAACGAACCGTGCAATCTCATCATTAATTTGGCTCCAAGACTGAATGATGAGATCACGAGGTGAGCCACGCCTGTTTTTTTTGTCCGAAAACCATGATTTAGCTAGCTTTTCTTCTTTCGCCAGAAGGAATTCAGATTCTTGAGCAACAACTAGCGTTTTCTCAGTTACATCCGCTATTACTGCCTCTGTGGCCTCTAATTCAACCAGCCCAGGCGCTGATAAGCGTTTCAGTCTGGCCATAAAAGTTGAAAGCGGTTGTCGAAGTATCAGAACAATTCCGAAAACTACGAATGGCCAAGCGAAAGGTACTAATGCTTTCAACGTTGCAATTACATATCCAAAACCTTCAATATGGTCGGAGCCGCTTTCCCCTATCGTAAGTTGCAACATCCCGCAGAGCCTTCTCTACTTCCAAGGCGGACCAATCCATAAAAGAGGCCGTAAGGTCAAGCAGGTGTTCTAATACACCCAGCATCTAAGTGACTAGAATGCTTGGCGACTCCGGCTGGATTCGAACCAGCGGCCTGCCGCTTAGAAGGCGGCTGCTCTATCCAACTGAGCTACGGAGCCGGGTCGTTCAGTCCTTGAACGATAACGCGGGATCCCGAAAGATCAGTGGGTCCATTGGCCGAGGCGAGTCGATTTGAAATTGTCAGAGTAGGACAGCCCGGCGCGCTGAACGTCCGGCGCGGGCTCTTCGACCTGATAGACGATGCCTTTCTTTTCCGCGAAGGCGATAGCTTCCTCCTTGGTGTCGAACGAGAGCTGGACCTGGCTGCTGGTATCGTCCGTGCTGGTCCACCCCATCAAAGGCTCGATTTCGCGCGACCCGTTAGATCGTAGGTCGAGACGCCAAGCCTTCGTCTTGCCCCGACCGGCCTGGGTCGCGCCCTTGGCGGGACGGTAGATCACTGCGGTCATCGTGTTGCATCCCCCATGCGGCAGACACCTGATCGCGCCCAGTGAACTGCCTGAACGACGTGAGTTGATTGGTCGGGGCAGCAGGATTCGAACCTACGACCTGAAGTACCCAAAACTTCCGCGCTACCAGGCTGCGCTATACCCCGATGCCGCTCGGCACCCGCCTCGCCGCCTTGAGCTAACATGCCGACCCCGGGCCGACAAGCGGCTCCATCCGATGATCGATCTCGAGGCTTTCCGGCGCGCATGGCACCAACCTCGTCCTACTTCGGAAACATGGCGCTGTGGACCGCGTCACCCGCCTTGATGCCGAATTTCGCCGCCGTGCCGCCGTTGACCTCTAAAACGCCGAGCGCTTCGCCACGCGACGAGATGATGCGCTCCGACAAGGGCACGGCGTTTTCGGCGACGCTGATCACGATCCCATCCTGGCCGATGAAGATCATGTCGAGCGGGATATAGGTGTTCTTCATCCACATGCTGACGGGTTGCGGCGCCTTGAAGTCAAACAACATGCCCTGGTCGTCGGGCAGGTGGCGACGGTTCATCAAGCCATGCTCGCGCTCCGGCTCGGTCCGCATCACCTCGACGGAGAACCTGTGAGGCCCACTCGCCGACACGATGTCGAGCGGTTCGAACTTGGATTGGGAGGCGGCCTGGGCCGCCGTGCCGAGCACGACGAGGGCCGCGAGGGCCGCTGTGGATCGGAAATTCGAAAGGTGTGACGAGGCCATTGGTTCGCTCACGGCTTGATCGTTCGGCGCGATCTAACCCGATCGCGTTCCTTTGTTAAGAGCCGATCCGTCGCGCCACACTTAATGGGAGGCCGCCACCGACCCGTCGAGCGGCCTGACCTCGGCGGCCATCAACCCTTTCGGCCCGTCCCCGAACCGCACCAGGAAGCCGTCGCCGGGCTTGATTTCAGTGATGCCGTGGCGCCGCAGCGTTTCCATGTGGACAAAGATGTCCTCGGTGCCATCGCCCCGCGACAGGAAACCGAACCCACGGATGCGGTTGAACCATTTGCAGATGGCGATCTCGAAGCCGCCGGCCGGCACGACCTGCTGATGGGTGCGGAGCGCTCCCATTTCGGTCGGGTGAACGGCGGTCGACAGGTCCAGCGACAGCACGCGGAACACCTGCAGGCCTTTCGGCCGCTCGAACGCCTCGCAAACTACCCGCGCCCCTTCTCGAACGGTGGCGTGCCCGTCCCGTCGCAGCGTCGTCACGTGCAGGAGTATGTCGGACCCGCCGCCATCGGGAACGATGAAGCCGTAACCCTTGGCGACGTCGAACCACTTGATGCGGCCCGCGACCTGGATGAGGTCGAGGTCGTCCGGCGCGATGGTGTCGGTTGCGTTGGAAGTGGAAGCCTCGCTTGCAAGGTGTTTGCCGACCAACGGACCCATCCCAATCAGGCGCAAAACAGCTCGGCCGACGGTGCCCGGTCGATCCGCCACCCGGCCGATCGTTACGAATCAAACGACCATCGCCCCGGCTCGACCATACCATCCAGCCCGACGCGACAAAGTCGAAAACCGGCGCGGGTCGGCGTAGCCCGCGAGTGTTGCAAGGGGGCGACTATCGGATGGCGCACCAAGGTTGCAGCGCTTCCCCAACGTCACCTCGCACCACGAGGTCGGCCTCCTCGTCGAGCCGCGTCGGCTCCCGGTTGACGATGACGAGCGCGGCCCCTTTCGCCCGCGCGAGCAACGGCAGGCTCGCGGCCGGCTGGACCACAAGGGACGACCCCAACACCAGGAAGAGGTCGCAGCGGCACGCCGCGTCGCGTGCGGCCCGCACGTCGGCAGGATCGAGCGGCTGACCGAAGGCCACCGTCGCTGATTTCACCATCCCTCCGCAGGCGGCACATTCGGGCGCGAGACCCGTGGCGTCGAACCTCGCCCGGATGCCGTCCAACTCGTGCCTTTGGCCACACTGGAGGCAGCGCGCGTAGGTGCCGTTGCCGTGCAGTTCCACGAGCTTGGCGACGGGCAAACCCGCCGCCTGATGCAGGCCGTCGATGTTTTGGGTGATGACGGTGTCCAACCGCCCGTTCTGCGCGAGGTCGCGTAAAGCATGGTGGACCCGCCCGGGACGCGCGCCGGCGTAAAGATCGTCCATCGCGAACTTGCGCCGCCAAGCCTCGACACGCTGCGCGGCGTCGGACACGAAGGCCTGAAAGCCGATCGGTGGATAGCGGAGCCAGGGGCTGCCCGGAGAGCGGAAATCCGGGACGCCGCATTCGGTCGAAACACCGGCACCCGTGAAAGCCACGAGGTGGCGCGCACCGTCGATCAAAGCCGCCAGTCGGCCCGCGGTTTCATCCATCGCTGCGCCCCGCCAAGATCGGAGGCCTTGGCGGCGCGAGGCGGAAGGCCTTGCCCGTCAAGCCTGCTTTTTAAGCTGGACCACATTGTGGAGAATGGTGTCGGCGGTGTCGAAGAAGCGACGGATACCGCGGGCGGCTTGGCGGATCCGCTGCTCGTTTTCCACTAGGGCCAAGCGCACGAAGCCGTCGCCATGTTCGCCGAACCCGATGCCGGGCGCCACCGCGACGTCGGCCTTCTCGATCAGCAGTTTGGAGAATTCGAGGCTGCCCAGGTGCTGGAATTTGTCCGGGATCGGCACCCAGGCGAACATGGAGGCGGCTGGCGCCGGCACCGACCATCCGGCGGCCTCGAAGCATTCCACCATCACGTCGCGGCGCTGCCGGTAGATGTCGCGCATCTCGACGATGCAGTCGTCCGGCCCGTTGAGGGCCGCGGCCGCCGCGACCTGGATGGGCGTATAGGCCCCATAATCGAGATAGCTCTTGACCCGGGTGAGGGCGGCCAGAAGCCGCTCGTTGCCGACCGCGAAACCGATGCGCCAGCCCGGCATCGAATAGGTCTTCGACATGGAGGTGAATTCCACCGCGACGTCGAACGCACCCGGCACTTGGAGCACGGATGGCGGAGGCTCACCCTCGAAGTAGACTTCCGAGTAGGCGAGGTCCGACAGAACGAAGATCTCGTGCTTCTTGGCGAAGGCCACGAGGTCCCGGTAGAAATCGAGCGAAGCCACCATGGCGGTGGGATTCGACGGGTAGCAGACCACCACGGCGATCGGCTTCGGGATGGAATGCACGACCGCCCGCTCGAGCGCGGTGAAGAAGCTCGGCGTCGGTTCGGCGGGAACGGAGCGGATCACGCCGCCCGCCATCAGGAAGCCGAACGCATGGATCGGGTAGGACGGATTGGGCACCAGCACCACGTCGCCGGGCGCCGTGATGGCCTGGGCCATGTTGGCGAACCCTTCCTTCGAGCCAAGGGTGGCCACCACCTGGGTTTCGGGGTTGAGCTTGACGCCGAACCGGCGGGCGTAATAGGCGGCCTGCGCGCGCCGCAGCCCGGCGATGCCTTTGGACGAGGAATACCGGTCGGTTCGCGGCTTGCCGACCGTTTCGACCAGCTTGTCGATGACGTGTTTGGGGGCGGGAAGGTCAGGGTTGCCCATACCGAGATCAATGATGTCGGCGCCGGCGTTCCGTGCGGCGGCCTTCAAGCGGTTGACCTGCTCGAAGACGTAGGGCGGCAGCCGGCGGACGCGGTGGAAATCGGTCATGACCTTGCGGGTCCTGCGGGTTGGTGAAAGGGCGCGACGCGAGCCGTCGACGCCCGTCCAATTCTTTCTTGTAGATGGTTAACGATCCGTGTGTGAAGTCTTGACGCGTGTCTTTTTCACCTTGTCGGGAACCACGGCGGGCTTCAAACCCGCCTTGCGTTGCGCCGCCGCGCGCGTGGTGTCGAGGTCGGCCGTCATGGCGGCGACCTCGGCCGGCGTCATGACCTTGACGGCTCGGTCCGGATGCCACTTGCCGACCGGCACATAGTTCAACTTGTCGGGGTCGGGTCGGCTGCGGACGACGAAATCGGGCGCCGGCGCGACCTTCGGCTTGAGGTCGAGCGCGTGAAGGACATCGTCGAGACCGTCCGAGGGAGGCGCTGGAGGTGATTGCGCGGCCGCGACACCCGGTAAAACGGCAAGCGCAAGCAGGCCGGCGAGCATCACCGTGCGACCGGCAGTGCGGCGCCATCCCGAACCATCTCCCCTGATGACGCTGCCGGCAGCCATGACTGGTATTCTCCGCGTGGTGGACTTATTTCGAAGCCAAGCCCGAGGGCTCCGAACAGGCGCGCGATGGACTGCCTCATAGGCCGCAATCCACGCGGCGGCAACCAGGTGGTCAAGCGTTCAAAACCGCCGGAGACAACACGATGAGCGGCGGAAAGAAGAGCAAGCTCAAGCACGCGCGACGATCCGATGGAAAGCCTGTCGGCGAGGCGACGGTTGCGCCAGGTCCGCCCATCGTAGGCGAAGGGAAAGCGGCCGATCCTGGTCGCGTCCGAAGCCGGGCCAAGGCGACGCCGCGCGGTTCGAAATCCTCGAGCATCGACGGTCGGGCGGGCGACCTTACCGCTGCCCCGTCACTGGGCGAGGCGGCGCTGACCCATGCGATTGAGGCTGTCCTGCATCCGTGGTCGGCTCGCGATGGGGCGCTTCCCACCGGGATCGGCAGAACACAACCTCATGATGAGGTCGCATCCGGAGGCACGTCGGGCACCGCCGAGATTCCGGCCCGCGTCGCCCCCCAAGCCCCGTCGGACCCGACCGACAACATCGAGGCGTGGACCGGCAACGTCGGTGCTTTCATCGAGCAGGCCGGAAAAGCCGCCGCGGTTTACCTGCAGGCACGCGAGCCCACCCCCAAGCCTTTTGGCGGCGACTTAAGCGAAGCTTTCAAGGCTTTGATGCAGGTCGCCGATTATTGGCTGGAGCCGTCCCGCCTCATACAGGCCCAAACCCGCCTGTCATCGCAGTTCCTCGAGCTTTGGGCGGGTAGCCTGCATCGTTTCGGGGCCGGCCAACGGGGTGAGGCGACCAGGGCCGAACCCCTGCAACCACATGACCGGCGCTTCACCGACGCCGAATGGTTTGAAAACCCGTTCTTTGACTTCGTGCGGCGGTCTTATCTTCTAGGGACCGACTGGGCCAACGAGATCGTGGCGCGGGCCGAGGACATCGACGAGCCGACGCGCGAAAAGGCCGGCTTCTACCTGCGTCAGCTTTCAAGCGCCCTGTCGCCGACCAACTTCGTCGTCACCAATCCGGAGGTCTTGCGCGACACCATCCGGGAGAACGGTGGCAACCTGGTGCGCGGCATGGCCAAGCTGGCGGAGGACCTTGCGGCGGGTGAGGGACATCTCCGCATCCGGCAAACCGACAGCAGCGCCTTTCACCTCGGCGTCAACGTGGCGATGACGCCCGGCAAGGTGGTTTGGCGCAACGCGTTGATGGAACTCCTGCAATATGCGCCGTCCACGCCGTCGGTTCTGAAACGCCCGCTGCTGATCGTGCCGCCTTGGATCAACAAATTCTACATCCTCGACCTTAACCCCGAAAAATCCTTCGTCCGATGGGCCGTGTCCCAGGGATTGACCGTTTTCGTGGTGTCCTGGGTCAACCCGGATGGGCGCCACCGGGACAAGGACTTCGAAGCCTATATGCGGGAAGGCGTCTTCGAAGCGCTCGACGCCGTGGAGGCCGCGACGGGCGAGACGGACGTCGCGACGATCGGCTATTGCGTCGGTGGAACCCTGCTGGCCATGGCGCTCGCCGAAATGGCGGCGCGCGGCGAAACCCGGGTTTCGAGCGCGACCTTCTTCACCACCCAGGTCGACTTCGCCCATGCCGGCGACCTCAAGGTGTTCGCCGACGAAGCGCAGATCGAGGCGATCGAAGCCGAGATGCGTGAACCGGGCTACCTCAAAGGCTCCGCCATGGCGCAGGCCTTCAACATGCTGCGACCGGAAGACCTCATCTGGTCTCCCGTCGTCGACACCTATCTGAAAGGCAAGGATCCCCTGCCCTTCGACCTGCTGGCCTGGAACGCCGACGCCACGCGGATGCCGGCCGCCAACCATTCCTTCTATCTGCGGGGATGCTACCTCAACAACGCGTTGAGCCGGGGCCTGATGGAGATCGGCGGTGTCAGGCTGGACCTCGGCGCCATGCGGACGCCGGTCTACATGCTGGCCTGCCGCGAGGACCATATCGCGCCCGCCCGCTCGGTGTTCGAAGGCGCCAAGCTGTTTGGCGGGCCAATGCGCTACGTGCTGGCCGGATCGGGTCACATCGCGGGCGTGGTCAACCCGCCGTCCCGCGCCAAATACGGCTACCGTTCCGGCCCGCCCGCCGAAGGCGATTTCGTCGCCTGGGTGGAGAAGGCCAGCCAGCATCCAGGAACGTGGTGGCCGGATTGGTTCGCCTGGATCTCCGCCCAGGCACCAGAAACCGTGCCGGCGCGGGAGCCCGGCGGAAGCGCGCTCAAAACGCTGGGCGACGCGCCTGGCGACTATGTCCGGGTCAAGTCCTAGATCGGCTTTGTTCGTCCCTAGAGGGTTTAGTTGCGCTTGCGCCCGGTCCGCCTCCCCAGCATAGTTGGCGCGACAGCCAAACTCGAACCACGGTGCACGAATGAAACTTGTCCGCTTTGGCGATGCTGGACGCGAAAAACCGGGCCTTTACCAGGGGCCCGGGCAGGTTCGCGACTTGTCCGGCCTCGTTCCCGATCTGTCGGGCGAGGGCTTGTCGCCGGCTTCGCTGGCGCGGATCGCGGCCGCGGATCCTGGCAGGTTGCCACTCGTCGAGGGCGAGCCACGGCTCGGGTCGCCAGTCGGACGGCCCGGCAATTTCATCGCCGTCGGTCTCAACTATGCCGACCACGCGGCCGAAACCGGCGCTGCCATCCCCAAAGAGCCGATCCTGTTCAACAAAGCCCCAAACTGCGTTGTCGGCCCGAACGACGATGTGATGCTGCCGCGCGGCTCCACGAAACTCGACTGGGAGGTCGAGATCGCGATCGTGATCGGCACGCGGGCGAGCTACATCGCCGAAGCTGACGTCATGGGTCTAGTCGCGGGCTTTACGCTCTGCAACGACGTGTCGGAACGCGAATACCAGGCCGAGCGCGGTGGCCAGTGGATGAAAGGCAAGAGCGCCCCCACTTTCGGTCCGCTCGGCCCATGGCTGGTGACCCCTGACGAGATCGCCGACGTGCAGAACCTCGCGATGTTCCTCGACCTCAACGGCGCCCGGATGCAGACGGGCAACACCGCCACGATGATCTTCGACGTCCGGAAGATCGTATCCTACATCTCGCACTTCATGACGCTGGACCCCGGAGATGTGATCACAACGGGAACCCCGCCGGGCGTCGGCCTTGGCATGAAGCCGCCCCTTTACCTGAAGGCGGGCGACACGATGGTTCTCGGTGTCGAGGGGCTGGGCGAGCAGCGGCAGCGCGTGGTTCCCTGGTCCAAGCCCGGGCATTAGCCCCGGCCGTCGCCGCCGGTTCAGTCTTACTGCGAGGGGTCGAGCCCGAGCATGAGGTCGATGTTCTGCACGGCGGCGCCCGACGCGCCCTTGCCGAGGTTGTCGAGCCTGGCAATCAGCACGGCATGTCGGTGCGCCTTGTTTCCGATCACGCAAAGGTCCATCCCGTCGGTGTCGTTGAGCGCCACGGCGTCGAGTTTGCCAGCCGCCGGCCAAACCGTGACGGTCTGCTGCCCGGCGTAATGGTCGGCCAGAACCGATCGTAGCGCCGCCAGTGAGGGGCGGGTCGGCAGGGCGTCGAGATGGAGAGGGATGCTGACCAGCATGCCTTGCCGAAAATTCCCGACGGAGGGCACGAACAAAGGACGTGTCGTCAGCCCCGCATAGGCCTGGATTTCCGGCAAATGCTTGTGGTCGAGCCCGAGCGCGTAAAGCTCAAAGGGCGGTGCAACGCCGGCTTCGAAATCCTCGACCATCGCCCTACCCCCGCCGCTATACCCGCTCACCGCGTTGATGGTCAGCGGAAAGGACGCCGGCATCACGCCGGCGTCAACAAGGGGACGCAGCAGCGCGATCGCGCCCGTGGCGTAGCATCCCGGGTTGGCGACCCGCCGACTTTGCCGGATGGCGTCGGCCTGCCCGGGCGTGAGTTCGGCAAACCCGTAGACCCAGCCTGGCGACACCCGGTGCGCCGGCGAGGCATCGAGGATTTTGGGGGCGTGGGGACCCAGTTCGTCGGCCAGTCGAACGGTTTCGCGGGACGCCTCGTCGGGCAGGCAGAGAACCACGAGGTCGACCGCGGCCAGCAGCGCTCGCTTGGCATCCTCGTCCTTCCGGCGATCGGGCGCGATGCTGCGAAGTTCGACACCGCCGTGGCGGGTCAGCCGCTCCCGGATCCCAAGCCCGGTCGTTCCGGCCTCGCCGTCGATAAACACGCTTGCCATGGGCGTGACCCCCTTCGATGCCGGAACGCCTGGAAGTTAGACGACCCGATCCAAACAAAAAGGGCTCCCGATGGGGAGCCCTCCTGATTCCTGGCCCTGACCGGCGCGAACGGTCAGCGCTTGGAGAACTGGAAGCTCCGGCGAGCCTTCTTCTTTCCGTATTTCTTGCGCTCGACCACCCGCGAGTCGCGCGTCAGAAAGCCTTCGCGCTTGAGGACGGGGCGCAATTCCGGCTCGTAATAGGTGAGGGCCTTCGACAAACCGTGGCGAACCGCACCCGCCTGCCCCGACAACCCGCCACCCGCGACGGTGATCACGAGATCATACTGGCTTGATCGCTGCACGATCTGCAGCGGCTGGTTGACGATCATGCGGAGCACCGGCCGGGCGAAATAAACCTCGATGGTCCGCTGGTTGATGGTGATCTTGCCGGTGCCGCGCTTGAGCCAAACGCGGGCAACGGCGTCCTTCCGCTTGCCGGTGGCATAGGCGCGGCCATACTTGTCGAGCTTCTGCACATGAACCGGGGCCGAAGGGACATCGACGGCGGACGACGTGGAAAGGTCTTGGAGGGACGAAAGCGTTTCAGCCATGGTCAGGCTACCTTCACGTTTTTGCTGTTCATGGAAGCGACATCGAGCGCAATCGGCTGCTGGGCGGCATGCGGATGCTCGGTACCCTTGTAGACCCGCAGGTTGCTGAGCTGGCGGCGACCCAGGGGGCCACGCGGGAGCATGCGCTCGACCGCCTTTTCGACGATCCGCTCCGGGAAGCGTCCTTCCAGGATGAACTTCGCCGACCGCTCCTTGATGCCGCCCGGATATCCGGTGTGGTGGTAATACACCTTCTGGTTCAGCTTGCGGCCCGTGAACACCACCTGGTCGGCATTGATCACGATGACATTGTCGCCGTCATCCATGTGAGGCGTGAAACTCGGCTTGTGCTTGCCGCGCAACCGCATCGCGATCACCGAAGCGAGGCGGCCGACCACCAGCCCCTTCGCGTCGATCAACAGCCATTTCTTTTCAATCTCGGACGTTTTCGTCGAGTGGGTATTGCCAAACATCGTGGTTCCGTTTGTTCAACGATCGCTCGGCCAGACATAGCCGGCCCAGCTTTGATGCTGGGTGATACAAGCCCGCAATCGCGTCGTCAATGTTATGGGTCTTAGGAAAAGCGATAACGACGTGATTTCAGGTAATTGGCTTGAACGGTACTGAGATACCGTATCATGCGCCAGATGGATTGAGAAGGATGCCGGGACGCCGATCGGTCATGGTGCCTTTGATGTTCGCTTGCGGCGGCGCGGCTCAAGACATGGCGACTGCTGACAAGGATGATCGAGGATGGACCATGACGCCTACTCTGACGATCTGCTGCGCGACATCCTCAAATCCACCCGGACGATCGCCGTGGTGGGCATATCGGACGACAAGCGGCGGCCATCCAACCGGGTGATGCACTTCCTCCTGCAGCAAGGCTACACGGTGCTGGGCGTCAATCCCAAACTCAAGCCCGACGCCATCCCCGGTCTTGCGATCTACCCGAGCCTCGCCGACGTTCCCCCGCCCATCGACATGGTGGACGTTTTCCGTGCCAACCCGGCCATTCCAGGTGTTGTCGACGAGGTTTTGATGCTTGACCCACCGCCTGCAGTGATCTGGATGCAGCTCGGTGTTCGGGTCGATGCCGAGGCCGCGCGTGCCGAACAGCATGGCCTTCTGGTCATCATGGATCGGTGCCCGAAAATCGAACACGCCCGGATCTTCGGCCAGGGCTGATCGACAGCTCACGCCTTGGCGAGTTTACGCGGCGGCATGACGGCGACGATCGACGGCCCGTCCCGGCGCGTCCGGCGCAACCGGCACCGATGCACCACGGTGGCTGCCAACACCACCATGGCGAAAGCCTGATGGGCCAAGGCCGCACCGAGTGGAACCACCCAAAGCAGGGTGGCGATGCCAATACAGGCTTGGCAGAACACCAGACCGCAAAGGACGAGCGACGAACGGGACGCCGGGCTGTTGGGCGACACGCGCCAACAATCGACGGCGGCGAAAACGGCTAGCCCCAACACCAGATAGGCCATCAATCGATGATCGAACTGCGCCGTCGTGGCGTTCTCGAAGAAATTTCGCCAGACCGGCGTGATGAACCAGAGTTCCCCCGCTGGTGGGACGGCGTGCTCCCCCATCAACGGCCAAGTGTTGTAGATGCGGCCCGCCCGCAATCCCGCCACCAGGGCGCCAAGCCCGATTTGGACAAAGGCGGCGCAGATCAGCAGGGTCCCCGTCGCCCGGATGCGTCGCGCGGCGGCACCGAACCGGTTGGCGCGCACCGGCCGAAGGCTTTGGGCGAAACAGACCGCGAGGGCGAGCGTGGCCGAGGCGACGAGCAGGTGCAGCGCGAGCCGGTATTGTGACACTTCGGTGCGGCCGACCAGCCCGGACTTGACCATCCACCAGCCAAGCAGGCCTTGCAATCCGCCGAGGGCGAGAAGGCCGAGAAGCTTGTATTTCAGGGAGCGGGAAAGCGCGCCCGTCATCCAGAAATAGGCGAGCGGAACCACCACCGCGAACCCAATCACCCGTCCCAACACCCTGTGGGCCCATTCCCAGTAAAAAATCGACTTGAACCCTTCCAGGTCCATGTCGGGGAAGACCTCGGCATATTGCGGGATCATCTTGTATTTGGCGAACTCAGCCTGCCAGGCCTCGACCGTCAAGGGCGGGATCACGCCGCTGATCGGCTTCCACTCGGTGATCGACAGGCCGGACTCGGTCAGCCGCGTGGCTCCGCCGACGACCACCATGGCGAGGATGAGAAACGCAACCGACCAAAGCCAGATCCGGACCGCCTTCGACCGGTCCTCGCGAGGCCGGGCGGCAAAAACCGGGAATTCCACGATCGTCGCGTTCGTGCTCGGGCGGGTGGACATGGAAGATACCTGTTGCGTCAGGGTGCGCAGTCAGCCGATGGTCGGCCGTTCCGGCGACGCTTCTTCCGATGTATGGTCGAGCTCCGCCTTGGTCCAGGCGCACCCTGTCGCATCCTCTTTGGATGTGCAACAGGCTAGCTGATCGTGTCCGGTTCCACCGCGGTCCGGTGGACGAAGCGGTGCAGCACGATCCAACAGCAAGGATGCCGATGCGTAGACGATCGAGGAAGTTCATCGGCACGGCCGTGATGCTGATCTTCGTTGGGGTTTACGCGGTTGTGGCGATGTTGGTCGCGCAGGCCGATCTCGTGCATCAGGCGCCTGGGTGGGTTCAGGGCGTCTTCTACGCGGTCGTGGGCCTCGCTTGGATCCTGCCCCTGATGCCGCTGATCGCCTGGATGGAGAAGCCCGACGTCGATGATCCCGCCGTGGGTTCCGTCTAGAATCCGCGTCCACTCACGTCACGTTGACGCGCCGCCCCTTGTTCCAAAGCGCGAAGGCCGCGCCGGACATCAAGACGTCGAGGTTGCCGAGCGACTGGTGATCGCCGTTGATCGATAGGCGGGGCAGCGCCAGGAGGTGTTGCTCGTGTTGTTGGAAGATGACGCCTGGCCGGGTGGTCACCCCGCTCACGTAGCCGAGTTCCTTTGCGATTTCGAACTCGCGCTGGCCCGCCGATGTCCTGTCGCCAACCGGATAGGCGAGGTGGCGCACGGAACGGCCCAGGCGGCTTTCCAGGATGGCCTTGGACCCGGCGAGTTCCGCTCGCACGACGGCTTCAGATCGTTTGGCCAGCCGCGGATGGCTGATCGTATGGGCGCCAACCGTTATGAGCGGGTGCTGCGCGACGGCTTCGATGCCGGCCCAGTCGAGGCAACGCTCGGCCACGATGGTCCGGCCGTCCACGCCGTGGTTGGCGCAGAGTTCGGCGATGCGATCGAGAAGTTCTTCTTCGGGGCCGTCTCGCAATCTCCAATACAGGAACTTGAACGCCGCCAGCTTCTCGTCCGCGTCGCCGGCCGGAAGATCGTGGCGCTCACCCCCGATGGCGATCCGCACCCGGCCTGTGCGCCGCACCGCTTCCTCGAGCTCGACCCACCACAGGCGCGCCGTGCGGTCCGCGAACCCCGTCGTGACGTAGAAGACCGCCGGGGCACGGAGCCGGTCGAGCACCGGCAAGGCCCAGTCGCGGTTGTCGCGGAAACCGTCGTCGAACGTCAGGACGGCGAAAGGTTTCTTGCGGGCTTGTCTCGACCGGAGGTGACCCAAGGCCTCGTCGAGCGTGGTGATGTCGTAGCCGAGTTGCCGGACACGGTTTATCGTCGCTTCCAGAAAGGACGGTGTGATCTCAAGAAGGCCGTTGGGCGAGAAGGAGCGGGCTTTCGCGGGCTGCACGTGGTGGAACATCAGGATGACGCCCATGCCGCGCGTCAGCGGAGCCGCGACGCGATGAAGGCGCGTGGCGCCCATCATGCCGAAACCGGCCCTTATCAGGGATTGGCGCATCGTCATACCGGATCCAACCGCCACTGTTCGGTCGGGCACCGCCGACACGCCGATCCATTCAAAGAGCCCGATCGAGATTTTTCACCCTGTTGGCGCTCCCTCGCGGGGTTCGCCCCACCCACGACCCGGCCGGCGGGGAACGAAGCTTCCCGGCCGCATGGCGCCGGGAAACGCCGGTTAACCTGAGTATAGGCAAGGCGCCGTTGACGTTTCATTGCTAAAAAAGCCGTGGATCAGTTCGCTTCGCCCCGCCTGGGGCTCGCGCTCAAGCTGACCGGACAAAGCGGGATCGAGCCGCCGCGACCTGGAGAGTGGATGCGACCGGACCTCGGATATCCTTCGCTCGCCGCCAAATCGGAGGATTCCTGCCGAAGCGCCGCGACGGCCGTTTGCCGGGTTTCGGCCGAACTCGAGCTCGCGGGTGTCGAACCGGCTTGGCGCGAGCTTGAGCGCTCGGCCGCGGCGTCGGCCTACCAGACGTTCGCCTTCGCGCTGGCCTGGTTCGAAACCGAAGGGATCGCGGCAGATGTGACGCCGTTCATCGTGACGGCTTACGACGCCGACGATCGGCTGATCGCCCTGTTGCCGCTCGGCCTCGCCAGAAAGGGACATTTCCGCGTGGCGCGCTTCGCGGGGGGTCGACACGCCAACTACAACCTCGGCCTGTTCAGGCCCGGCATCGGGTGGACCCCGGACGACATCCACGGCCTGCTGTCGGCCGCCGCGCGCGCCTGCTCGGCTCGGATCGACCTTTACGCCTTCACCAATCAGCCGGCGACATGGCAAGGCGACGCCAACCCGCTCGGTTGCCTCAAAGGCCAGCCGAGCCCGAGCTTCGGCCACAGCACGGCCCTGATGCTCGATCCGGACGCATTCTTTAAAAGTCACCAATCGGCACGCTCGCGCAAAAACCTCCGCAACAAGGCCAGCCGCCTCGCCGAGCTTGGACCGACCCGGTGCACGACGGCCCAATCGGCCTCCGATGTGGCAACCGTGCTGGCCATCCACCTCCAGCAGAAAGCGGAGAAACTGGCGGCGCTCGGCGCCACGGATGCGACCGACCCCGCGATGGCGCAAGCCTTCCTGACAAGGTTGACCGAGGTGGAGGGCGACGACGGCCCCTTGCTGATGCTGCATGCCTTGATGTCGGGTGAAAGGATCGTGGCGACGTTCGGCGGCCTTTCGCACCATCGCCGTTTTTCCGGCCTCCTGATTTCCTACGATGCCGATCCCGATGTTGCCCGCAACAGCCCGGGCGAACTCCTGCTCGCCGCGGTGGTCGCCGACAAATGCCGTGAGGGTTTCACGAGTTTCGACCTCGGCGTCGGGGAAGCCCGCTACAAGGAAACCTACTGCCCGATGGTCGAGCCGTTGTTCGACAGTTTCCTGCCGATCACAGTCGCGGGCCGCTTGTTCATGGCGGGCGAAGCCATCCGCCTCAAGGCCAAGCGCGCCGTCAAGCAATCGCCCTGGGCCTGGAGCCTGGCCGGCCAGGCCCGCAGGGTCATGCGGCGCTGCGGGCAAGCTCGGCGACGGAATTAGCCCCGAGATCCACCGCCACGACGTCCGGCACGCCGGCGGCGTAGAGCTTGGCCCGGGTATCGTCGAGGCTGACGCGGGGCAAGGTCGGGGAAACCAGCAGCACGGCGAGATCGAAACGATGGCCGCTCTCCACGGCCCGGCCCGACAGGGCCGAGAACGGCATCGCCAGAACGACGTGGTCGTAGGTTTCCGCCAAGGCGTCAACTACGAGGTCGAAGGTGTCGCCGCCAAGGGACGTGTGGCTTCCGGTTGAAACCACGTGAAGGCGGGAAAGTGGGTCGCGGTGGATGACCTCCGCGAAAGTGGCGCGACCGGCCAACAGGTCGTTGAGGCCGAGATCGGTCCCCTCGCCTCCGTCGCGCGACCCCAGCAAGGTCGTCAAGCCGGGCGTCGATGCCCCGCAATCAACCAGAACGGTCCGTGATCCGCTGGCAAGCGTCCGGGCGAGGTCGAGCGCGGCCGGCATGACGGAGGTTTCATTCCCGGTGCCCAACACGGCGACGCAATCACCGCCATGGGCTTTCCTGTGAGCGTGAATGACGTTCAGAACGGTGCTGAAATTCGTCGACGACGCGCTGGCCACCTCCCTGGCGAGCTCGGAACGTTGTGACGGCCCCTCGCCCGCAAGGGTCGGCCGAAAGCTGGCGCGGGCGAGTTCGTCGCCGTCGCGCTCCATCCCGGCGACCTGCACCGGCAGGATGCGCGCACCCGGCTCGACGGCGAACGCCCGGCCTGACAATAGTTCCCGGCCGATCAGCACGCCGCATGACACCACGAGACCCGCGAGCGTGAAGATGGCGATCATCGGGCCCTTCTTGGGGAAGGACGGCGTTTCGGGCGAAACCGCGCGGGAGATGATCCGAGCATCGGCCGGCGTCGAGGCCGCGCTTTCCCGCGCGATCGCCTCCTGGTATTTTTGGGTGTTGAATTCCAGCTGGTCCTTGAGCAGCCGGGCTTGTGACTCGAGCTCGCGCAGGCTCACCTCATCGGCGCTCGCCGCCGTGGCGGTCTGCTTCTGGCTGTCGAGCTCGGCCTTAAGGTTGTCCACCCGGCCAGCCGCGATATGGGCCTCGTTCTCAAGGGTGCGAACCGATTTCTCCGCCGCGGCCCGCATCTGCTGTTCGAGGTCGGCCAGTTGCGCGCTCAACTCCTGCATGCGCGGGTGGCCCGGCAGGAGTGTCCTGGACTGCTGGGCGATCTGCGTCTTCAGCGTGATCCGCTGGTCGGAGATCCGACGAACCAGATCGTTGTTGGCGACGTCCGGCACCTCGCCGATCCGGTTGGCGCGGATCATGTCGCGCAGGATCTGCGCCTTGGCTTGCGCGTCGGCCTGCGCGGTGCGGGCCTGGCCAAGCTGTGTGCTGACCTCAGCAAGTTGCTGGGCGGTGATCGTGGTGTTGTTGGTGCCGATCAGCAGGCCGTTTTGGGCCCGGTATTCCTGCGCCTTTGTGTCGGCTGCGGCAGCCCTGACCTTGATGTCGGCGATCAGCGTCGCGAGTGACTCGGCGGCGTTGTGGGCGCTGGCGCGCTTGTTGTCGGACTGAAGGTTGATGTAGAGGCTCGACACCGTGTTGGCGGCCTTGGCGTCCAGATCCGGGTCATGCGCGGTGAACTGGATGCTGAGCACGCGCGACCTGACGAGGGGATAGACCGTCAACTTGTCGTAGTAGGAGGTCAGGATCCGCTCGTCGGAGGCGACCTGCAGAGGATCGCGTTCGAGGCCGAGCAGGACCAGCAGGCGCGTCACCGGACCCGGTCCGCCGGCGAGCGGATCGAACTCCGGATTACCTTGAAGGTTGAGCAGCTTGATGGCGTCGCGCGCGATGTCGCGCGAGGACACCAGTGGCACCTGGCTTTGAACGGCTTCGTCGTCCGGCAGCTGAACGGTTTCGCGCTCGCCGCGATCCGGGCGCGTGAAGAAGTTTTCCTGGTTCTCGATCAGGATCTTGGATTCGGCGGTGTAGCGCGGTTCGACGACGTTCACGCCGACGAGGGCCGCCAGAAAACACAGAGCCGTTGGCACGAAGACCCACGAGCGACGACGCGACAGCGTCCGCCTGATCGCCGCAAGGTCGAGTTCGCCCCGAACGCCACTACCCTGGCGCGCCAAATCGTTTTCGCTCTCGCTCCGCATGAAAATCCTCGACCGATCACTACCGAACAGCAGGTGCCGGACGAAACGCAGCCGGGAAGAAAACCCGATCGGCACGTCCACCTCGATGCCGATTAAACCGGATGGTTATTGAGGCTCTGTTAACCGTAACGCGAATTAGCGGGTTTATCGCAGGAACAACCGTCGCGCCGGTCACACCGCCGTCAGGCACTCAACCGATTTGAGTGAGGATGACGCGCGCCGCACGGGCGCTGGGCAGTTCGGCATGGCCTATGCTCATCAGCCCGTCGAGCCGGGCCATGGCGGCCAGCTGGTCGGCGCGATCCGGCCCATCTTCGAGCAGCGGCAGGAGGGCATCGGCCAGGGCGTCGGCCGTGCAGGCGTCCCCAAGGAACTCGGGAACGGCGTTCCGGCCCAGCACCAGGTTGGGAAGCACGATGGTCGGCACCTTGACAAGGAAGCGCAGCCGCATTTCGAGCGCCGTGACCTTGTAGGCCACGACGGTGGGAACGGCCGCCAGTGCGAGCTCGAGCGTCACGGTGCCGGACGCCGCGAGGGCGACCCGGGCTTGGCGAAAGGCTGCCAGCTTGGCGCTTTCCCCGACGACGATGCGGGGCGCGACCGGCCAGTTGGCCGCTTGTCGCCTGATTTCCTCCTCAAGGTGACCGACAGCGGGAAGAACGACGTCCAACGGACCGAAGGCGGCCCGTACGCGGCCGACCGTTTCGCCGAAATCGGCCATCAGCCGTCCGATCTCGCTGCGCCGCGACCCGGGCAGCACCAACAGCAGTGGCGGCGCTTCGGCACGCCGCGCAGCCTCGGCGCCCGAGGGCCGCAGTTCGTCGAGCCGTTCCACCAGGGGATGGCCCACGTAGGTGCATGGCGGCCCGCCGAGGCGCTGGTGCGCCGCAGGCTCGAACGGCAGCAGCGCGAGAACGTGATCCACATAAGTCCGCATGGCGCGGGCCCGGCCGGTCCGCCACGCCCAAACGCTGGGACTGACATAATTCACGACGGGAAGGCCGGGCCGGACCCGCCGTGCCCGCCGGGCCACCCGATGGGTGAAATCCGGGCTGTCGATGATGATCAACGCGTCGGGATCTGACGCCACCACGGCATCCGCCGCCTGGCGGATGCGCCGCATCAGCGTGGGCAAGCGCTTGATGACCGGCAGAACCCCCATGACGGCGATATCGGCGAGCGGAAAGAGCGAGCGAAGCCCTTCAGCCTCCATGCGCTCGCCGCCAATCCCCTCGAACAGGATCGGCCGCGCCGAGGTCGCTTTCAGCGCCCGCATGAGCTTGAAACCGAGCTGGTCGCCGGAATGTTCGCCCGCCACCAGAAAGAACCGGAGGGAACGGTCGCCCCGACCCGCGTTTTTGGGAACCATTCCGGGCACCCGGCTCGTCACACGTCGATGTCCCGGCTGTCGCGCGGCGTGCAGATCGCCCTGTCGTTCCCGGCGCGGATGAACGTCAGGATTTCCTGCACCTCCCCGTGGGTCGGGAACTCGGCCCCTACCGCCTCGACCCTTTCCTTCAAGGTCCCCCCGGCGGCGAACAGCAGCCGGTAGGCGCGCCGCAGTTCATGGATCTGCTCGCGGGTGAAGCCGCCGCGTTTCAGGCCGACCAGATTGAGGCCGGCGAGGTTGGCGCGATTGCCGAGTGCCATCCCGTAGGGGATCACGTCGTTTTCAACCCCGGCGAGTCCGCCCACGAAGGCGTGCGGGCCGATGCGCACGAACTGGTGGACCGCCGCCCCGCCCCCCAGGATGGCATGATCGCCGACGCGGCAATGACCGGCCAGCATGACGTTGTTGGAAAAGATCACCCGGGAGCCGACCCGACAATCGTGCGCCACATGGGCGTTGGCCAGGAAGGTGCTGTGATCGCCGATGGTGGTGACGCCACCACCGGCGGCCGTGCCGGGGTTCATGGTCACGCCTTCCCGGATCAAGCAATCCGAGCCGATCACCAGCGAGGTGGGTTCGCCCCGGTATTTCAGGTCCTGCGGCTCGTGACCGATGGAGCTGAAGGGAAAGATCCGGGTGCGGGCGCCAACCACCGTGGTGCCCGCGACGGCCACGTGCGAGATCAGCCGAACCCCTTCCTCGAGCTCCACCTGCGAGCCTATGTGGCAGAATGGGCCGACGACGACGCCGTGCCCGAGCTTGGCGCCGGGTTCGACCGACGACAAGGGATGAACGAGTGGCGCGCCGAGGTTCGAGGCGTCCGGCTCGCTCACTCCATCACCAGCATGGCGCTGACCAGCGCTTCGCAGACCAGCGATCCATCGACTTTGGCCTCGCCCTTGTACCACCACATGGTGCGGCGACGCGCGGTCTTGGTGAGGTGGTATTCGACCACGTCGCCGGGAACCACGGGCTTCCTGAACTTCACCTTGTCGATGGTCATGAAGTAGACAAGCTTCGGTTTAGCCAAGCCTTGCGCCCTGACGCACAGCGCGCCGGCGGTTTGCGCCATGCCTTCGATCAGCAGGATGCCGGGCATAACGGGACGCCCCGGAAAATGACCCTGGAATTGCGGCTCGTTGAAGCTGACGTTCTTGATCCCCACGCAGCTTTCGTCGCCTTTCATGCGGATGATCTTGTCGACCAGGAGGAACGGATAACGATGCGGCAGCGCTTCCAGCAGCTGGAGGATATCCATCGTGTCGAGTGTGTCGGGCATCGTCGGGGCCGGATCGTCCATTCAGGATCCAATCTCACAAAAAACGGCCGTCTCACGATGGCCGGTGGCCAGCTCACGGCCTTTTAGCCGAGCAAGGGGAGGACCACCCGGACGACATTGAATCGGCGAGCGATGCTGGCCTAACGACCAGCCGGGGCAAACGCAATCGCCCATCGCAACACAAGGAGGTGGCTCAGCCCTTCGGTTCCGACCGGTCCTTGTCGCCGCGGGCGAGGCGACGCAGGATGGCTGTCTGCTTGAAGAGGTCGCGAACCGGTTGGGCCGGCGAGCCGACAACCCGCGCTCCGGGTTCGACATCGGCCATCACGCCGGCCTGCGCCCCGATCTGCGCGCCGGCGCCGATCTTGAGGTGGCCCGTCAAACCGGCCTGCCCACCCGTGACGGCGAAGTCGCCGAGCGTGGTCGACCCGGAAATCCCGGTTTGCGAGACGATGACGCAATGCCGGCCGATCACCACGTTGTGGGCGATCTGCACCAGGTTGTCGATTTTCGTGCCCTCGCCGACGATGGTATCGCGGCTCGAGCCCCGGTCGATGGTCGTGTTGGCGCCAACCTCGACATGATCCTGAAGGATGACGCGGCCGATCTGCGCCACCTTGACGTGACCGCCTGGCCCCATGGCGAAGCCGAACCCGTCCTGGCCGATCCGGACACCGGGATGAAGGATGACGTTGTTGCCGATCAGGGCGTTGATCACGGTGGCCTGCGGCCCGATCGAACATGATCGACCGATCCGGACATCCGGCCCGATTACGCTGTTGGCGCCCACTACCGTGCCGGCTCCGATCTCGGCGCGCGGACCGATGACGGCGCCCGGGTCGATCGTCACCCCAGCCTCGAGGCGGGCGTCGGGGTGGATGAAGACCCCGGGGGACACGCCTTCGACGGCGAAAACCGGCCCAGGCGAGAGTGCGTCGGGATGGATCTTGGCGAGAACCGATGCGACGGCCCTGTAGGGCTCGACAACCACCAGAGGCACCGTTCCAACCGGCACCTTCCCGGCGAAACGGTCGAGCAGGAGGCAGGCTGCCGCGCGTGTTCCGGGCAGGGCCGACGCGTAGCGCGGGTTGTCCAGAAAGGTCAGCGTTCCGGGTCCCGCCTGTTCGAGGGGGGCGACGCCAGTGATGCGGCGCGACAAATCCTGCCCCTCGGGGGCATGCGCGCCTGTCCATGACAGAATGTCGGCAAGGCTCGGAACACAGGCCGCGCGGAAGAACATGGGCGTGTTCATAATCGCCACTCCCGTTTGCGCCAGAACTGTTCGGTCAAAAGCCCAACACCAAACGGTCAGCTCGAGAGGAGCCCCGACTCGTCAGGCCGGGGCGACCACCAAGCGAACCTTGACCGTCAGAAGGACGTGCCGCCGGAGAAGCGGAAAGCCTGGGTCTCGTCGTATTTGTCCTTGGACAAGGCAAACGCGTAGTCGAACCGGATCGGACCCAAGGGGGAAGCCCAAAGAAGGCTGGCACCGACGGACGAGCGAATGTCGGACGAGTCGCGCACGATCACGCAGGTTCCCTGTGTGGTCGAGGTTGCCGACGTGTAGCTGCAGGGTGTGCCGGGAGCGGCGAAATTCGTCCGGCCCGTGTAGCCGAACAAGGTACCGGCATCGGCAAACACAGCACCCTTGAGGCCGAGGTCACGGGGCAGGCCATAGATGGGGAACTGGAACTCCAGCGAAGCACCCGCGTAATGCGAGCCACCAAGCGGATTGAGCCTGGCGTTCACCGGATCACTGATGTCGCGCGGTCCGATACCCGACGGCGCGAAACCGCGAACCAGGCTTGGACCAAGCTGGAATTGGTCGGTGATCCGGAGCGGGTCATTTCCAAAGCCAGCGATGTTGCCGCCTTGGAGCCGGACGAAGCCAATGATGTCCTCGTAAATCGGGTGGTAGTAGCGCAGGTCACCGGTGTTGCGAATGAACTGCGAGTCGCCTCCAACGCCCGCCACGTCGGTTCGCAGCTCGGCGAACAAGCCGGTTGTGGGGCTCTTGGCATTGTCGAGCGTGTTGTAGTTCAAATTCACGCCAACCAGCGACGTCAAGGTGTCGCCCTGGGCCTCCTTGACGGCGATCGAGGCTTCTCCGTTGGTCAAGCAGTTGTTGTCGGTCCGCAGGATACCGGGGCCGTCCAGGCTGCCGAACCCTGGGGTCGTGCCGTTGATGGGGAAAGAACAGTCATTGAAGGGATTCGATCTGGTGTTCGGAATGGTGATCCGGGTGTTGTAGATCGAGTAATGCGGCGAGATCGAGAACTCGTCGGTGACCGGGATGCCGAGCCGCAGCGTTCCACCCGTGACGAAGGTCTTGTAGAGCGCGTAACGCGTGTTGTCGTTCTGCTTGGCGAAGATGTCGAACCCAGCCGCGATACGGCTATCGAACACGTAGGGCTCGGTGAACGAGAGGTCGACGCCCCGGGCGTTCTCTCCTTCCTGGACGGCCAACTTCACGTACTGGCCTCGGCCGAGGAAGTTGGTTTCAGTGACCGCCGCCTCGGCGATGAAGCCGTCCGAGGTCGAATAGCCACCCGAGATGGAGAACGACCCCGTCGGTTGATCCTCGACATCGACGTTGAGGATGACGCGATCGGCCGCGGAGCCAGGCTCGTTGGTGATCTTCACCTTCTTGAAGAAACCCAGGCTGTTCAGCCGACGCTCGGCGCGATCGATCATGACCTTGTTGTAGGGGTCGCCTTCGCCGATATCGAACTCACGACGGATCACGTAATCGCGCGTCCGGCTGTTACCCCGCACGTTGATCCGCTCGATATAAACGCGCGGACCATCATCCACCACGAAGCCGAGGTTGACGAGGTGCGTGGAAGGATTGCGATCGCCACGCGGACGGACTTCCGAGAAAGCGTAGCCCCGGCGTTCCACTTCGCGGGTCACCGATTCGGTGGATTTCTCGACAAGGTCGCCGTCGTAAACGTCGCCGGGCGACAACCGGACAAAGGATGTCAGCTGATCGCCGGAAACGTCCGGCAGGTGCGACTCAACCCGGATGGCACCGATCGTGTACTGCGACCCTTCCTCGACCGTGATGGTGATGTCGTACCCGCCACCCTCGGCGTCGAACTTCACGTCCGAACCGATGATGCGGAAGTCGGCGTAGCCGTTGCGGAGATAGTAGCGGCGGATCAGTTCCTGGTCGGCGGCGATCTTGTCGGGGTCATAAACGTCCGAAGTCTTGAAAAACGACAGCAGGTTTGACTCGGTGGTTTGCATGAGGCCGCGCAACCGGCCCTCGCCGAAAGCCTTGTTGCCGACGAAATTGATCGACTTGACGCCCGTCTTGTCGCCCTCGTCGATGGTGAACACGACGTCGAGCCTGCCGTTGGGCAGATCGACGGTACGCGACGTCACCTTGGCGGCGGCACGGCCGGACCTGCGATAAATATCCTTGATGCGCTCGACGTCGGCTTCAACGGTTGCGGGATTATAGGGTCCGCGTGTTTTCGACTGGAGCTCGGGCGAAAGCTGGTCACCCTTGACCTTGGTGTTGCCCTCGAAGGCAACGCGATTGATGACGCCGTTCTCGACGACCCTGACAAGCAATCCGCTTCCCTGACGGGTCACACGAACGTCCTTGAACAGCCCCGTTGCGTAGAGATCCTTGACGGCCTGGTTGACGTTGCCCTGGTCGGCACCCGTGAAATACGACCGGACGGTTTCGCTGTCGACGCGCCGATTGCCCTCGACCAGGATCGTCGTGGCCGCCCAAGCCGGCGGCGCGATTCCGGAGAGCACGACGCCCAGTAGCGTTAACATCGTGAGACGGTTCAAGAAGCCGCGTAGAAACTGCATGTACTCTCGGTCCCCGTCACTCGCGAACGCTGACGCGTCCCCGATCCTCAACACGCACACCAGGAAACCGACCACCTTGGGCGGGAACTCTTCCACCCCGGTCGGACTGCCTGCATTCCAAGGCGGATCCCTCGGAAGCCGCCCGAAACAACAACCGTTTCAATGGTCGCCGACAACGAAGATGCGGCTTCCACAGCCCCGTTATGCCAGGATTTCGCTTCTACAAGGTTTACACAAGCCTGGGAACCGACATTCACCCCCCTCCCACGCAAAGGCGGCAAGCGTTGCCTTACCGACACGCAAGCCGCTGAAATGCCGTAATTAACTTACGAAAAACCGGGACAGATCGTTGAATGTGGCGCAAAGCATCAAAGCCGCCACGACGGCGAGGCCGATCCTGAACCCGAACTCCTGGGTTCGATGGCTGACGGGGCGGCCAAGCACCCCTTCGATCAGGCAGAACAGCAATCGGCCGCCATCGAGTGGCGGGATCGGAAGCAGGTTGAAGAACCCGATCGAGACGGAGAAGAAGGCCGCCAGATTGAGAACCGCCGCGAAGCCGAGGCGCACCACGGTGTCGGTGACCTCGACCATCCGCACCGGACCGGATAATTGGGCCACGGTTTCCCGGCCGATCAGCAACCCGCCCAAGTAGCTTGTGGTGCGGCTGATCACGTACCAACATTCCTTGAAAGCCTCTCTCACGCTTTCGCCGCCGCCCAGTCGCCTGTTGGAAAAATCGGCCGGATCGGTGGACGCCCCAAGGCCGAGTACACCGATCCGCGACGTTCCAAACTGGCCCTTGACGTCCTTGCGCTCCGGCGTCGCCAGGATGTGGACCAGCGCGCCGGCGCGCTCCACGTCAACCGCGATCTGGACATCGCCCGAGGCGCTGACGATGCGTTGCATGTCGGTGAAGCTTTCGATCGACTCGCCGTTGATGGCGCGGATCTGGTCACCGGGCTGAAAGCCAGAACGTGCTGCGGCGCTTTCCGGCACCACTGAGCCAACCTTTGGCGCCAGGACACCGACGCCCTGAAACGAGAACAAACCGGCAAAGATCACGATCGCCAGCAGGAAGCTCGCGATCGGTCCGGCCGCCACCACCACGCCGCGCTGCCAAGCCGATTTGCCGGCGAAGGTGTCGCTCCGGTCGACTGACGCGACGTCCGGATCAGCTTCAAGCGCGGCGCTCACGCCGTCCGCGTCTCCGTGAAACTTGACATAACCGCCAAGTGGAACGGCGGCGACGCGCCAACGGGTACCCTTTCGATCCGTGTAGGCGAAAAGCTCGGGGCCGAAACCCACCGAGAAGGCATCGATCTTGGCGCCACACCATCGACCAGCCAGGAAGTGACCGAGTTCGTGGAAGAAAATGACGATAACAAGGATGAAGATGTACCCGAGCAAGGTCGGAAGGTGACTGAACAAGGCCATCGGGGGCTCCGAACGACGGGTCGCGTCGTCAACTGGATGGCAGGCCAGACCAACTCCGCGTTGACGGCGTTATCAAAACCTTACCGATCCCTTTACAATGTTCCTAAAGCCCTCCTAATCCAAGAGCGAGGCGGCCCTTTCTCTCGCGACATGGTCAACCGAGAGAGCGTCGGCCACGCTGGACGGGACATGGGCCCAGCCTTCCGCGAGCGACAGGTCGCACACCCGTTCAACGAGTTGGATCATCGCGCCAAAAGCCATGCGGCCTGCCAGGAAGGCCTCAACGGCGACTTCGTTGGCGGCGTTGAGCACGGTGGGAAGCCCCTGCCCGGCCTTCAGCGATTCGAGCGCGAGGCGAAGCGCCGGAAAACGCCGGAGATCGGGCTTTTCAAACGTCAACGAACCGATCGCAGCCAGATCGAGCTTGCGGGCACCGCTTTCAAAGCGGAACGGAAAGCCAAGGCAATGGGCGATGGGAACTCGCATGTCGGGCAGCGCCATGCCGGCCGTGACGGATCCGTCCGCGAAGGCGACGAGCCCATGCACCACCGATTGGGGGTGGACCACGACGTCCAGGCGATCCGCCTCGATGCCGAACAGATGGTGGGCTTCGATCACCTCGAGCCCCTTGTTCATCAGGCTCGCCGAGTCGATCGTCACCTTGGGGCCCATGGCCCAGTTTGGGTAGGCGAGCGCTTCCGTCACGGTGGCGGCGGCGATCCGCTCGGCGTCCCAGGTTCGGAAAGGGCCGCCCGATGCCGTGAGGGTCATGCGCTCGATGGTGGACGAGGGCGCGCCGCCCATGGCTTGAAAGATGGCGTTGTGTTCGCTGTCGAGCGGCAGGAGCGTGGCGCCGGATTCGGCCACGGTGCGCATCACGGGCGCGCCCGCGCAGACCATGGTTTCCTTGTTGGCCAGGGCAACCGTCCGGCCGGCGGCGAGCGCCGCGTGGGTGGGCATGACGCCAACCGTGCCGGCAATCGCCGCGATCACGATGTCGCTCGGCCGAAGCGCCGCCTCGATCACGGCTTCGGGGCCGGCGGCGGCCTCGATCCCGCTAGCCCCCAAGGCGTCCTTCAGGGCACGGTAAGCCGTGGGATCGGCGATGGCGACAAAGCCCGCGCGGAGCTCAATGGCGGCTTTGGCCAAGGCCTGGGCGTCGCGTCCCCCCGCGAGGGCCGCCACTGTGAAATGCTCCGGATGCATCGCCAGAACCTGCGCGGTGGAGCGCCCGATCGAGCCGGTGGCGCCGAGCACGACAATCGATCGCGGCCGGGAGCCTTTCGACATCGATCGTTGCGCGTGCAAATCCGTCATCTCTGAAACCCCGTGCCGGATGACCGTCATTGAAGCAATCCCGCACCCGCCGTCGAGATTCCAAGCCGCGCTGCCCCCAGGACCGCCGCGAACACCGCCGCGGCGATGAACCCATCCAGCCGGTCCATGACGCCGCCGTGCCCCGGAATGAGGCCGCTCGCATCCTTGACTTTGAAACGGCGCTTCAGCGACGATTCGAAAAGGTCGCCGCCTTGGGCGAGTGCCGCGGCCGCCAACCCGATCACCATTGCAGTGACGTAGGAACCCGGCGTGGGCGACACCAACACACCCGCCAGCGCTCCGCACCCGACCCCGACCACAAACCCCGACCAAGTTTTGGACGGCGACAAACGCGGCCAAAGCTTCGGGCCGCCAATCAGCCGTCCCCCGAAATAAGCCATCACGTCGGTGGTCCAGACAACCGCGAAAAGCCAGAGCACGGCTCGCGCACCGAGGGGCGCGATGGAGCTTCGCAGGACCGCAAGCGAAACCAGGAGCGCTCCGGCGTAGAGCACGCCGAAGCCGCTCCAAACACGCCATCCGCGCGGCGCGAAGCCGGCGACCGCGCCCGCGCACGCAAGCAAAGCCAACACAGCCCAACCCGGTAGCCCAAAGGCCAGAAAGGTCGCCACGATCACAAGCGCAAGCGCCCCGGCCCAGACCCGCCGACCTGCCCCGTCGATGGCAAACAGGTGCTGCCATTCCCACAGGATCGCGACCGCCGCGGCCGACCAAAAAGCGAGGAAGGCCACCCCCCCGATCAACGCGCTCGCGACCGCGACCGCCGCCATCACGCAGGCTGAGGCCACGCGCGGCATCAGATCGGCCCAGCGTCGCTTGAGCGGGGTTCCGGCAGTCGCTGGCACCACGGTGGGCGACCCCGCCCTTCCAGTCACAATGCGGACTTCATGGCGCGAACGGCGGAATCGGGGGCGCCCGTCACGCCGCCGAAACGGCGTTCGCGCCGGGTGTAGGCGGCGATCGCTTCATCAAAGGCCGAGCGGTCGAAGTCGGGCCACAGGCACGGGAGAAAGACGAATTCGGCATAAGCCGCCTGCCACAGGAGGAAGTTCGACAAGCGTTGCTCGCCCGAGGTCCGGATGATCAGGTCGGGATCGGGGATGCCAGCCGTGTCGAGATAGGACTCGATCAAGTCCGGCAGAACTTCCTCCGGGATCAACGTGCCGGCGGCGATCTCGGACGCGATCCGGCGCATGGCGGCCGCCATCTCCTGCCGGCTTCCGTAATTGAAGGCGACGACGAGCGTCAACTTGCGATTGGCCGCGGTCAGTTCCTCGGCCTCGTCGAGAAGGGCGCGGATGTCCGGCTGAAGGGTGTCGCGCACACCGATGATCCGGACGCGAACACCACTGCGGTGAAGTTCGGCCAAGTCGTTGCGGATGAACCGCTTGAGCAGCCCCATCAGATCGGTTACCTCTTCGAGCGGCCGTGTCCAATTCTCCGAAGAGAAGCTGTAAACCGTCAAATAGGAAATGCCGATCTCGATGGCGGCGCGCACCGCCCGCCGCAATGCCTCGACGCCCCGCCGATGCCCTTCGAGACGCGGGAGCCCGCGTGAAGCCGCCCAGCGACCGTTCCCATCCATGATGATGCCCACGTGGGCGGGAACATGAGCGACGTCATTCCGCCCGTCGCGAGAAGCGACCGCAGCGGAAGTGTGATTGTCATCGATGGTCTTGTGCATGAGCCGATCCATCTTGCCTTGTCGAGCAGGCAAGCGCTGTCCGCTAGATCTGCATGATTTCTTTTTCCTTGACGGCCAGGGCCTGATCGACCTCGCTCACCGCTTGGTCGGTCGCCTTCTGGACGTCGGCCTCGAACCGTTTCTCGTCGTCCTCGGTGATCAGCTTCTCCTTGAGAAGTTTCTTGAGCTGGTCGATGCCGTCGCGGCGCACATGGCGCACGGAGATGCGAGCATCCTCGCTGTACTTATGGGCCACCTTGACCATCTCCCGCCGCCGCTGCTCGTTGAGTTCGGGAATCCTGATGCGGAGAACCTGGCCTTCCACGACCGGGCTGAGCCCGAGGTTCGAATCGCGGATGGCCTTGTCGACCGCGTTGACCATGCCCTTGTCCCACACCTGGACCGAGATGCTGCGAGCCTCGGGAATGCTGATCGTCGCCACCTGGTTGAGCGGCATGCTTTGCCCGTAAGCCTGAACCTGAACCGGCTCGACGAGGCTCGCGCTGGCCCGGCCCGTCCGCAGTCCGCCAAGCTCGTGCTTGAACCCCTGAATCGTGCTTTGCATGCGGCGCTTCAGATCGCCGACATCGAATTCTGCGCTCACAACGACACCCATCGTCTTAAAGGGCCATTCATCCGGCGATCCACCATCCGGACACCGCGACTTGCCCCGCCCACCTCACCATACACGCCGAGGCCCGCGCGCCGATACCCTCTCGTCGAGAAAGGCGATCCGTTTACGGCCTGCAGCGTCATGGCGTGACCAGGGTGAACACTCCCCGGCCCGACAGGGCGGCGGTGATCGCACCAGCTTCGGCAATGGAGAAGACCACGATGGGCATGTGGTTTTCACGGGCGAGCGCGAAGGCGGCCGTGTCCATCACGGCCAGATTGCGCGCGATCGCCTCGCCGTGGGTGAGGTGATCGTAGCGCGTGGCGTTCGCGTCGAGCTTGGGGTCGGCCGTGTAGATCCCATCCACCTGCGTGGCCTTCATGACGGCGTCGCCCGCCAACTCGGCCGCCCGAAGCACCGCCCCCGTGTCGGTCGTGAAGAACGGGTTGCCGGTTCCGCCCGCCAGCACGCAGATGCGGTTCTTGGCGAGATGATGAAGCGTGGCTTGCCGCGAATAGGGCTGGCAGACCGACGGCATGGGAACGGCCGACAGCGCGCGGGCCGCATGGCCTTCGGCCTCGATCGCCGCCTCGATGGCGAGCGCGTTCATGACCGTCGCCAGCATGCCGATCGAATCGGCGCGGGCTCGCTCGATTCCCTTGTCGGCGCCCTGCATCCCGCGGAAGAAGTTGCCACCTCCCACCACCACGGCGATCTCGACCCCGAGGTTGACGGCCCCGACGAGGTCGGCGGCGATCCGCGCGACCGTGGGGGCGTTGAGGCCGAACGGGTCGGGTCCCGTCAGGGCTTCGCCCGACAGCTTGATCACAACCCTGCGGTACATCGCGGCTCCATCATGGCATATCGATCGGCCTGTTGGCGCAAACCGAGCGCGTCAGCGCCATATCAGCGCCGATCGCCGAAGTACAGGTTAGGCGGGTACCGCTGACCCCGAAGCGCCGCGCCTTCAAACCATGCTGGCGACTTCCGACGCGAAGTCCGGCGCGTCCGGCTTCTCGATGCCCTCGCCCAGGGCGAAGCGCAAGAATCCCTTGACGGTGATCGGCGCACCGACCTGCTTTTCGGCCTCCTTGGCGGCCTGGGACACGGACTTTGCGTTATCGTGGACGAACGGCTGGTCAAGCAGGCTGACGTCCTTGTAGTAGCTCTTCAGTCCGCTTTCGACGATCTTTTCCAAAACGTTGGCGGGCTTGCCGGCGTTCTTGTCGGCCAGCAGGGCCCGCTCGCGTGCCACGATGGCGGGGTCGAGGCTGGCGCCATTGAGTGCCAGGGGGCTGGTGGCGGCGACATGCATGGCGATCTGCCGCCCGAGAGCGCCGAGCGCCGCCGCATCGCCAGTGGATTCCAATGCCACCAGAACGCCGATCTTGCCCAGGCCATCGCCGATGGCGTTGTGGATGTAGTGGGCGACCACTCCGGAGGACACCTGCAGCCCCGCGACGCGGCGAAGCGTCATGTTCTCGCCAATGGTGGCGATGGCGTTGGCGATCGCGTCCGACACCGTGCCCCCGGCCGGATAATTAGCCGTCTTGAGGGCTTCGGCATCTTCGCCCGTCGCGCCCTGGCGAAGGGCAACATCGGCGATGCTGCGCACCAGCTTCTGGAAATCCTCGTTCCGGGCGACGAAATCAGTCTCGGAATTGACCTCGACCAGCACTCCCCGGTTGCCGTCCACGGCAAGGGCGACCAATCCTTCGGCGGCGACGCGACCGGATTTCTTGGCGGCTTTCGACAAGCCCTTCTTCCGCAACCAGTCCACGGCCGATTCGATGTCGCCCGCCACCTCGTTGAGGGCGTTCTTGCAATCCATCATGCCGGCCCCGGTCTTTTCGCGAAGATCCTTCACCATCGCGGCGGTAACGTTGGCCATAATCCTGTCCCTCACTAGATCCCGGATGCCGCAGGGTTCACGCATCGGGTGTGTTGAAAAAAAGCAAGGCCCAGAGGGCCTTGCAACGATCACGCAGATTCGACCTGGGCCGCGAGCGACGCGATCAGGCAGCCGCCATCAACTCGCGCGCCTGCTGGATCCAGCCATCGCGCTCGATACGGCCGGCCAGCTTGAGATCCTGGTCGAGCTTGGTCATGTCCTCGGGCTTCATGGCGGCGAGCTGCCAATAATGGAACACGCCCGCGTCGTTGAGCTTCTGAACGACCTGCGGGCCAACGCCATGCAACTTGGACATATCGTCGGGCGCCCCGCGCGGCGCGGTCAACAATTCGAACTGTTCGGCGGGTGCGTCGTCGCCCGATCCGACTTCCTCGGCCGGCGCCGGTTCGGCCACCGCGAGATCCTCGACCATCGGCGCTTCCATTTCGCCCAGATCGACACCCACGGAACCCTGGCTACGCGAGATGCCGTCGATTGCCGCGCGGGAGATCAGGTCGCAATAAAGCGAGATCGCACGGGCGGCGTCGTCATTACCGGGGATCGGGAAGGTGATGCCGTCCGGATCGCAATTCGTGTCGACGATCGCCGCGACCGGGATGTTGAGGCGGTTCGCCTCCTTGATGGCGAGCTGCTCCTTGTTGGTGTCGATGACGAAGATCAGGTCGGGCACACCGCCCATGTCCTTGATGCCGCCGAGTGCCTTTTCGAGCTTGTCGCGCTCCCGCGACAGCATCAAGCGCTCCTTCTTGGTCAGCCCGGAGGCGCCGGCGGCCAGCATGTCCTCGACCTTGCGCAGGCGCTGGATGGAGCCCGAGATCGTCTTCCAGTTGGTCAGCATGCCGCCGAGCCAGCGGGCGTTGATGTAATACTGTGCGGAGCGCTTGGCGGCGTCCGCGATCGGCTCCGAAGCCTGGCGCTTGGTGCCGACGAACAGCACGCGGCCGCCACGCGAAACCGTGTCGGACACCGCCTGGAGGGCGCGGTGAAACAGCGGCACGGTTTGGGCGAGATCGATGATGTGGATGTTGTTGCGGGTGCCGAAGATGTATTGCTGCATCTTCGGGTTCCAGCGGTGCGACTGGTGGCCGAAATGCGCGCCGGCCTCAAGAAGCGAGCGCATGGTGTAATCGGGGAGTGCCATTGTTCGTCTCCGGTTGAACCTCCGCGGGCTGACGGGCCACCCGCATTACGGATAGGCCACCGGAACGACCCTTCAATCAGGACCGCTATACACCCGCGTGTGGAATGACGCGTTGTATAATGTCCCGAGACTTGTGGCGCAAGGCCGCCCGACGGGGTTGGCCCGGCATTCTCCCAACGGAGATACCGGGCCAAGCTGGCCCGACGGTCAAGCGTCAGGTTGTGGGGAAGTCCGCGCCGAGCGTCACGGCTTCCCAGGTGTCGAAGTCTTGTTTCAGCTCGTCGAGCTTCTTTCGCGCGAGTTCGAGCGCCGGCTTGCCGAGCAGCAGGTGGCGGGGTGGCTTGTCGGCCGTCACGGCCTCGATGATTGCCTCGGCGGCCCGCGCGGGGTCGCCGACCTGCTTGCCGCTGCGCGCGAAGGTTTGTTTGCGCCGCTCGCCCGCCGTGGCGGCGTAATCGCCGATTTCGATCTTCGATTGCTCGATCGAGCGGCCCGCGAAATCGGTGCGGAACGGCCCCGGCTCGACAACCACGACGTTGATGCCAAGCGGCTCGACCTCGATCGCCAGCGACTCCGACAAGCCCTCCACGGCGTATTTGGTGGCGTGGTAGTAGCCCGTTGCCCCGAAACTCACGAGGCCGCCAATCGACGACAGATTGACAATGGCGCCCTTGCGCCGCGCCCGCATGCCGGGAAGCACCGCCTTTGTCATCGCCACCAAGCCGAACACGTTGGTTTCAAACATCCGGCGAACCGGCTCGTCCTCGCCTTCCTCGATGGCGGCGAGGTAGCCGTAGCCCGCATTGTTGACCAGGACGTCGAGACGGCCGAACCGCTCCTCGGCCGCCTTCACGGCATGGGCGATCCGGACCTCGTCGGTCACATCGAGCGCCAGCGCCAGCGCGGTGTCGGGATGGCCCTCCACAAGGTCGACGACCTTGGCCTCGTCCCGGGCCGTGACCACGGCGCGCCATCCGCGCGCGAGGACCTTTTGGGCGAGATCGCGCCCGAACCCGGTCGAGCATCCCGTGATGAACCAGACCGGCGTTGTTTCTTCCGTCATCCTGCTTGTCCTGTTTCTTGAGTCAACGATTGATCATCGCCATATGGGCCTGTCCGTAACGCGGGCCGGACACCCGCTCGGGCGACAAGGCGGCATCGAGCTTGGCCATCTCCTCGGAGTCGAGCTGGATCGAGGCTGCCTCGACGTTCTCTTCGAGATAGGACCGCCTCTTGGTGCCGGGAATAGGCACGATGTCGGGCCCCCTGGCGAGCAGCCAAGCAAGGCCGATCTGCCCCGGCTTGGCGCTTTTCAGGGCCGCCACCTCGCGGACGATGTCGGCGGCCCGCATGTTGGCCTCGAAGTTCTCGCCCTGGAATCGAGGGTCCATCTTGCGGAAGTCGCCCTCGGGATAATCCTCGGCGCGCTTGGCCGTGCCGGTCAGAAAGCCGCGCCCGAGCGGTGAGTAAGGTACGAGACCGATGCCGAGGCTGCGGATCAACGGCAGGATGGCCGGCTCGAGATTGCGCTCCCACAACGAAAACTCGCTTTGCAGGGCCGAGACGGGATGCACCGCGTGGGCCGCCCGGATGGCGGCCTCGCCCGCCTCGGACAATCCGAAGAAGCGCACCTTGCCGGCCTTCACCAGATCGCCGACGGCGCCGGCCACATCCTCGATCGGCACGGCGGGATCGACCCGGTGCTGGTAGAACAGGTCGATGTGATCGGTTCTCAGGCGCTTGAGCGAAGCGTCGCAGACCGCCGCGATGTGGGCGGGACGGCTATCGGTTCCGACGAAGCGGTTGTCCTCGATCCGGAAGCCGAACTTGGTGGCGATCGTCACCTCGTGACGCCGCCCCGCGAGGGTGCGGCCCAGCAATTCCTCGTTACGGAACGGCCCGTAAACCTCGGCCGTATCCAGAAAGGTGCACCCAAGGTCGATCGCGCGATGGAGGGTGGCGATCGACTCGTTTTCGTCCGCCGGCCCGTAGGACTGGCTCATGCCCATGCACCCGAGGCCGAGTTCCGAGACGACCAGCCCCTGGGTTCCAAGTTTTCGCTGTTTCAACATGGTTCATCCTGCATGGCTGCGGAAAGGTGCCGCGGTCTGATAGTGGTGCAGGCGCCCCGGTCCCTGTGGGAAGCGGGGACAGCCGGCCATTCGGCACGATCGGGCGCCTGTTCGATGATCGACGGCTAGCCATCGATCGGCTCAATCATTAACTCTCTTCGGTGGATGAAGGCTCGATGGCCCGGGCACCGAAGGAACAACATGGCGAACGTCGAAACGTTTCAGCGCCGCGCCGGCTCTGTGCCTGCTACGGCCGCGACGGAACAAACATATCGGATTCCGCCCCACAACGTCGAGGCCGAGCAAGCCTTGCTGGGCGCCATCCTGGTCAACAACGACGCCTTCGATCGGGTTTCCGATTTTCTTCAGGCGGGGCACTTTTCAGAAGAAATCCATCGTCGCATCTTCGAGGTGATGGCGGCGCTGATCCGTGCCGGCAAGCTGGCAACGCCGATCACCCTGAAGACCTTCCTGGGCGAACACGACCTTGGCGGCATGACGGTGCCGCAATACCTGGCCCGGCTCGCCGCCGAGGCCACCACCGTCATCAACGCGTCCGATTACGGCCGCAGCATCTTCGACCTCGCGACGCGCCGGAACCTGATCACCATCGGCGAGGAGGTGGTCAACCTCGCCTATGACGCGCCCGTCGACCTGTCGCCCCGCGCCCAGATCGAGGAAGCGGAGCGGCGGCTTTACGAGATCGCCGAAACCGGACGCTACGACGGAGGATTCCAGAGCTTCTCGACCGCGCTCACCCACGCCATCGACATGGCCGCCAAGGCCTATGAGCGCGACGGCAAGCTGTCGGGCATTTCCACGGGTATGCGTGACCTCGACCGGCAACTCGGCGGACTGCAACAATCCGATCTCGTGATCGTGGCGGGACGACCCGGCATGGGCAAAACCGCGCTCGCCACCAACATCGCCTTCAACATCGCCAAGGCCTACCAGTTCGAGGTCAAGCCGGACGGCACCCACGCGGCGACCAACGGCGGCGTTATCGGCTTCTTCTCGCTGGAAATGTCGTCCGAACAGCTCGCCACCCGCATCATCGCCGAACAATCGGGCGTGGCGTCCTACAAGATACGCCGGGGCGACATCACGGACGACGACTTCCACCACATCACCGACGCGGCGCGGCAGATCCAGACGATACCCTTCTACATCGACCACACTGGCGGCATCTCGATCGCGCAGCTAACGGCCCGCGCCCGCCGCTTGAAACGCCAGCGCGGGCTCGACGTGTTGATCGTCGACTACCTGCAATTGCTGTCAGGCTCCAAGAACGCCAATGCCAACCGGGTGCAGGAATTGACCGAGATCACCACGGGCCTGAAGGCGCTCGCCAAGGAGTTGTCGGTCCCCGTCGTGGCGCTGTCGCAGCTGTCCCGCCAGGTCGAGTCGCGCGACGACAAGCGTCCGCAATTATCCGACCTGCGCGAATCGGGCTCCATCGAGCAGGACGCCGACGTGGTGATGTTCGTGTACCGCGAGGAGTATTACCTCAAGAACAAGCAGCCGCGCGAAGGTACCGAGGAATTCACCACCTGGCTGACCGACATCGAGCGGGCGCATGGCAAGGCCGAGGTGATCATCGGCAAGCAGCGCCACGGGCCGACAGGCACGGTGGAATTGCAGTTCGACGCCGAGGTGACGCGCTTTTCCGACCTCGCCAGCGAGGATCACCTGCCCGCCCATGTTTAAAGGAAGCGCCAACACGCTGACCATGGAACCCGCCTGGGCCAGCACCCAGGTGGATGCCCAAGCCGACCTGACGATCGACCTCGACGCGCTCACCGCCAACTGGCAGGCGCTGCAGCGCCGCGCCGCGGACGCCGAATGCGCCGCGGTGGTGAAAGCCGACGCATACGGCACAGGGATCGAGCATGCCGTTCCGGCCCTGGCGCGGGCGGGCTGCCGAACCTTCTTCACCGCCCATGCCGCGGAGGGCGCCCGCGCCCGGGCGAGCTTGCGGGACGCGGGATACGAGGACGGTGCGGCCCGCGTCTTCATCCTGCACGGGTTCCACCCTGCCCTCATGCCGGTCGACCTGTTCGGCCGTTTCGATCTCAGCCCTGTGATCGGCTCTGCGGAGGAACTTCAAGCCTGGACGGCGGCTCGACACGAGGGGGGACGCTGCGCCTTGCACGTCGACACGGGCATGAACCGCCTCGGCTTCTCGTTGGCCGATTCGAAGGCGCTCGACGCGGGATCATTGGCGGCCGCGAACATCGACCTGCTGATGAGCCACTTCACCGTCGCCGAAACGCCTTCGGACCCCGCCAACGCCGCCCAGATTGCCCGTTTCGAGGAAATCCGGCGGGGACTTTTGGGACAATATCGCGCCTCGCTCAGCAATTCCTCGGGTTTGTTCCTGCCGCAACGGCCGCTCTACGACCTGGTTCGTCCAGGCTACGCGCTTTACGGCGGCAACCCCACCCCCGACCACGCCAACCCGATGCGGCCCGTCGTGGGGCTTGAAGCGCCCATCCTCCAGACGCGCTGGATCGCGGCCGGCGAGGCGGCCGGTTACAACGGACGTTGGGTCGCGGCGCGGCGGACACGCCTTGCCACGATCGGCGTCGGCTACGCCGACGGGCTGCCGCGCAACGCCATGACGGTGGGTGTCGGCGAGCCGCCGGTGGGCCTGGTCGGCGACGTCCCCTGCCCGCTCGTCGGGCGCGTGTCGATGGATCTCAGCATCCTCGACATCTCCGACGCGCCGGACGCGACCCGGGCCGGAACGCCCGTTCGCATCCTTGGGCCAGAAATCACCGTCGACGACCTCGGGGCGCGGACGAACACCATCGGCTATGAAATCCTGACCAACCTGGGACGGCGCTATCGGCGGCGTTATGTTGAAGGGTCGATGCGCGCCGAGGCGTGACCGCTCTTCGCCGCAGCCACCCGATCCATCACCGTGAAGGACGCCCCCCGATGTCGAAACCGCGCGCGACCTTCGTGTGCCAGAACTGCGGCGCCGTCACCAACCGCTGGCAGGGCCGCTGCGATGCCTGCGGCGAGTGGAACAGCATCGTCGAGGAAACCGCGGTGTCGGGCATCGGCGGGCAGATCGCCCGCAAGGGGCGCAAGGGGCGGCTGTTCGCGCTGGAAGGCTTGTCGGCCGACACCGCCGAGCCGCCGCGCAGCCCGATCGGCATGGACGAACTCGACCGGGTGACAGGGGGCGGCTTCGTGCCCGGTTCCGTCCTGCTGATGGGGGGTGAGCCGGGCATCGGCAAATCGACCCTGCTGATCCAGGCTTGCGCACAACTCGCCCGCAAGGGCGTGCGCGTCGGCTATATCTCGGGCGAGGAGGCCGCCGCCCAGGTCCGGCTGCGGGCCGAGCGCCTCGGCCTGTCGGGCGCCCCGGTCGAACTCGCCGCCGCCACCAGCGTCGAGGATATCGTGGCCACCTTGAGCGAGGGGCCGCGCTTCGGCCTCGTGGTGATCGACTCGATCCAGACCATGTGGAGCGAAAGCGTCGAGGCCGCGCCCGGAACCGTCACGCAGGTCCGCACCGCCGCGCAAGGCCTCATTCGTTACGCCAAGACGACCGGAGCCTGCGTGATCCTGGTCGGGCACGTCACCAAGGACGGGCAGATCGCCGGCCCCCGGGTGGTCGAGCAC
>CALMOK010000074.1 GCA_937871825.1 uncultured Alphaproteobacteria bacterium
GCGAAATATTGTTGCGGTTGTGCTCCGAGATGTAGAAGCAGACCAGTGCAATCGCAAACTGCGTTATGGCGTAGGCCAAAGCACTTTGCAGCACGGGAGCGTGAACGAAACATCCAAACACGAAGACGCCGGTCGTGAAGGACATCAGGGAAGGAAACGAGGCTTCTCCACCCCTGAACATCATCCAGATTGGAATGGCCGCCATCGACATGGAGGCAAGGATGCTCAAAATCACGCTATTACGGATCGTGCGAGAGCCGGTCGGAGAGGGGCAACGCTGGGACGATTTGAATGCGTGGACGATGCGCGGCGTGCAAAACAACGACGATGAGGCAAGCCATACCACCAGGGGCAAGCCAGCGACTGGATAGAATAGAATTGTCATGGCCGCTACAGCAACGAGGTATCCGCTAAGGGCCCAACCTACGTTCTGCTCCGCCGCGAAAACCTGCTGTCCAAGGAGGAGGTCATGGTTATGATTGTGATCAACCCACCGGAAACGTCGCGCCAACTGGACCAAAACGGCTTTTGACGCTTCCATACCCGGACGCACCTCAGATTTTCTGAATAGACTCTACCCTGATGGCTTTAACGCGGGGTTTCGACAGCTCTGGAACCCGTCATCCAACCGCCAACGACGTCCGTGGGACGTTGCGATGGGCTTCCTATCCGCCAGCTTGCTTCGTGTGGGTCGAGGTTGGCGGCAACCGTCAGCAGTTCCACGCCGGATCATGGCGGTCAGCATGGGGCTCGTGGGCACCCAGGCATCGCCTCGGCCATGGCAGGGGCGAAACCGAAGCGCCGTTCCGCGACACCATCGCGTCGGTCGATCTCGTGCCGACGGCAGACGAGCGCGACATCCTCGGCACGCTGCCGATGATCGATCTCTATCGCCACCAGGGCCAGTTCGCGCGCGACCGTTTCATCGGTGCCGATTGGGCGCTCCACCAGGGCAACCCCAAGCGCTGGCACAGGCTGCGAGCCTCACCAAAGCTTCAGCCGCGCCCGCAGGTCTTCGACCTGCCCGGGCGTGAGCGGGCGCGTGTCGCGCCCGTGCAGCATGAGCGTGAGCTTGGCGGTCTCCTCGAGCTCCTCGGTCGCGTAGACGGCATTTTCCAGGCTCGTTCCGGCCACAACGGGACCATGATTGGCCAGCAGCACGGCATGATGGGTTCCGGCGAGTTTCTCGACCGCACGGGCAAGGCTTTCGTCTCCCGGCGGGTAGTAAGGCACGAGCGGCAGGCGGCCGACCCGCATGACGTAATAGGCTGTCAAAGGTGGCAGGCAGTTGCACGGGTCGAGGCCGTGGAGGCACGAAGCCGCGACCGCATGCGTGGAATGGAGATGCACGACGGCTTTCGCGCCGACGCGTTCGGCATACATCACGCGATGCAGGAAAGCTTCCTTGGTGGGCGCATCGCCGCCCATGAGCCGGCCTTCCGCATCGATCCGCGACAGGCGCCCGGGGTCGAGTTCGCCAAGCGAGGCATTGGTGGGCGTCATCAGCCAGCCGCCATCGGGATGGCGCATCGACAGGTTGCCGGTGGAACCGAATGTGAGGCCACGCTGGAACAGGGACGCGCCGGCGTTGCAAAGGCGCTCGCGCAGTCCGGCGTCGGTCATTGGAGCATGTCCCAGGCCTTCAGGAAGAAGTCGGGCGCACCGAAGTTGCCGGATTTAAGCGCAAGCGCCAGGTCGGGGTCGCCCACCGAGCGGGTCCAGGGCACGCCGGGATCGATCTCGGGACCGATGGTCAGCGCCTTCACGCCGAGTGCCTGGACAACCGCGCCGGAGGTTTCCCCGCCCGCCACGAGCAGCCGCCGCACGCCGCCTTGCACGAGGCCCTGCGCCACGGCCGCGAGAACGGCTTCGATGCGCCTGCCCGCCACGTCTCGGCCGAGAAGGGCCTGGGCTCGGCCAACAGCCTCCGGGTCGGCGCTCGACGAGACAAGGATGGGGCCATCGCCGGTCTGGGCCGCCACCCAGTCGAGCACAGCCGCGGCGGCGCCCTCGCGCGCGGCCATCTCGGCTTCGAGCGCAAAAATGGGAAAGCCCGCATCGCGTGCCGCCGCGACCTGGACCCGCGTCGCGGCCGAGCAGGAGCCGCACAGGATGGCGGCGCGCCCTGCGGGTGCCGCCATCAGGGAGGGCGGCGGCCTCAATCCGTCCAGCAGACCCGCTGCCACATAGGCGGCCGGTAATCCCATCGCGATGCCGGACCCACCGGTGATCAGCGGCAAATGCGCCGCAGCGGCACCGACGTCGCGCAGGTGATGGTCCGTGAGGGCATCCACGATCGCGATCCGTCGACCGTCGGCGGCCTCGCGCGCCAGGGCGGCCCGCACGTTATCGGGTCCGGCTTGGACGGTTTCGAACGCGACGAGGCCGACCGGAAGGCTTGTTTGACGGCCAAGCACACGGCGCAGATCGCTGTCGTGCATGGGGTTGAGCGGATGATCCTTCATCGGACTCTCACTCAGCGGCACGCCGTTGACGAACAGCTGTCCCGCATAAACGGTTCGCCCGGCCTTCGGGAAGGCCGGGCAGGCGATGGTCTGCCCGCCAACCAGACCCAACAATGCCTCGGTGACCGGACCGATGTTGCCCTCGGGGGTGGAATCGAAGGTCGAGCAATATTTGAAAAGCAGCCGCCGCGCGCCCCGCGCCCGCAAAGCCTGCGCGGCTTCGAGCGACAGCGCGACCGCCTCGCCGGCCGGGATCGAACGCGATTTCAGCGCGATCACCACGGCGTCGGCGTTGCCCAGGTCGAGATCCGCTCGGGGCACGCCCGTGCACTGGATCGTGCGCAGCCCCTCTTTGGTCAGCATGAGCGACAGGTCGGTCGCCCCCGTGAGATCGTCGGCGATACAGCCCAGCAACATCACGCGTTCCCTCCGGTCCAGGTCGGGCCGGCCTCGGCGAGGACCCGGCGGTTGGCGACTACGAAAGCCGCGAGGCGGCGGTCGCGCCAGGAGCGAGGCGCCGCCAATCCGTCGGCGAGCATCACCCGGCGCCATTCGGCTTCCACGGCGCCTACCAGCAGGAAAGCAAGCGCCCAGAAGGAGCCAACGACATCACAGCCGATGTGGACGATATGCGACAAGGAAATCTCCACGATGGGTGTGGTGATGGGCGACGCGGCTAGCGGGTGGCCGAGAGGTCGATGTCCAGCGCCCGCGTCCATGTCAGGCCCTCGTCGGTCGGACCCGCTGGCTTGTACTCGCAGCCGGTCCAGCCGTCATAGGGAAGCCGTTCAAGGGCGGCGAAGACGGTCCGGTAGTCGAGGGTGCCCTGGTCGGGCTCGGCCCGGCTCGGCACGGCGGCGATCTGCACGTGGCCGACGATCGGTAGGAGGCGCTCGAGGGTGGCGATCACGTCGCCCCCGACGCGGCCCACATGGTAGCAATCGAACATGAGGCGGATGTTGCTGCAGCCGGTGTCGGCGATGATGGTCGCGCCTTCGTCGACGGTGGAATAGAAATAGTCCGGCGCGTCCGAAGGGTTCAATGGTTCGAGCAGCAATGTAAGCCCGGCCCGGGTTGCCTTTCCCGAGGCGATCTTGAGATTGTTCACGAAGACGGCGTGAGCCGCCGCCCGATCTCTTGCCTCCACCACGCCCGCCATGCAGTGAACGGCGGTGCCGCCGGCCGCCCGGCAGAACGCCAGGGACTGGTCGACGGCGGCCTGGAATTCCTCCTCGCGCCCCGCGATCGCCCCGAGCCCGTTCTCGCCCGCCGCGACATTGCCGCGAACCGTGTTGACGCCGAGCAGCGCCAGCCCATGCGCCGCGCATTTGGTGCGAACGTGCTCGGGCGGCACGTCATAGGGCCAGTGCAGTTCGACGGCCCGGAAGCCGGCCGCCGCTGCCGCATCGATCCGGTCGAGCAGGGGACGGTCAGGCCACAGGAAACCGAGGTTGGCGGAAAAGCGCAGCATGGGTGAAATCTTTCGAAGCGACGGCGACGATCCGCCGGGGTGATGGCCGAACGTTTCCCTGGTCTCGGGCAGGCGGTCGTTGAACTGGTCCTCCGTCCCGCACCCCACCGCGATCAGGATCTCAGCAAGGGTGGTCACCATGGTGGACCGCATCGGTCGTCTTCCCGTGATGGCCTCGACCGACTGCGGATCAACGACGCCGAGGCCCATCGATCCAAGGCCGGTGACGGCTGTTCTTTTGGATTCCCGTGGCGTCATTCCACCCCTCAAAGCCATTCGGCCCATTCTGAGCTGAAGCAAAGCACGCCGTGGCAGCGCTGTCACCGAAACCCGCAATCCACCCAAGCATGATCGCGCAGGTCGAAGCCAACGCCCGAAGCATCCAGGCCTTCACGATCTCCTTGGACGAGCTGGTCGTGATCCTGTTGGTCGACGGCACCGGGCAGCGCACCATTCCGCGCCAGACGTGGGTGGGGCATTCGCCATCCTGGCGATAGCCGGCCTGCTGACGATTTTCGCGGTTCGGGGCGATCGGCTGGCTGCAGGGCCGTAACGCCGCTCCCGGCCGCCGAGGCGCGAATGTCGGCCGCGCAACCTCCTCGCTCCGCCGCGAGGACCAAGGAGCGGCAAGCCGTTTGGCGGCGATATCCTTGGGACAAGGATCGGCTATCATGCGGCCGGCGATCAATTGTGGTCGCGCGCGCGAGGCGCGACTTTGGTCCAGAGCGATCGGCCGGCGCCTCGCCGGGCAAGATGTCACGCCATCCGTTTCGAAGGGGAACCAGGCATGTCTCAATCATCGGGCGCCGCGGACGGGCGTGAACAATCCGTCCTGTTTCGGTTCGGCTTGCAGGACCGTGTGGCGCTGGTGACGGGCGGCGGCCAGGGGATCGGGGCGGCGCTGGCCGATGCGTTGGGAGAAGCAGGGGCGAGGCTGCTGATCGCCGACCTCGACCTCGGGCGCGCCGAGCACGTCGTGGCGGGTCTGCGCGCCAAGGCCATCGACGCTCAGGCGATCCGCGCCGACGTGTCGAACCCTGGTGAGATCCGCGCCATGGTGCAGGCGGCGGTCGACCGGTTCGGCAGGCTGGACATCGCCTTCAACAATGCCGGCGTGAACTTCAACTCGGCCGCCGAGGACACCACGGTCGAGGAATGGGACATGACCTTCGCGGTCAACCTGCGTGGCGTTTTCCTTTGCTGCCAGGAGGAAGCCAAGGTCATGCTTCCCCAAGGGCGGGGCGTCATCATCAACATGGCGTCGATGTCCAGCCTCAAGGTGCCCCATCCACAAAAGCAGGCCGCCTACAATACCGCCAAGGCCGGTGTCGCCCACCTGACCCGCTCGCTGGCGACGGAATGGGCCGGGCGCGGTTTGCGCGTCAACGCGCTCTCTCCCGGCCTGATCCAGACCGACCTTCTGCAATCGGACGCCTTGCGGCCCCTCGCCGAGCGCTGGATCACCCAGATCCCAATGGAACGCTTCGGCCAAGTGACGGACCTCCAAGCCGCGATCGTCTTCCTCGCCTGCGATGGCTCAAGCTACATGACGGGCCATAACCTGGTGATCGACGGCGGCCAATCACTCTGGTGAGGCTGTTCGCAACGGGCCGTCCATGGGATCTCTTGACAACGGCGGTCGGTAATCGCACGAAATTTCCTGAATGCGTCCGAGCGGGGTGCAACGTCGAGACCAGTGCGCCCCCATCATGGAAAAAGCCCCGACCCGCCTTGAGGCCAGTTCGATCGCGGCGCGCGATTTTTCACAAAGCCTGGCGCGCGGTTTGGCGATTCTCGAGCTTTTTCGCGCCAACGTCACCTATCTGACGCCGTCGTCGGTTTCGGCCGAGATCGGAATGAGCCGTGCCGCCGCGCGGCGGCTGCTGCTGACGTTGCAGGATCTCGGCTACCTCCAGGGGGATGGCCGGCGGTTCTGGCTGACCCCGCGGATCCTGCGGTTGGGGCAGAACCTTTTCGCCGTCAACGGGCTTTGGCAGATGGTCAACCACCGGGTGGCCGACCTTGCCAACGCCTTCAACGAACCCTGCGCGGTGGCCGTGCTCGATGGCCTCGACATCATCTACGTGGCACGCGATTCGACCCGGCACATCTATACGTCCCGATTGGCCATCGGTGACCGCATGCCGGCCCATTGCTCCTCGCTCGGCAAGATCCTGCTGGCGGCGCTCCCACCAAACGAGCTCGACGCGCTTGTCGCCACCAAGCCGCTCCGGAAGCGCACCGAGAAGACGATCACCGAGCCAGCCATGCTCAAGGCCGAACTCGACCGGGTGCGGCGCGACCACTGGGCGAAGGTCGAGGACGAGATGGACGATGGAACGATCTCGATCGCGGTGCCGCTGCGCGGCGCTGAGGGCGGCCTTGTCGCGGCCCTCAACGTGGCGTCGCACCGGAGCCGCTGCGACATCGCCAGCATGGTGTCGACCATGCTGCCGCATTTGCAGCTCGCCGCGCAGGATATCGAGGTGATTATCCGGTCCTATGAATTGCGCGGGCCGCGTTGAAGTGCCTTATTCCCGGAAGATGACCGGCTCGAAGCGCCCTGTCTCGCCGGACCGGACAATGGTGTCGATGATTTCGGCTACGCGATAGCCGTCCCGCAGCGTGGCACGGGGCGCCACCTCTTCATGTCCCGCCACGACGGCGAGCATGTGCCGGGCCTGATGGGCGAAGCAATCGCTCCAGCCAAGCGGATGCTGCCCCTGGATGCCGACCGGCAACCAGAAGTCGGCGTAGGGATGATGCGCGCCGGTCACCATCTGGACGCGCGGGCCGCGGCCCGGTTCGTAGATCACCAATTCGTTCAGCCGTTCCATGTGGAAGCTGAGCGACCCGCGGGTGCCGTCGACCTCCACCACGCCGTTGAGGTTATGGGCGCCGGCCACCCGGGACGCCTCGAACGAGGCCGTCGCGCCATTGTCGAGCTCGGCCGCGCAAACCACGGCGTCGTCGTTGACGTCGGTGATCTCGCCCCGCGCGTCCCGGCTCCAACTTTTGATGATCGCCCCGACACGGGTGACCTCGCCGACGAGAAAGCGCGCCAGATCGACATGGTGGGAGCCAAGGTCCCCCACCGCCCCATGCCCCGCTTTCGACCGGCTGAACCGCCACGACAGATTGCCGTCCGGGGTCAACATCGTGAGCAGGAAACGCGAGCGGAAATGCCGGATTTCGCCGAGCTCGCCGTCGCGGATCATCTGGCGCGCGAGGTTGAGGGCTGGGAAGGAGCGGTATTTGAAGGCGCAAAGATGCTTCACGCCCGTCGCCTCCACGGCCTTCCACGTCGCGTAGGCCTCGTCGGCGGTCGACGCCAGGGGCTTTTCGCAGAACACATGCTTGCCCGCCTGGGCGGCGGCAATCGACGGCTCCCCGTGCAGGTCGTTGGGACCGGCATTGACGAACAAGGCGATGTCGGGATCGGCGACGATGTCGCGCCAATCGAGCGTGGACCCCTCGTAACCGTAACGGTCGGCGATGTCCTGCGCTTGAAAGCCGGTGCGGTCGCAGATGAGCTTCAATCGTGGCCGAAGACGAGGCATGCGCGCCGAAACGCCAGCGTTGCGAAACGCGAGCGAATGCATCTGCCCGATGAAGCCAGCGCCGAGTACGCCAATGCCGATGCTCGTCATTCCCGATCTCCTCCCATCGTTGGCTTCGTTCACGAAGAACGGCCTATGCACGATTATCGCCCAAATGCGCGCACTGTTGACATGGATCGTATCGTACGGAATGATCGGAGTGCAACAAAAACAAAACCGCATCCTGCAAGGGCGCGGACCCCGGAGGACCCATGGGGCAGGTGCTGACGAGTGGTTCCATTGATGGACCACGACCGGTGACCAGCGAATCGACCCGACCCGACCAAGGGCTGGAACCGACATTGGGGGCCGTTCCGGTTCATCCATCGGCTGCCGCGGGGCAAGACAGCCGCGTGCTTTGTCACATGCGTGGCGTCGGCAAACGTTTTTCCGGCGTTTGGGCCTGCCGCGGCATCGATCTCACCGTTCTGGCCGGCGAGGTCCACGCGGTGATCGGCGAAAACGGGGCCGGCAAGTCCACCCTGATGAAGCTGCTGCATGGCGTGCACGCGCCCGAAGAGGGCACCATCGAGATCGACGGGCGGGCGCTCACCTTCGGCTCACCGCGCGATGCGGAAGCCGCGGGCGTCGCGATGATCCCGCAAGAACTCGACCTGTTTCCCGACCTGTCGGTTTGCGAGAACCTTTATGTCGGGCGCCAGCGTCCACGCACCCGCTTCGGCGTCTTCGATTGGGCCGCCATGCGGCGCGAAGCCCGGGCCGTCTTCGCCAAGCTCGGGATCGAGATCGACGTTCGCGCGCCGGTGCGGTCCTTGTCGTCCGCCAGCGCCCAGATGGTGGAAATCGCCCGCGCCCTGATCCGGGATGCCCGCGTGGTGCTGATGGACGAGCCGACGGCGGCCTTGTCGCAGCAGGAGGCCGACCGGCTGTTCGCGATCGTGCGCGATCTGTGCGCGCGCGGCGTCGGCGTGGTCTACATCACCCATCGGCTGGAGGAAGTGTTCGAGAACGCCGACCGCGTCACCGTGATGCGCGACGGCGCCCGGGTCCACACGGGGCCGAGCCGCGACCTCACGACCCACTCGCTGGTGCAAATGATGGTCGGGCGCCCGCTACAGAAGTTTTTCCACCGGACGGCTCGCTCGCCGGGTGCGGTGGCCCTCAAGGTGGAGGGGCTGACGCGGCGCGGCGCCTTCGAGGACGTCTCGTTCGAGTTGCGCAAAGGCGAGATCATCGGGCTTGCCGGCCTGATCGGGGCAGGGCGGTCCGAACTCGCGCAGGCGATCTTCGGGATCGCGGCCGCCGACAGCGGCACGATCGCGGTTGATGGTCGCCCGGTTTCCATCAAAAACGCGGCGACCGCGCTCGGCCACGGCATTGCCTACCTGCCCGAGGAACGGCGCTCGCAGGGGTTGCACCTAAATTTCAGCTCGCCCTGGAACATCGGGTTCGGCAACCTCGGCGGCCTGACCCGTTTCGGCTGGGTCAGTCCCGCGCAGGAGCGGCGGACGGCGAACCAATACCAGTCGATGTTTTCGATCCGCGGCGACATGAATAAGCCGGTGGGTGGCCTGTCGGGCGGCAATCAGCAGAAAGTGCTACTTTCGAAGCTTTTATTCCAGAAGCCCGACATCATCATGCTGGACGAACCGACGCGCGGCGTCGACGTCGGCGCGCGGGCAGAAATCTACCGGATCATCGACGAACTCGCCAACGCCGGCAAAGCCATCCTGATGATCTCGTCGGAGCTCAACGAGGTGCTTTCGATGGCCGACCGCATCCTGGTGATGTACCGGGGCCGGCTCAACGGACCTTACGAAGGCCCTGATTTCTCCGCGCAGGAGATCGGCTTCGCGACGGCCGGCGTCCGGGTCGACGGGACGGAGGCGCGGCCATGACGGCGCTCGATGTCGCGGCGGCGCGGTCTGGCCGACGGCGTCAATGGGCGGCGCGCCCCGAATTCGCCCCGCTGGCCTTCCTGATCCTGCTCGCCGCGGTTCTGGCGGTAACAACGCCCGCCTTCCTGGCGGTCGACAACCTCGTCAGCATCGTGGCCCAGGTCGCCGTGGTCGGCACAGTCGCGCTCGCCTGCAACACGGTGATCCTGGCCGGGGAGATCGACGTGTCGACCGGCTCGCTGCTGGCGGCCTGCAGCCTCGTTTTCGGGGCGGTCGCCAACAGCGTGGGCGGCGTCATGCTGCCGGCCTTGGCGGCCATCGCCGCGGGGGCTGTCGTCGGTTGCGCGAACGGACTCCTCGTCACCGTCGGGCGCATCCCCTCCATCATCGCCACGCTCGGCACGCTGCTGATGCTGCGCGGCATCATGCTGGTGAAGGCCGCCGTCGGGGTTATCTCACTGCCCGACGCTTCGCGCGCGCTCGGGCTCGACTTTCAGCTTGGCGTGCCGGTGCCGGTGCTGATCCTGTTCGGCGTTTATCTCGCCGCCGAACTCTTCATGCGCAACACGACCCTGGGCCGGGACGTCATGGCCATTGGCAGCAACGGGCGCGCGGCGCGTTTCATCGGCCTGCCGATTGGACGCGTGAAGTTGCTCTGTTTCACCCTGACGGGGATGAGCTGCGGCCTCGCCGCGGGGGTGTTCTTCGGCCAGATCGGGCAGCTTCAGGCGACGGCCGCCACCGGCTTCGAACTGCGCGTCATCGCGGCGGTCGTGCTTGGCGGCACCAGCATCACCGGCGGACGCGGATCGGTGGTGGCACCCGTGCTCGGGGCAATCCTCGTCGGCGTCATCCTCAACGCCTTGACGCTCAATGCCGTGCCGGAAACCTTCGAGCAGTTCATCCTGGGGCTTCTCATTCTTGTCGCCATCTCGCTCGACGCGATCCGTCACCGGGTCGCGGCGCGGCGCGCCTGAGGAGACGGGTCATGACCGCCATCAGCGGAACAGCCATTGGCAAGCGGGCGGCGGCGGCGTCGAGCCGCACGATGCTGCTCGCCGCCTTCTTCGTGGTGGAAGTGGCCGCGTTGGGGATCTTCGTTCCGGGCTGGCTCACGGTCGACGGCCTGCTCGATACGTCGCGCATCTTCATCGAGAGTGGCTTGCTGGCGCTTGGCATGACCTTCGTGATCATCACCGGCGGCATCGACCTGTCGGTCGCCTCTCTCCTCGCACTGGTTTCGGTTGTTATCGGGTTCAGCCATCAGGCGGGCCTGCCGCTGCCGGTGGCCATGGTGCTCGGCATCGGCACCGGTGTCGGATGTGGCCTGCTGAACGGCGCCATCGTGGCCTATCTCGGCCTGCATCCCCTGGTGGTGACGCTGGCCACGATGGCGCTGTTCCGCGGGGGCGCCTATGTGATCTCGAACGCGGCAGCTTATTCGGAGTATCCCGCCTGGTTCACGACGATCGGCGGCTTCTACATCGGCGAAGTGTTGCCTGCCCAGCTTCCGGTCTTCGCCGTCCTGTGCGTGCTCGCCTGGATGATCCTCGAAAAAACGCCGTTCGGTCGTCGCGTCTACGGGCTCGGTGAGAACGAGCAGGCGGTCCGGTTTTCGGGCATCAACGTGGCCCACCTCAAGCTCAAGGTTTATGGCTTGATGGGGCTGCTTGCCGCCCTGGCGTCGATCATCGAAACGTCGCGTATCTCCACGTCCCGCGCCAACATGGCGCTCGGCCTCGAACTTCCCGTCATCGCGGCGGTCGTGCTCGGTGGCACGAAAGTCACCGGCGGCTCCGGCACCATTGCCGGAACCCTGCTCGGCCTGCTGATTTTGTCGTACCTGCAGGACGGTCTCCAGTTCGCGGGCATCAGCAGCGACTGGGGCCTGTTCATCACGGGTGCCTTGCTGGTCCTTGGTGTTCTCGTCAACGAGAACGCCGGGCGAAACCGCGGCTGAGCCGCCGCGTCAAGAAACGTCAAACCTGGAGGAAACAATGAAAGACCAAACCGTCACCGATCGGTCGGCCTCACGCCGGACCATCATCAGGGGCCTCGCCGGCGGGACCGCCCTCGCGCTTGCCGGCATGCCCGGCCGTGTTCTAGCCGATGCCAAGCGCCCGCTGATCGGCATGATCCCGAAATATACCAGCGATCCCTACTTCACGGCCATTCGGCAAGGTGCGGAAGCCGCCTGCAAGGAATGCGGCTTCGACCTCGTGTTCGACGGCCCGGCCAATCAGGATGTGACGGCGCAGACCAACATCGTCGACCGGATGATCCGTCAGAAGGTGGACGCCTTGTCCATCTGCGCGAGCGACCCCACCGCGTTGGCGCCGGCGGCGAAACGCGCGGCGTCGAAGGGCATCAAGGTCTCGACCTGGGACAGCGACATCGACGCGAGCGGCCGGACAGTCTTCCTCAACCAGTCGGATTTCGGCGCCATGGGCCAGACCATCGCCGACATGATGGCGCGGGCGACCGACGGTGGAAAGGGCGACTTCCTGCTCGTCACCAATTCGTTCACGTCGAGCAACATGAATGCTTGGCGCACCGCCATCAAAAGCTACGCCGCCAAAAAGTACCCCGACATGCACATCAAGGCGGAACTCACCGGTGACGCCGACCTCGAGAAGTCAAAGAACATCACCCTGAACTACCTGCGGGCCAATCCGACCACGCGGGGCGTGATCGTCATCGACGGCATCGCGGCCGTCGGCGCCGCCGAAGCGGTCGACCAGCTCGGGTTGCGGGGTAAAGTTCCGGTTGCCGGCATCGGGGTGCCCAGCAACATCCGCCCGTATGTAAAATCCGGGACGGTGACGGAAGCGGTGTTGTGGAACCCGGTCGATCTCGGCTATGGCGCGATCTACATTTCCAAGGCGCAGCTCGAGGGCACGCTCGATCCCAAGAAAGGGTTCGTCGAGTCCGGCCGCCTCGGCCAGATGAAATTCGTGTCGGACGACGTCATCCTGCTGGGACCGCCCACGGTCTTCACCAAGGAAAACATCGACTCGTTCAACTTCTGAACGGTCGGCCACGGGATGGCTTGTCCATCCCGTGGCATGGGAGGGAAGCGGCATGCGAGCATTGCGGTTCCACGGCCGACAGGACCTGCGGGTCGAACAGGTCGCCGCTCCGGCGGCGATCGGGCCGGCCCAGCTTGTGGTCAAGCCGTCGTTCTGCGGCATCTGCGGGACGGACCTGCACGAATACGCGGCCGGCCCGCTCATCGTGCCGACTGCCCCGCATGTGTTCACCGGCGCCGAACTGCCGCAGATCCTCGGTCATGAATTCGCAGGCGAAGTGATCGAGGTCGGTGCGGCGGTGACCCACCTGCGACCGGGCGACCGGGTGTCGATCCAGCCGCAGGTCTTCCCGGCCGACGATTATTACGCCCGGCGCGGCCTGGGCCACCTCAGCGACCGCAACGCCACGATCGGGCTGAGCTGGGCCTGGGGCGGCATGGGCGACTACGCGGTGGTCAACGACTACAACGCCATCAAGCTGCCAGACACGGTCGACGACGCCCAGGGCGCGATGATCGAGCCAGCCGCGGTGGCGATCTATGCGGTCGAACGCGGCCGGGTTGGGCCGGGCGCCATCGTGCTTGTCGCGGGCGGCGGCCCGATCGGCGTGCTCACCGCGATGGCGGCCCGGCTCGCGGGGGCGGCCGAAGTGATGGTGAGCGAGCCCAATGCGGCGCGGCGCGCCGCGATCGAACGGCTCGACCTCGGCCTGCGCTGCCTCGACCCGGCCGATGACGAGCTTTTATCCCAGGTGCGGTGTCTCACCGAGGACGGCGTGGGGGTGGATGTCGCTTTCGAATGCGTCGGTGTCGAGCGCGCGCTCGACACCTGCGTCAAGGCGGTGCGGCGGCGCGGCACCGTTGTCCAGGTTGGGCTTCACCTCGGAACAGCGCGGGTCGAGCCGACGATGTGGGCGCTGAAGGACATGACGATCGAGGGCGTTGTTTGCTATCCCGTCACCATCTGGCCGCGGATGATCGCGCTGATCGCCTCGAGGCGTTTTCCGGTCGAGCGCCTCGTGACCAAGCAGGTGCCGCTGGCACAAGCGGTTGCCGACGGGTTCGCCCCGCTCCTCGATCCGAAAACCCCCGCGCTGAAGATCCTCGTCGCGATGTGAGGCGTTGCCGGTTCGCCTAGTCGCGCGCCACCGGCTCCCGCGCTCTTTTCGCCTCTGCGATCATCGCCGCCTTCATGAGGTTGATCTCGCTGTTGGGCACCACGAAGTCGAAACCTTCGGCGATGCAGCGCGAAGCGACCGTTCCGGACGGACAGAAGATCCCGACATGCTTGCCGGCCGTCTTGGCCGCCGTGACGCACCGGGCGATGGCGGCGCGAACCTCGGGGTCGGTTGGATCCGCCGACACGCCTTTCCCAAGCGCGAGGCCGAGGTCGTTCGGGCCGACGAAAATGCCGTCGATGCCGTCGACGGCGCAGATCGCCTCGACATTGTCGAGGCCCGGCGCGGTTTCCACCATGGCCAGCCGGACGATGGTATCGTCCGCATGGGCGAAGTAATCGCTCCCGCCATAGAGCAGCCCGCGGGCCGGCCCGAAACTCCGAAGGCCGCGCGGCGGATAGGTGGTCGCCTCGACCAGGGCGCGGGCCTGCGCGGCATCGTCGATCATCGGGCAGATCACGCCGTAGGCCCCGGCGTCCAGCACCTTCATCAACAGTGGCGCATCAAGCGAGGGCACGCGCACGAAGGGGGTCGCCGGGGTGGCTGAGATGGCCTGCAACATGCCGATGATCGCCTGCACGTCGGCCATGCCGTGCTGCAGGTCTGCCGTGACGCAATCCACCCCACACCAGCCGACGACCTCGGCGGCATAGGCGTTGCCCAGCGAAAGCCAGCCGCAAACTGCCGCCTCCTGCCGCGACCAGCGCTGCCGCACTTCATTGGGCCGCATGGGACATCTCCTTCAAAACCGAACCATTGACCACGAGCGCCGGGTCAAGCACGCCGTCGAGCCCGGCGAGGGCGTTGCGGGCGGTCATCATCCCCATGGCGACCAGCGACTCCTCGGTCAGCGCGGCCGAATGGGGACTGAGAACCGTTCGCGCGTTGGTCAGCAACGGGCTACCGGACTGCAACGGCTCGATCGCGAACGTGTCGAGCCCGGCGGCCCAAAGATGGCCCGCGTCGAGCGCGGCACTCAGCGCTTCCTCGTCAATGATGCCGCCGCGCGCGGTGTTCAGCACGATGGCGTTCCTGGGCATCAGCGCCATCTCGCGGGCGCCGATCAGGTTGCGGGTTCGCTCGTCCAGCGGCACGTGCAAGGTGAGCACATCGGCCTGGGCGAGGCCTTGCTCCAACGTGTCCACGAAGGAGACGCCCGCCTCGGCCGTCCGTGCCGCGAAGGGGTCGAACACCAAGACGCTTAGGCCAAAGGCCCGCGCCCGCGCGGCGATCTCGCGCCCGATCCGGCCAAACCCGACGATCAGCAATCGGCGGCCGCGCAGTTCCAGCCCGATCAGCCGCGCACGCGCGCCGAAGTCGCCGCGCCGCACGGCCGCGTCGAGCGCGATGCCGTGCCGCGCGGCGGCCAGCATGAGGAACATCGTCTGCTCGGCCACCGAAATGGCATTGACGCTGCCCACCACGGTGACGGGAAGCCCGCGCGCCGTGCAATAATCGACCGGGATGTTGTCGGTACCCACCCCGTGGCGGGAAACGACCTTCAGCCGTGGCGCAGCTTCGAGAACCGCCATGGGGAGCGGCGCGTCCCGGATCGTGAGCGCGTCGGCGTCGACGATGTGGCGCAGCAGGTTTTGGCTCGAAAAATCGGTGACGACGTCGAAGCGCACGTCGGGCCGCGCTTCGAAAAGCTCGAGTGCTTCGGGCCGGAGAGGCTGGACGACGAGGATCTTCTTCATGGCGCCCTCCGGGGGCGGGTGTTTGGGCCCGGAAGGGCCAAGGTGTCACGTCGGGAGAATGGGGTTCTGATCGATCGGAGCCGCTGCATCGGGAACCTCAACTCGTGCTCGTCCAGCCGCCATCGCGCATGATGGCGGAACCGGTCAGGAGCGCCGACGCGTCGGAAGCAAGGAGCACCAGAACACCCATGATGTTCTCGGGGCGTGGGGTGGAGGAAAGATCCATGCGGAACGGGTCCGAAGAAGGAAGCAGGTTCTTTGTGTAGCTCAGCCGCGCCTCGCGGCCGTGTAGGGGGCGACGTTCTGGCGGCCGTAGCGGCGCAGCCTGATGTTGGCCTGCTCGGCATGGCCCGAAAACCCCTCGAGCATGCAAAGGCGCGAGCAATATTCACCCACCATCGTGGATGCGGCATCGCTGGTCACCCGCTGGTAGGTGCAGGTCTTGAGAAATTTACCGACCCACAGCCCGCCGGTGTAGCGGGCCGCCTTCATGGTCGGCAGCGTGTGGTTGGTTCCGATGACCTTGTCGCCATAGGCGACGTTGGTGCGCGGCCCGAGGAACAGCGCCCCGTAGTTGGTCATGTGCCGCAGGAACCATTCGTCGCGATCGGTCATCACCTGGACGTGTTCGGAGGCGAGTTCGTTGGCGACGCCAAGCATGTCGTCGTAGCCGTCGGCGACGATGACCTGCCCGTAGTTCTCCCAGGCGGTTCCGGCGACCTTGCCGGTCGGCATCACGGCGACCAGGCGGGCCACCTCGGCGAGCGTATCCCGCGCCAGTTTCTCGGATGTCGTGAGCAGGATCGCCGGGGAGTTCGGCCCATGTTCGGCCTGCCCCAGGAGGTCCACGGCGCAGAGTTCGCCGTCTACCGTGTCGTCGGCGATCACCAGCGTCTCGGTGGGGCCGGCGAAAAGGTCGATCCCTACTCGGCCGAACAGCTGGCGCTTGGCCTCGGCCACGAAGGCGTTTCCCGGCCCGACCAGCATGTCGACGGGCTTGATCGAAGCCGTGCCGACCGCCATGGCGGCCACCGCCTGGATGCCGCCAAGCACGAAGATTTCGTCGGCCCCCGCGAGATGCTGGGCCGCCACGATCGCCGGGGCCGGCTTGCCGCCGAACGGCGGCGCGCAGGTCACCACCCGGCCGACCCCCGCGACCTTGGCGGTGACCACCGACATATGCGCGGATGCAAGCAGCGGGTATTTCCCGCCCGGCACATAGCAGCCGACCGAATCCATCGGGATGTGCTTGTGCCCGAGAAACACGCCTGGCAGCGTTTCCTCCTCGACGTCCCGCATCGATGCGCGCTGGATTTCGGCGAAATTCCGGACCTGCGACTGGGCGAAGCGGATGTCGTCAAGATCGCCGGGCGTCAATTGGTCGAGACAGGCCTCGATCTCCGAGGGGCTCAGCCGGTAGTCCTCGCGATCCCAACCGTCGAACTTGACCGACAGGGCCCGCACGGCCGCATCGCCGTCCCGCTCGATCTGGCGGATTACCTCCTCGACGGTGTCGCGCACACCTCGATCGATGTCGCGTCGCTCGGACTCGTCGATGCCGCGCTTCAGCCATCGCGCCATTCGGATTCCCCTCGCCGTTCTGCTCTTGCCTCGAACCTTCCATAGGGATTAGGCTAAGTCAACATTCGCGCAGATGTGCGTTAAGCGCACGTTAAGCGCACGTTAAGCCGGTTCGTTCGACGGATTGGTCACGAAGTTCGGGAGGAGATCGCCTCATGACAGGCACCATGGCGCAATTGGTGGGGATGTTGGGACGCCGGCTGCGGCTGGGCATGGTGGGCGGCGGCTTCGATTCCGTGATCGGCGAAACGCACCGGGTCGCCTTCCAGACCGATGGCCTTTACGAACTTGTCGCCGGCGCCTTTTCGATCGACCCGGCTGTCACGCGGGCAACTGCGGCGGGCCTGCTGATCGCGCCCGACCGCGTTTACGACGATTTCCGCGAAATGGCGCGACGTGAAAGCGAGCGATCCGACGGTATCGACGCCATCGTCATCGCGACGCCGCCCCAGATCCATGCCGCCGTTGCCACGGCGTTCCTTGCGGCCGGCATCGACGTGATCTGCGAAAAGCCGCTGACGCGGACGCTGGCCGAGGCCGAGGCCCTGCAATCCGCCGTTGAAGCGTCCGGCCGGGTCTTCGTGCTGACCCATTGCTACTCGGCCTTCCCCATGGTGCGCCACGCCCGCGACCTCGTGGCGTCCGGAGCCTTGGGCCGCATCCGCATGGTCGAGGCGGAATTCGCCGGTGGCGCACCAGGGGTGAACCTCGAACCGGACGATCCGGCCGACCGGCACTGGCGCTTCCGCGCGCAGTCAATGGGCCCGGAGGCCATTCTCGGCGAGGTGGGAACGCATGCCTATCACCTGATGAGCTATGTCGGCGGCACCACCCCGCGCCGCCTCGCCGCCCGCCTGCAAACTTTTGCGGCCCGTCGCGAAGTCTTCGACAACGCTTATCTCGGCTTCGATTATTCGGACGGGGCGGCCGGCCGGCTTTGGGCCAGCTATGTCGCGACCGGGGTCCAGCACGGACTGTCGCTGCGGGTTTTCGGCGATGCTGCCTCGCTCGAATGGCGCGAGGAGGACGCCGAATTCCTGCGCTTCAAGCCGTTGAACGAGCCTGAAACGCTGCTGCGGGCGGGCCAGGACGGCGCGTCGGCTCTGGTCACCCGGTCGGCGCGCTTCCGCCCGGGACATCCCGAAGGCTACGCCCTGGCGTTCGCCAACATCTACGTGGAAGCCGCCTTCGCGATCGCGGCGGCACGCCTGGGACAGTCGCCGCGGCCCTGGCTCGACAACCTGCCGGGCATCGCGGACGGCGTCGCGGGATTGAGGATGATCGAGGCTGCGGCCGCCTCGAACGCGGCCGACGGAGCCTGGAGGCCGTTGTGAGGGAGAACAGCATGAAGGACCTGGACGGGCGGGCTTCCCCGCCGCCGGCAGCGCCGTTCGATCGGGCGCGGCTCGACAGCCTCATGGCGGAAGCCGACCTCGACGCCCTGGTGGTGACCTCCAAGCACAACATCCAGTACCTGCTCGGGGGCTATCGCTACTTCTTCTACAGCTTCGCCGACGCCCATGGCCTCAGCCGCTACCTTCCCTGCTTGGTTTACGTCAGGGACCGGCCCGATGAGGCCGCCTACATCGGCAGCCCCATGGAAACCTACGAAAGGGACCACGGCAAATTCTGGGTTGCCCATACGTCGTTCGGCAACATGACGGTCGAGGACTACGCCGGCTCCGCCGTCCGGCATCTGCTCGGGTTGGGGCGGCGCTTCGGCCGCATCGGGGTGGAGATGGATTTTCTTCCCGCCAGCGCCAATCGCGTGATGGAAGCGGGTCTGCCCGGCGCGGTGCTGGTCAATGCCAATCTGACGCTCGAGCTGCTGCGCGCCGTCAAGACGACCGCCGAACTCGCGCACCTGCGCTCCGCCTCCGAAAAGGTCGTCGATGCCATGCTGGCGGTTTTCGCGACGGTGGGGGAGGGCGCCTCAAAACATGAGATCGTCGACCTTCTCCGGCGCGAGGAGACCCGGCGCGGCCTCCATTTCGAATATGCGCTCGTCAACATGGGGACGACGTTCAACCGCGCGCCCTCCGACCAGCGATGGCGGCCCGGCGACGTGCTGGCTCTCGATTCGGGAGGCAACGAGCAGGGCTATATCGGCGACCTTTGCCGCATGGGCGTGTTGGGCGAGCCCGACGGGGAACTGCAGGATCTGCTCGGCGAGGTCGAAGCGATCCAGCAGGCCGCGCGGCGCCCGATCCGATCCGGTGCGCGGGGCGGCGACATCTTCCACGAGCCGGACGCCATGGTGGCGCGTTCGGCCCATCGCGAACAATTGGATTTCGTCGCGCACGGCATGGGGTTGATCAGCCACGAGGCCCCCTGGCTGACCGACCGAAGTTCGGTACCCTATGCGGCCTATCATGCCGACCGGCCTTTGGAGGCCGGCATGGTGATCTCCATCGAAACCACGCTGGCGCATCCGCGCCGCGGCTTCATCAAGCTCGAAGACACCGTGGCGGTCACCGAAAAGGGCTGGGAATCCTTTGGGGACCGTGGCCGCGGCTGGAACCGCGGGGCGGTCGGGATGCCCGCCGGCCCCCTCGATCATCCACGAGACCAATCGGGAGCGACGCCATGACCAAGCTTTTCGACGCCGCCAAGAACATCGAATTCGTTGGTCGAACCGACCAGACCGGCCGTGCCGACGGCATCCAGTGCATGGTGCATCGAGGCCATGCTTTCGTCAGCCATGTTTTCAGCGGCGGTGTCAGCGTCATCGACGTGCGCGATCCACGCGATCCGCGGCCGGTCAACTTCCTGCCGACTCACAAGCGCTCCTGGTCGGTCCACATTCAAACAGCCAACGACCTGCTGCTCGTGATCGAGGAGTTCAACTTCTATTCCGTCTACGTGAAGGAGACGGAATATTACAGCACCTCGATTGAGGGCGTGCATTCCAGCAAGTTCGGCAAGCGCGGCGAGGACTTTTCGGCCGGCATGCGCGTCTACGACATCAAGGACCCGGCCCATCCGCGTGCCATCGGCTTCATGGAGGTCGAGGGCCTGGGACTGCACCGCATCTGGTGGACGGGCGAGCGGTACGCCTACGCGTCCGCGCTGCTCGACGGCTACACCGATCACATCTTGATGATCATCGACATGCAGGACCCGACGCGCCCGCGCGAGGTCAGCCGTTGGGCTCTGCCGGGCATGTGGAAAGCTGGCGGCGAGACGATGACGCTTCCCGGGCGCGTGGCCCTGCACCACGCCGTGATCGCCGGCGACACCGCCTATGCGTCCTGGCGGGACGGCGGGCTCACGCTTCTCAACATTTCCGACAAGACCGCCCCGCGGCTCATTTCCCACACCAACTGGTCGCCGCCGTTCGCCGGGGGCACTCACAGCGCCCTCCCCCTGCTCGACCGGGGCCTCTGCATTGTGGCCGACGAGGCGGTGCGCGACATCGACGAAGAGCCGATGAAATACACCTGGGTGGTCGATATCCGGGCACCACAGAATCCCGTGACGATCGCGACTTTTCCCACCCCGAACGACCAGGACTATGTCGCCAAGGGCGGCCATTTCGGGCCACACAACCTGCACGAGAACCGCCCCGGAACGTTCCAAAGTTCGGACGTCATTTTCGCCACCTATCAGAATGCCGGTGTGCGCGTGTTCGATATCAGGAACCAGTTCCAGCCCCTGGAGGTCGGCTTCTTTGTGCCGAGCGCACCGGAGCAATGGGTCGACCCGCGGCCGAGCCGTCACCGTGTGATCCACACCTGCGACGTGAACGTGCAGTCGGACGGGCTGATGTACATCACTGACTACAATGCCGGATTATACATCCTCCAATGGAAGGGTGCCTGAACTGTAACCGAGTAGAAACCGTAGGTCGTAATACCCGGCGTCGCGCGACAAGGCTTCCACGGCAGTTTGACGATGGTTCAGGCGCCTGAGAACGACAGCTGTTCCTGCGTCAATCGGCGGGCCGTCTTGTATCGGCGAGAAGTCTGTCCAACGTCTCGGAAGCGGACCGGCTGGCGATCGAGTCCCGGTAGGCTTTGAACAACTCGGAAAAGGCCGCGTGCTCGTCGAGCCTCAGCCTGACGAACGGCTCCGTTTTCAACAGCGCCAGCGGATCGGCGCCGCGCAGCGTGGTCCAGTCACGCTCGCCGAAATGGGGCTCGTTGACGGGAATGGCCTCGCCCTGGTCGTTGCGACCTTCAAGGTAGCGGGCGAAGCAGGCCAGGAAGAACGCCTCCCGGCGAAGGTCGCCGCCGTTAGCGAGAAGCATTTCCAGGGTTCTGGAATGAAAAACCGGGATCTTGGCCGCCCCGTCGTGCGCGATGCGCAGGAGCTGGTCGGCGATGGCCGGGTTCTTGAACCGTCCCAGCACCTGGGCCTTGTAGGCCTGCAATGAAACCCCGGACGGCGCCTCAAGGTTCGGGATCGTGTCGTCGTCCAGGAAGGTTTCCAACAGGGTCGCCAGCCGTTCGTCGGACATCGCCTCGTGCACGAACGTGTAGCCGCACAGCAGGCCGGGGTAGGACAGAAGCATGTGGCAGGCGTTCAGCATCCGCATCTTCATGAATTCGAACGCCACGACATCGTCGCGGATTTCCACCCCGACGGTGTCAAAGGCTGGCCGCCCGGCGCTGAACCGGTCTTCGATCACCCATTGGGTGAAGGTTTCCCCGATCGCCGGCAACGCGTCATCGATGCCGCTGCGCGTGTTCAGCCGCTCGCGCGAGGCGGCCGACACCTGCGGGGCGATCCGGTCGACCATGCTGTTGGGGAAGGCGGTCCGGCCGTCGATCCAGCTTGCCAGTTCGGGGTCGCGGCCGCGGGCAAAGGAAACCACGGCCAGGCGCGCCGTGTCGCCGTTATGGCGGAGGTTGTCGCAGGACATCACCGTGAAGGGGGCCAGGCCGGACTCCCGCCGCCGGCGCAAGGCCTCGACGATGAAGCCGAAAGCCGTGCGCGGCGGAGCGCCCGTCAGGTCCCAGGCGACATCGGGCGTCTCGAGGCGGAACGCGCCCGTGACCTCGTCGATGTTGTAACCCCCTTCGGTGATGGTGAGCGAAACGATCCGGGTTTCGCTGTTCGTCAACCGGGCGAGAACGGCTTCCGGGTCTTGCGCCGCGTGCAGGTAGTCCACCATGGCGCCGACCACCCGCGTGGCGGCCGTGCCGTCGGGGGCGTACTCGGTCACCGAATAAAGGTTGTCCTGACGGCGGTAGGCGACGGCTTTGGCGCGCGTGTCGGCCGTGTCGATCAGTTCGACGCCGCAAATGCCCCATTGTTCGCCGCCGTGTTCCTGGAGATAACGGTCGAGGTAGACGGCCAGGTGGACACGATGAAAGTTCCCGACCCCGAAGTGAACGATCCCGGGACGAAGCCTCGCCCGATCGTAACGCGGCACTTCGATCGAGGGGCCGAGCTCGCCGAGGGTCGTCTGCGCCAATGTGATCACATCCACCTCCACCATCGAGCATCGTCGCGCCATTCACGCGCGATCCGGCGGGTTTCGCGATAGCAACGGTTGCGCCGACAGGCAACCGCCGCCGCGTGCCTTCAGCTCACCCGCACCCTGCATTGCTTGTCGCGGCGTCGCTCGACCGAGGAGGGGAGCCGCAGGCTTTCGCGGTATTTCGCGACGGTACGACGCGCGATCACCACGCCGGCCGTCTTGAGCCGGACCACGATGGCATCGTCGGACAGGATGTCGGCGGGGTTCTCGCCGTCGATCATCTGCTTGATCCTGAAGCGGACCGCCTCGGCCGAGTGGGCGTTGCCGCCCGCCGTCGCGGCAATCGAGGCGGTGAAAAAATACTTCAGCTCGAACAGCCCGCGCGGGCTCGCCATGTATTTGTTGGACGTCACGCGGGACACGGTGGATTCGTGCATGCCGATCGCGTCCGCGATGGTCTTCAGGTTGAGGGGCCGCAGGTATTCGACGCCCTGGCTGAAGAAGGCGTCCTGCTGGCGCACGATCTCCGTCGATACCTTGAGGATGGTGCGGGCCCGTTGTTCGAGGCTCTTGGCGAGCCAGTTCGCGGTCTGCAGGCAGTTGGTCACGAAACTGCGGTCGGCGTCGCCGGCCCGCCCGACATGGCTTTGATAGGTCTGGTTGACGAGAATGCGGGGAAGCATGTCGGTGTTCAGCTCGACGGCCCAGCCCCCGTCGCTGGCGGCCCGAATATAAACGTCGGGAACGACCGCCTGCACCGGCGCGCCACCAAAGGCGCGGCCCGGCTTGGGGTCGAGGCTTCGGAGTTCGGCGAGCATGTCGACGAGGTCTTCCTCGTCGACGCCGCAAAGCCGCCGCAGGCCAGCGTGGTCGTGCCTGGCGACGAGGTCGAGGTTGGCCAGCAAGGCCTTCATGGCCGGGTCGAAGCGGTTGTTTTCACGCAGTTGCAGTTCGAGGCACTCGGCCAGGCTCCGTGCCCCGACCCCGGTCGGTTCGAACCCGTGAACGATGGTCAGCACGGCCTCGACCCGCGCCGGCGATACGTTCAACCGCGCCGCGATGTCGTCCACGGACTCGACGAGATAACCGGCGTCGTCGATCTGGTCGATCAGGCAATGGCCGATGATCCGCTCGCTCATCGCGCGAACCGAAACGGTCAATTGGTCGGTCAACCGCTCGTGCAGCGTCGTGGCGCTCGCCACATAGCTTTCGAGGTTCGCCGGGCTGCCGTCCCCGCCGCCCGACGTGCCGGTCCACGACGTTGCCGACAGGCCGTGCGCGTCGGGGGTCGTCGGCCCGTCGGTGACGAGGCGGCCGGAATCAAATGTGTTGTCGAGTTCGGTCCCAAGCGCGGTTTCAAGGGCGCCCTGGTCGACGGCGAGGTCGCCGCCGGTCCAATCCGCCTCCTGCGGCCCGGCATCATCTGGCGAGGCCGTCTCGCCATCCCTCGCAGGCTCGGAAAGGACCGACACCTCGTCGGCGCGCTCCAGCAGGGGATTGCGCTCGAGTTCCTCCTCAATGAAGGAGGCGAGTTCGAGATTGGAGAGTTGCAGGAGCTTGATGGCCTGCAACAGTTGCGGCGTCATGACCAGCGACTGGCCCTGACGCATGACTAATTTGGCGGAAAGTGCCATGTCGATCACTCAACGCGACTGAAAACGCACATGCGGCGGAATGGAACGGTTGATCAAGGACCGGATCTCACGTTCTCGTTCGCACCACGAAACCCGTTTCCCCAAACTTTGGCTCAAGAACCCAGACTTTGCGGACAGCGTTTCCTGACCGGAACGTTCCTTGCTTGTACCACGTTTTCGAAGTTCGACGTGCGGCGGAACGCTTTTTGCTTAACTGTCGTTTCAACGACGTTAAAGGGCCGGCCGGTCCGTCACATGCGGAAACCCTCGCCGAGATAGAAGCGGCGCACATCGGGATGGTCGATGATCTCGGCGGGGCTCCCTTCCGTGAGAACCCGTCCCGAATGGATGATGTAGGCGCGATCGATCAGCCCGAGCGTTTCGCGCACGTTATGGTCTGTGATCAGGACGCCGATGCCGCGGCTTTTCAGGTGCATCACGAGGGCTTGGATATCGCCGATGGCGATCGGGTCGATGCCGGCGAAAGGTTCGTCGAGCAACATGAACGAGGGGTGTCCCGCCAACGCGCGGGCGATCTCGCAGCGCCGCCGTTCACCCCCCGACAAGGCGACCGAGGGAGATTTACGCAGCCGGCCGATATGGAATTCGTCGAGCAGCGCTTCGAGCTCGGCTTCGCGCTGGTCACGGTCCGCGACCGTCAGTTCAAGGACGGCCCTGATGTTGTCCTCGACGTTGAGGCCACGGAAAATCGAGGCCTCCTGCGGCAGGTAGCCGATCCCGAGCCTCGCCCGCCGGTACATGGGCAATCCCGTGACGTCGTGCCCGTCGAGCTCGATGGTGCCCTTGTCGGGCCGGACCAGGCCGGTGATCATGTAGAAGACCGTGGTCTTCCCGGCGCCGTTCGGACCCAGCAGCCCGACCGCCTCGCCGCGTCGCAGATGCAGGCTGACGTCCTGCACGACATGTCGGCTTCGATAAGCCTTGCCGAGGTTGTAGACGCCGAGTTCTCCAGCCTCGCTGGGCTCCGGCCTCAGTGAAGCGCCATGAACCGAGCCCTGGCTCAGGTTTCTCGGCGAAACCTGGGTGGGGCGAGGCAGAAGCCTGCGTCCCAGCCTTTGCAAAAGGCCGACGCCCTGTCGCTTGGGTTCAACGTGATCGACCATCAACTCTGCCAATTTTCGCGTCCCTGCCTCATGCCGCCAAGCGGCGCACGGTCGCGTCAGCCTTTACCCACCACGCTATTTCGGAGCCGTCGGCGCCGGCGCGGTCTTGGGGTGCTTCTCGGGTTTGTTTTTGGCGCTTTTGCCGTTCGCGACCTCGCCCGGCGCCGACGCGCCGGGGGTGAAAACACTGAAAACGGGCGTGTTTGAATTCGATGAAACCTGGGCTTGGCCGGTGGTCAGGTCATAAACGAGCTTGTCGCCCTTGATGGCGTTGGTGGCTTGGCTCAGCGTCACGTGGCCGGTCAGCGTGATCTTGTTTTCGTCCTTGTCGTAGGCGCCCTTTTCACCCGTTCCGACCTGGTCCTTGGAAACGATGGTGACCGGTCCCGCGGCTTCCATGTGCCGGACTGAACTGCCCGTCATCTTGGCGTCACCCGTGCTCGAAGCCGCCTCGCCCTTTTCGGATTTGCTGAAAAGGATCGTCAGCACGCTCGCCCGCAGGGTGGATTGACCCTGCTTGGCCACAACCTGGCCGGTGTAGACCAGCTTCTGTTCCTTGTCGAAATAGTCAAGCTTGCCGGCTTCGATGCTGATGGGATCCTTGGAGCTGGCGCCCGGCAGCAATGACCCACTGGGTCCGGCCGCCTTCTTGGCAACCGGCGGCGGAGGGTCGGCCTGCGCCAGCCTCGTCGCAGGCTCGGCGGCGTTGGACGCCTGGGCCTGCCCGGTCACGACGGCAAGGCCGATCGCCACATAGCGGCAAAGGCGGCCCAGGTTCGCAAAATTCCCCGGCCGGGCGATGGCCGATGCGCGCACGCGCAACAATCCCGTTCTCATGGGGCCGTCGCCAGGGTGGCAGCCGGCGAAACGACCGTCGCGTCCGATCCGGGGAGCAGCACCGTGCGGACATGCCCCTCGAAAGTGACCTGCTTGCCACCCCCGGTCATCCGCATGGCGTCGGCTTCGATCGTGTTGCCCCGCATGGCAACCGACACGGGCTTGTCGGTGGCCAGCGTTTCCGACTTGAATTCGACGTGGGCGTCCTCGGTCCTCATATCCAGCCCCGAGTCGCTCGAAATACGGACCTGGCTCGTCAAGGCCAGGGTTTCGCGCTTGCTGTCGTAATTGCCGCTCGCCGCCGTCACATGCGTGGTGGTCTTGTCCAGCATGGTGAGATGCGCGTCCATGTCGTGCAGTTCGAACAGGTTCGGCACCTTGATGTCCTGGACCGCCGAGGAGGCCGTGATCTCGTAGGGGCGACCGTCGTTGTGATACCCGGCGAGCTTCGGGTGAGCCATCGTGATCTTGGTTCCATCAACGCTCCCGCCTTCGACCGAGACACCCGGCACGGCATGGAACGGATCGGCGATCTTGACGATCAGGATGCCGGGAAGCAGGACCACCGCGCCGGCAAAGAGCAGGCCGCGCAACGTCTTCACCAACAGGCTGTGGCGGCGGGCCGCTCGGAAGGCCCTCGCCTTGCTGCCCGTGGTAACGGCCGCGAAAGCGAGGCGTGGGCTGAGGCTGTCGGTCATGGGCGTCGACATTCAGAATAAGCGGTCCCGAAACGGCTCGGGCTCGAGGGCTTCGTCGGGTGGCAGGGTTGGATCGATACCGCCGACACGATATCTCACAAACCTTCAATCATTCATGCGCGAAGATGTCCGACTCCGGCCATCCAGCCAAATCGAGGCGCGCGCGCGTGGGAAGGAAGGCGAAGCAGGCCTCCGCCAAGTCGCTACGGCCTTCCCGCGCCAGCAGGACGTCGAGTCGCGCCCGAAGGCCATGCAGGTGCAGGACATCCGATGCCGCATAGGCGATCTGAGCGTCCGACAGGGTGTCGGCGCCCCAATCCGAGGATTGCTGCTGCTTGGACAGATCAACCCCCAACAGTTCGCGGCAAAGGTCCTTGAGCCCGTGCCGGTCCGTGTAGGTGCGAACCAGTTTCGAGGCGATCTTGGTGCAGTAGATGGTCTCCGTCATGGTACCGAAGGCGTTGAACAGGACGGCGACGTCGAACCGCGCGTAGTGGAACAGTTTCGGGACGGACGGGTCGGCGAGCAGGCGTTGCAGGTTGGGCGCCGCCTTCTGCCCGGCGGCGATCTGCACCACATCGGCGTCCCCGTCGCCGCCCGACAGTTGAACGACGCAGAGCCGGTCGCGATGGGGGTTGAGCCCCAGCGTTTCGGTGTCGATGGCGACGCCCGTCGGGTACCGGCGGTCGGCGGGAAGATCACCCTTGTGGGAACGTATCGTCATGTCCCCGTCCTAGACGAAACCACGCGCGACCGGAAGGCCCGGCCTACGCCGGCGACACGTCAGCCTTGTCGTTCGGCCAGCACGGTCTTAACGAGGCCGCTGGCCTGGCCGAAATCGATCCGCCCGGCATGTTTGGCCTTCATGGCGGCGATCACCTTGCCCATGTCCTTGGGACCCGCGGCCCCTGTCTCGGTGACGGCATCCTCGATGGCGGCGCGAAGGCCAGCCTCATCCATTTCGGCCGGCATGAACTCGGCGATGATGGCGAGTTCCTCGCGTTCCTGGGTGGCGAGGTCGTCGCGCCCGGCCCCGTCATAGATGGCGATTGAATCCTGCCGCTGCTTGACCATCTTGCGCAGCACGGCCGCAATGTCCTCGTCGCCGACCGTCTTGCCACTCGGCCGCAGTTCGATGTCCTTGTCCTTGAGGGCTGACTGGATGAGGCGGACGGTGCCGACGCGCCGCTTGTCGCCGGCCTTCATGGCCTCCTTGAGCATGGTGGAAAGCTGGTCGCGCATGGGTCGGGTCCGTTCTGAATGGGGTGGCGCGGCATGGGCAGCATCGCTCGCGCCGACACCGTTCTATCCCAAAGGCGCCGCGTGTCGAACCACCATGCGGGGCGGGGCCCGCGCAGAACTCACCCTCACGACAGGGTCGGCAGCGCCGCGCCTTCCGAAAAGGCCCGCACCATCCTCAGGTCTTCGACGAAGCGCGCGTATTCGGCCTGCTGGGACGCCTCGTCGGGCAGGCGAAGCAGGAAGGACGGGTGCACCGTCACGAAGACCGGGCCGGCGAGGTGGGAGCCGACCACCTGGCCGCGCAGGCTGAGCACCGAAGCGCTCTTGCCGGTGAGGCTGCGAACCGCCGTCGCGCCAAGGGCCACCGTCAGCTTGGGTTTCAGCACCGCCAATTCGTTCTCGATCCAGTGCCGGCAGGCGTCGATCTCGCCGATGCCCGGCTTCTTGTGGATGCGCCGCTTGCCCCGGGGCTCGAATTTGAAATGTTTGACGGCGTTGGTGACGTAGGCACGCGTGCGGTCGATGCCGGCATCCCCCAAGGCCCTATCGAACATGGCGCCGGCCGGCCCGATGAAGGGCTTGCCGGCCAAATCCTCCTTGTCACCGGGCTGCTCGCCGACGAAAACGAGGTCGGCGCTTTCGAGGCCCTCGCCGAACACCGTCTGGGTGGCGTCCTGGTAGAGCGGGCACCGCCGGCAGCTGCGGGCCTCGACCCGCAAGGCCGCGAGCGAGCCGTCGGCCGGCCGTTCGGCCGCGGGTGGCTTTTCGCTGAGTTGGCGCGCGATCACGGCGGCGCGCTTGGGGGTGACGTCCTGGGGCATGTCGACCATTGCGGTTTCCCGTGACTGGGCGGCTCGGATCAGCGGGGTGATCAGGCTGCTTTCCGGCAGGTTCTTCCAATATTTGACCGGCATCTCGCGTTTCATGGCGTCGATCTTGAGCCGGGCGGGATTGAAGATGTTGGCGTAATAGGTGCGCCACAACTCGTCGCCCGCGTCATCGGCCGGCACGTCGCTTTTCGCTCCGCCCGGGCCGAACACCAGCGTCCGCGTGTCCCAATAAACGCTGCGGTCCGGGGTGATGATCGACCACGTCATGTTGGCGAACCGGTCACGGAAAAAGGGCGCGGTCAATTCCACGATATGGTGTTCGGGCTCGAACCAGGCCACGTAGGCGGTGCCGTCCGGCGTTTCCACCTCCTTGAAACGCACGAAGGCCGTCATCTTGTGCCGGTCGCGCCGGATAGCCTTGGCCATGGCTTCGGCGCGGAACACGTCGTCGTCGGTGGCAATCTCGATCAGTCGCGTTTCGACCTGCATCCGGCGCAGCAAGCGATAAAGCAGGCCGAACCGTTCGGGGTCGCGATGGCAGACGACGAGTTCGGCCAGATCGACGAAGCGGCGCGGAACCGTGAGGGTCGGCCCATCCGCCACGGGTTCTGGCCAAGCTTGCGCCCGATCCGGCCCGGCGGCTTCGTCGAACAGGTCGCCCTCCTCGCCGGCGCCAGTTCGCCACATGATACGCTCCGGCTCGACATGGGCCTGGGCGAGACGGCGGGCGGCCTCACGCCAGCCTTTGAAATCGGCCGGCCCGTCGAGATCGACCCGGATGCTCAAAACAAGCTCAACTGCTGGGCGGGGGGCTTCAACGCCGCCGCCAGATGAGCGCTTTCGAGGATCGAGCCCGGATGCCAGCCGCGCGCCGCCACGAAGTTCGACAAGGTTTTCGCCGAACCCGCCAGCCGGGCGACACCCGCCAGATCGAGTTGGCTCCAGCGCCGGATCCGGATGATCTTGTCGACGCTCTTCACCCCGAGCCCGGGGATCCGTAACAAATCTTCCCGCGACGCCACGTTGACGTCGATGGGAAACTTTTCCCGATGCTTCAGCGCCCAGGCGAGTTTCGGGTCGATGTCGAGGTCGAGCATGCCGCCTTCGGTGGCTGACAGGATATCGCCAATTGAGAAATCATAGAACCGGTAAAGCCAATCGGCCTGATAGAGCCGGTGCTCGCGCATCAGTGGCGGCTTGCGGGCCGGCAGCGATTGGCTCGACCCTGGGATCGGGCTGAACGCCGAA
>CALMOK010000075.1 GCA_937871825.1 uncultured Alphaproteobacteria bacterium
GTCTACGATCAAAGCCAGGATGCCGTGCAGGGCTTGACGTCCGACGGCGCGACTGGGGCATCCTCGGTGGCCGACCTCGTTGGCAAGCTGACCGACAGCCCGAAAGCCGTCTGGGTCATGCTTCCGGCGGGCAAAATCACCCAGGCCACCGTTGAAACGTTGGCGGGCCTCCTCAAGAGTGGCGACACCATCATCGACGGCGGTAACTCCTTCTATAAGGACGACATCAAGAACGCCGAGATGTTGAAGCCCAAGGGCATCAACTTCGTCGATGTGGGCACGTCGGGCGGTGTATGGGGCCTCGATCGCGGCTATTGCATGATGATCGGCGGCAACAAGGAAGCCGTCGACCACCTCGATCCCATCTTCAAGACCCTGGCCCCCGGCATCGGCGATGTTGCCCGCACGCGCGGGCGCGAGACAATGAGCGATAACCGGGCCGAGGAAGGCTATATTCACGCCGGCCCAACGGGTGCGGGTCATTTCGTCAAGATGGTCCACAACGGCATCGAATACGGGCTGATGCAGGCCTATGCCGAGGGATTCGACGTTCTGAAGAAGAAGAACTCCACTGAACTGCCCGAGAATCAACGGTTCGACTTGAACCTGACCGACATCGCCGAGGTTTGGCGTCGGGGCAGCGTGGTTTCATCCTGGCTGCTCGACCTCACCGCGACGGCGCTCACGGGCAGCCCGGACCTCGCGCATTTCTCCGGTCATGTTTCTGATTCCGGCGAGGGCCGCTGGACCATCGATGCGGCGGTTGAGGAAGGCGTTTCGGTCAACGTGTTGGCGGCTTCGCTTTTCGCCCGTTTCCGCTCGCGCGAAGACCATACCTTTGGCGAAAAGCTGCTGTCGGCGATGCGGTTCGGTTTCGGCGGCCACGTCGAGGGTCAGGGCGCCGCGCCCCCCAAGGTGGAGTAGGCGCATGGCGACCCAGCAGAGCGACGCGGCCGCGAGCAACAACCCGTCAGTTGCCAAGCCCGGCCCTTGCACCCTCGTGATCTTTGGAGCGAATGGCGACCTGACCAAGCGTCTGGTGACGCCGGCGCTCTACAATCTTTCGCTGACTGGACTGCTGCCCGACAATTTCGCCATGCTGGGGGTGGACCACAACGGCAAGGACGATGTCGAGTGGCGGGAACACCTCACCGCGTCCATCCATAGTTTCGTGGGTGGGACGGGCGAGTTCGATCCAGCCAAGATCGACGAGAAGGCCTGGGGCTGGCTGACGGAGCGGATGTACTACCTCGTGGGTGACTTCGAGGACGAGGGAACATTCACGCGCCTGCACGACGTGCTGGCGGGCATCGACGAGAAGAACGGCACGGCCGGCAACGTCATCTTCTATCTCGCGGTTGCCGACCGCTTCTTCGGCACGGTCGTCGATCAACTCGGCCGTGCCAAGCTCGTCGACGCCGAGGAGGGCGAGGGCAAGCCCTGGCGGCGCGTGGTGATCGAAAAGCCGTTCGGCCACGACCTGCAAACCTCGCGCGAACTCAATGTCCGCATCCTTCAATCTTTGCGCGAAGACCAGATCTACCGGATCGACCATTTCCTCGGCAAGGAAACGGTCCAGAACATCATGGCGGTCCGTTTCGGCAACGGCATGTTCGAGCCGATGTGGAACCGAGACCACATCGACCACGTGCAGATCACGGTGGCTGAAACGGTCGGCGTCGAGGGTCGCGGTTCCTTTTATGAGGGAACGGGAGCCCTGCGCGACATGGTGCCCAACCATGTGTTCCAACTGCTTTGCATGACCGCCATGGAGCCGCCCACCTCCTTTGCGGCGGACGCCATCCGCTCCAAGAAGGTGGACGTTTTCGCCGCCATCAAGTCGATCCAGCCCGAACATGCGGTGCGTGGCCAATACGACGCCGGGGCCGTCCTCGGCAAAACCGTGCGGGCCTACCGGACGGAGCCGAACGTCGATGCGGGCTCCGACGTCGAGACCTATGTGGCGCTGCGGATCATGATCGACAACTGGCGCTGGGCCGGTGTGCCGTTCTACATCCGCACCGGCAAATACATGACCCAGCGCACCACCGAGATCGCCATCCGCTGCAAGTCGGCTCCCACGATGCTGTTCGACCACGGCAGTGGGGCCGCCATGCACCCGAACTGGCTCGTGCTGCAGATCCAGCCCGACGAGGGCATATCGGTTCAGTTCGAGGTCAAGAAGCCGGGTCCCGTGGTTGAACTGAAATCCGTCAAGATGAATTTCAGCTACAGCGACTGGTTTCCGCCGCAACAGAACGTCGGTTATGAGACCCTTCTGTATGACGTGATGATCGGCGATCAGATGCTGTTTCAGCGCGCCGATCAGGTCGAGGAAGGCTGGAGGATCGTACAGCCCGTGCTTGACGCCTGGGCCAAGGACACGCCCGACGACTTTCCGAACTACATCGCCGGCACGGCCGGCCCCGCCGAGGGCGACGCCCTTTTGGCACGCGACGGTGGTCGAAGCTGGCGACCCGTCAGGGTCGATTCAGGTCCACGAAAACTGACGGCGGGCAACAAGTGACAGGCGCGACGGCGGCGGATCGCCCGGACATCAAGCTCGTGATCTCGGACATCGACGGCACCCTGGTGACGCGCGCCAAGGTGCTGACCATCCGGGCACGGGCCGCCATCCAGGCCATGCAGGCTGGCGGCATCGCTTTCACGGTGGCGAGCGCCCGGCCCCCGGCGGGACTGCGCGACATGGTCGGCAAGCTCGGGATCGATACGCTGGTCGGTGCGGTGAATGGCGGTGCGATCATCAGGCCGGACCTGACCATCGTGGAACAGCTGGCGGTTCCGGTTCAAGCCGTCCGGACCACGGTCGCCATGCTGCGGCAGCAAGGCATCGACGCTTGGCTGTTCACGGCGGACAAATGGTTTCTGCGCGACCCCAATGGGGCACACGTCGACCACGAGGCAAAAACGATCGGCCTCGAACCGATCGTGGTGACCGAATTCGACGAGGCCGACCTCGGGCGAACCCTCAAGATCGTCGCCGCCAGCCACAACCACGCGCTGCTGGGCGAATGCGAGGACATCATTCAGGCGGCGCTCGGCGGTGCCGCCCTGGCGACCCGGTCCCAGGCTTATTACCTCGACATCACCAATGCCGGCGCCAACAAGGGCGGGGCCGTGGTGAGGATCGCCCGGCACCTCGGCATTCCGCTCGAAAACGTGCTGACGATCGGCGACGGCGCCAACGACGCCCCCATGTTCGGGGTGAGTGGGTTCAGCGTCGCCATGGGCAACGCGTCGGATGCCGTCAAGCACGCCGCCCGCGCCGTGACCGACAGCTGCGAGGAAGAGGGTTTCGCCAAAGCCATCGAACGTTACGTGCTGGGGACCGCCGAACCTGGCGACCACCACGCCCCGACGTCGAAACCGACCCTGGAGGGCGCGCGCCCATGAACCATGACAGCATGGCACCCGGCAAGATCTCGATCCTCCTGGCGGACGTCGACGGAACCCTCGTCACCGAACAGAAGGTGCTGACCGAGCGGGCGCTGGAAGCCGTGCGGGCGCTGCGCCAGAACGGCATCAAGTTCGCCATCACAAGTGGCCGTCCGCCGCGCGGCATGGCCATGCTGACCGGACCCCTGGCGCTCGACACCCCCATCGCGGGTTTCAACGGCGGTGTGCTGGTCGAGCCTGACATGTCGGTCATCGAGGCCAAGACGTTGCCGCCCGACATCGCGCGAGCGGTGGTCAAGCTGATCGGCGACCACGGCATGGACGCTTGGCTCTACACAGCGGACGACTGGTTCATCCACAACCCCAAGGCCGCCCATGTGGAGCGTGAAACCTGGACGGTGAAGTTCGACCCCACGGTCGTCGAAGCCTTCTCGGACGAGGCGCTCGACCACGCCGTCAAGATCGTCGGCGTGAGTGACGACCGGGACCTTGTGGCGAAAGCCGAGAAGGACGCCCAGTCGCAATTTGGCGACAAGGTTTCGGCGGCCCGCTCGCAACCCTATTATCTCGACGTCACCCATCCCGACGCCAACAAAGGCAGCGTGGTGGAAACCCTGTCGAAGCGGCTGAACATTCCTTACGAGGAGTTCGCCACGATCGGCGACATGCCGAATGACGAGCTGATGTTCGGGAAAAGCGGGTTCAGCATCGCCATGGGCAACGCCAGCGACGAAGTGAAAGGCCGCGCCAACGCCACCACGGCGTCCTACAACGACGAGGGATTCGCCAAGGCCATCGAAACGATCCTGCTCGGCCACGCCGGCTGACCGATGAACCCGATCCTTATCGCGCCCTCGATCCTGTCCGCCGATTTCGGGCGTCTCGCCGACGAGATACGGGCGGTTGATGCCGCTGGCGCGGATTGGATCCACGTCGATGTGATGGACGGCCGCTTCGTGCCCAACATCAGCTTCGGTCCCGTTGTCATCGAAGCCGTGCGGAAAGCCACCGCCAAGCCTCTCAACGTCCACCTGATGGTGGTCGAGCCGGAACTGATGCTGGACGATTTCATCAAGGCCGGCGCCGATCACGTGATCGTGCAGGCTGAGCCGTCCTCCACGATCCATCTTCATCGCCTGCTGTCGCGGATCAAGGAACAGGGCAAGAAAGCCGGCGTGGCGCTGAACCCCGCCACGCCGCCTTCGAGCCTCGATTACGTGCTTCACCTTTGCGACATCGTGCTGGTGATGACGGTGAACCCCGGTTTCGGCGGACAGCAATTCCTCCCCGAGATCCTTCCCAAGATTCAGGCCGTCAAAGCCATGGCGGCGTCGCGCGGGCTGGAGCCGCGCATCGAGATCGACGGGGGCATCAACGCGCGGACGATCGCGTCCGCCGTCCAGGCGGGCGCCGACGCGCTGGTCGCGGGTTCGGCGATCTTTGGAACCCTGGACTATGCCCAGGCCATCGCCGGACTGCGCGAGGCTTGCGGCCCTTTTGGTGCAACCCCCGTCGGAGCAGAGGCCCATGGCTGAAACCAGCGTCAGTGCCGGACACCTCACCACCTTCGACACGCCGGCCGTCCTGGCCGACGAGGTGGCCAGTTGGCTTCTTCGGCTCGCCCTGCAGGACGATGCGCCGTTCCGCCTCTGCCTGTCCGGCGGCTCGACACCGAAAACCCTCTACGAGCGGCTTGCCCAAGCCCCGTTCAAGGACGCTTTTCCCTGGGCCAGGACGACCGTGTTCTTCGGCGACGAACGTTTCGTGCCGGACGGCGACAAGGACAACAACTACACGATGGCGTCGGCCGCCCTTCTGGCGCATGTTCCGATCCCTAAGAACAACGTGCATCGCATCGTGACGGAGGTCGCCTCGCCCGAACGGGCCGCCGCCGATTACGAGGCTGTGCTGAAACGGTTCTACGGCGCCGAGACCCTCGATCCGGCCCGACCACTGTTCGACGTCAACCTGCTCGGCCTCGGGCCGGACGGGCACACGGCCTCGCTGATCCCCGGCCAATCGGTCCTGGCCGAGCGAAGCAAATGGGTCGCGGACGTGTCCGAAGGCCGCCCCGAGGCGCGGATCACCCTGACCTACCCTCTCGTCGAAAGCAGCCGATACATCGCCTTCCTGGTGACCGGCGCGGGAAAGAAGGACATGCTGGCTCATGTGCGATCCGGCGCGACGGATGTTCCCGCCTCACGCATCGTGACCGACGCGGAAGTCCACTGGTTCACGGACCGCGCCGCCGTCGGGTCCTGACCGGAACGGCGGGAGGCCGTCAGGCCTTGGCGTGGAGCGGCAGCACGGCATCGACGCCGATGTCGCCGAGCCCATCGGTATCGGTGAAGTCGTTCCGCTTGCCCCAGAGCGCGACGCCGCCGGTGATGCCCGCTTCGTTGGGCACGATCTTGATCCGGCTCCCAAGGTCACCCTCGACCTTGGAACCATTCCCGCCGCCAAGGTAGAGCACGTCAAAGCGCACCAGCGTGTCCAGAATGGCGATCACGCGGTGAACGCGGCGGTTCCATCGTCTGTGTCCCACCGCGGCAAGCGCGTCGCGCCCGACATAGTCGTTGTAGGTATGCTTCTTGTGAACCGGGTGGTGGGCGAATTCCATGTGGGGCGCCAGCACGCCATCCTTGAAAAAGGCCGTTCCGGCGCCGGTGCCAAGCGTCAGCATAAATTCGATGCCATGCCCGGCAACCACGCCAAGCCCTTGGATGTCGGCGTCGTTGCCGAGGCGGGCCGGCTTGCCGAATGCCGCGCCGACGGCCTTGGCGAGGTTGAACCCCGGCCATCGCGCATCGGGATAATGCGGCGCCGTCAACACCCGGCCGCGCCGGACGGCGCCCGGGAAGCCGATCGAGACACGATCGAAAGCGGGAAGGTCGGCGGCGAGTTTCTTGATCTCGTCGATGATCAGGTCGGGCGAGGGATCGACCGGGGTCTTGCGCCAAGCTTTCTGATGGGTCATCTGCCCGGCCTCGTCGAGCACCGACGCCTTGAGACCTGTGCCGCCGACGTCGACCGCCAAGGTGTAAATTTGACTCATGACTGATGTCCCAGCAAAGACAGGCTCCTTCGAAGGCGGAATCGAGCCTGTTGCCCCGAAGAACAGAGCGGCAAGGTTGTGACGACGGCCCATGGTGGCGTCAAGGCGCCACCCTGCCAAGCGATACCCGTTGGGCTAACGACAGGGCGGTTTCCATTTGCCGGCGCTCGTCCTATCTGAGCACAGCATGGTTTTCGGTGACCTCACGGCCATTCGAGCCGATCAGCTCGACCTGTCCGGTTTGCCGGTGGACCCCGCCCTGGCGGGACCACCCGAACACGTGTTCGCGGTGCCGCGTCCCGAAGGGCGCTGGCGGCGCCTGCGCCGCGTGGGACCGATCATCCTGTTCTCCGTTGTGGTGCACGGCTTCCTGGCCGTCGCCTTTGTTCTGCTCTGGCGCGCCATGGTGGCGGACCTGACGTCGTCGGAGCCGATCTCGGTGGAGATCGTCAACTCGATCCCGGGTGAATCGAGGTCCGAGCCAAAGACCGACGCGCCCGCCATTCCCAAGTCGGCCCCCCTGCCGGAGCCGCAGCGCGAAGCCCTGCCGCCCGTGGCAACCCCGCCAACCCCGCCACCGCCCAATCCGGTCGAGGAGGCCGTGCCGCCCGGCGTTTCACCCGGCATCACGGTGGGCAAGGAACCTGGGCCGGCCCTGGTGGAACCGCCCCCCGAGCCCAAGGCCGCCATTACACAGCCCGACAAGAGTCAGGCCGGAAATACCTCGCTGGCAGACCCGCTGAAGCCCGCCCCGCCCGAGCCGACGCCGCCGGCCGAAAACCCGCCGGTTCTCACGACGCCCGAGGCGGAAAGCAGCGTCCCGTTTCCTTCCCCCGAGCCGCCGCCCAAGCCCGAAAAGCCGCCCGCACCCTTGGATCCCAACCCACCCCATGCCGCCGCGGACCCGAAAGGCGCCCTCGCGGCGGCGTTGCCGATGGATCCGATGGGGCTGCCGTCCAC
>CALMOK010000076.1 GCA_937871825.1 uncultured Alphaproteobacteria bacterium
ACGCGATCTCGGCCGGGCCGATCAAGACGCTCGCGGCTTCTGGGATCGGCGACTTCCGTTATATCCTGAAATGGAACGAGTATAACGCGCCACTGCGGCGCACCGTGACGATCGAGGAAGTGGGATCCAGCGCGGCCTTCCTGCTGTCGCCCTTGTCGCGCGGGGTGACGGGCGAGATCCTGCACGTCGACGCGGGCTACCACGTGGTTGGCATGAAGAACCCGTCGGCGCCGGACATCAGCGTCGTCGGAAAGGACTGATGCCGGCAACCCGTCTCCTGTTCATCCGCCATGGCGAGACCGACTGGAACGTGGAAGGCCGGCTGCAAGGCCAGCGCGACATCGCCCTCAACGCCAAGGGACGATGGCAGGCAGCGGAGGCGGGCAGGCGGGCGCTGGGGCTGTTGAAGCGGCACGGGCTCAATGCCGCCGACCTGTCCTTCGTGGCTTCGCCGCTCGGGCGGACGCGCGACACCATGGAACGGGCGCGTCTCGGCATGGGATTGGCGCCGACGCCCTACGGGATTGACGATCGCCTGCTTGAGTTCGACTTCGGCGACTGGGAAGGGATGACCTGGCCGGAGATCAAAGTTCGCGACCCCGACCGGCACAAGGCCCGCAAGGCCGCCAAATGGGGCTTCGTGCCCCCTGGCGGCGAAAGCTACGCCATGCTGGCCGGACGGGTGAAGCCATGGCTTGAGGAGATCGTTGGCGACACGGTCGTGGTCGCCCATGGAGGCGTGGCCCGGGTGCTCATGGTGCTTGTCGGCGCCGTATCAAACCTCGTGGCGCCGGCCGTTGAGGTGCATCAGGGGCGGGTCCTGCTTTTCCAGGGTGACAGGTTTTCGTGGGTCTGAGTTCGCGTTCACCAGCAGTTCAGTGCGGAGCGCCTATTGTTTCGCAAGTTGTGATACACAGGCCGCCTCGATTCGAGGCATGGCGCAAGGGATTATCGCCGTCACGGCGTTATCGGCTCGGTGTTCGAGGTGGGTCGTCCCCACCTTTGATCCGTTGGTCCGACATGAGTCGAAGATTGCTCGCGCGGCACCCGCTTCCAGTGCCCCACCCCGAACATCATGGGCGGATATGCTGACCGATACTCCAGCTTCGAACGCGAACGCGCTTGGCGGTTCCGCGCCCATGACGGCCTTGGCCGATCCGAGCGACGGCGATTTCTCCCGACTTGCCGGCCCGAAACGTCCCGCTTTCATTCGCGACGAACTTTTGTGCGAGATCTTCGCGACCTCGGTGGCGGCGCATCCCGATGCCGTCGCGCTTCGCACCAGGCAGTCCACCTTGACCTACGCCGAGGTCGACGCGGCGGCGACCGCGATTGCCCGCGGCCTGCTCCGGGCCGGGCTGCGCCCCGGACTCGTGGCGGGGCTCTGGATGGCGCGCGGGCCCGACCTGCTGATCGCCCAGATCGCCGTCGCCAAGACCGGCGCCGCGTGGCTGCCGTTCGACGCGGACGCGCCAGTCGACCGCATCGCCACCTGCCTGGGCGACGCCGCGGCGCTCATGTTGATCGGCGACGAGGCCAGTTGCCGCAAGGCGGGGCACGCCATGCCGTGCGCCGTGGTGTCGGTGGACAGCCTCGTCGACGGGACCGACCGCACAACCGTCGACGCCCGCGCGCTCGGGGCCGGCCCGCACCATCCCGCTTATCTGATCTACACGTCGGGCTCGACCGGGATGCCCAAGGGCATCGTGATCAGCGGGGCCAACATCTGTCATTATCTCCGGGCCGCCAACGACCTTTACGGAATCGAGCCGTCCGATATCGTTTTCCAGGGGGCCTCCGTGGCTTTCGACCTGTCGATGGAGGAGATCTGGATCCCCTACCTCGTCGGCGCCAGCCTCTACGTGGCCAGCGCTGAGATGCTGGGCGAAGCCGACAAACTTGCCGACCTGATGACGCAGGCCGGCGTGACGGTGCTCGACACCGTCCCGACGCTGCTCGGCCTGTTGGGTCAGGACGTTCCTTCGCTTCGCCTGATCATCCTCGGCGGCGAAGCCTGCCCGCCGATCGTCGCGGAACGCTGGTGCAAGCCTAAGCGGCGCATCTTCAACAGCTACGGTCCGACGGAAGCCACCGTGGTGGCCACCGCCGCCGAGGTCCGGCCGAACGAGCCGGTGACCATCGGCGGCCCGATCGCCAACTACACCTGCTATGTGGTCGACGACGGCCTGAATCTGCTGCCTCGCGGCGGCGAAGGCGAATTGCTGATCGGCGGCCCAGGCGTCGCCGCCGGCTACCTCAAGCGGGACGCGCTGACGGCTGAGAAATTCATAGCCAACCCCTTCGGCGGCGACGGGTCCGATCCGGTGCTCTACCGCTCCGGCGACGCGGTGGTGATGGAGCGGGCAGGAGCCATCGCGTTCCGGGGCCGCATCGACGACCAGATCAAGATCCGCGGCTTCCGGGTCGAACTCGGCGAGATCGAGGCCAAGCTCGCGGCGCTGCCCGGCGTCGCGCAATGCGCCGTGGTGCTGCGCGCCGATGAAGGGCTCGACCAACTCGTGGCCTTCATGGTGGTCGAGCGAAAGGCCGACCGCGACACCCTTGACGGCAAAAACCTGCGCGCCGCGTTGCGGAACGAGTTGCCGCCCTACATGGTCCCGGCCCGGTTTGAAATCGTGGCCGACCTGCCGCGCTTGCCGTCGGGAAAGGCGGACCGCAAGGCCTTGAAGGCGATGGCGCTGACCACGCCGGTCGCCACCGAAGCCCAGGAAGAGCCGCGAACGGTGACCGAGGCGGCCCTGCTGGCGGCCGCCACCGAGGTCATGCCGCCGCAATCGATTCCTTTCGACGCCGATTTCTTCACCGATCTCGGCGGTCACTCGCTGTTGGCGGCGCGCTTCGTGTCGCTTGTCCGTCGCAATCCCGCCCTCGCGAGCCTGACGCTGCAGGACATGTACCGGCTGCGGACCCTGCGGGCGTTGGGGGCCGCGCTGGATGCCAAGGGAACCCGGCCGGGCACCGCCACGAAGGATCTCGGCTTCGAGAAGCCGAGCCTGAGACGGCGCTTCCTGTGCGGTCTCGCCCAGGGTGTCGCGCTTCCGTTCGTGATCGCCCTGATGACCTTCCAGTGGCTCGGCGTGTTCATCAGCTACATGCTGCTGACGGGCAGCGACGCGGGCTTTTTCACCGAGGCCTTCTCGCTGATCGGCATCTACATGCTGATCAACATCGCCACCGTGGCGATCGCGATCGCCGGGAAATGGCTGATCATCGGTCGCATGAAGCCGGGCCGTTATCCCCTGTGGGGCAGTTACTTCTTTCGCTGGTGGCTGGTTCAGCGGCTTGTGTCCCTGACCCATCCGAAGTGGTTCCAGGGCTCGCCGATCATGCGGCTTTTCCTGCGCGCGCTGGGCGCCAAGGTGGGGCGCAACGCGATCCTCGGCGAGATGGAGATCGGCGCCTTCGACCTCCTGGCGATCGGCGAGGGTGCCAGTGTCGGTGGAAAGACCAAGATCAACAACGCCCGCGTGGAAGGCGGCACCTTCATCGTGGGCGAGGCTTCCATCGGGCGGGACTGCTCGGTCGGCACGTCCTGCGTCATCGAAGATGACGTCGTCATCGATGATGGGGCGGAACTGAAGGATCTGACGGCGGTGGCCGCCGGCGCCCGGGTCGGGCCATGGCAGGTGTGGGACGGCTCGCCCGGCCGGAAGGTCGGTCTCTCGTCGCCGGACGAACTCGAGGCCGAACCCGTGGCCTCCACGGCGCGGCGCGTCGTCCAGGGGCTGCTTTACACGCTTTTCCTGCTCACCATCCCGCCTCTCGGCCTCATCCCGATCTTTCCGGCCTTCTGGGTCTTCGACCAGCTCGACCGCTGGTTCGACGTGCCATCGGTGGATCGGTTGGCCTATCTGGCGTCCTTGCCTGTGCTCGCCTGGCCGACGGCCTTCGTGCTCGTGCTGCTGACGGTGGCGTTCATCGCCGCCATCCGCTGGGTCGTTCTGCCCCGCGTGAACGAGGGGCGATATTCCGTGCATTCCTGGTTCTACATGCGCAAGTGGGTGGTGGCGCTCGCCACTGAGGTGACGCTGGAAACGCTGAGCTCGTTGTTCGCCACCATCTACATGCGGGGCTGGTACAGGCTGATGGGCGCGAAGATCGGCAAGGATGCCGAGATTTCGACCAACTTGTCGGGCCGCTATGACCTGATCGACATCGGCGAGAAATGCTTCATCGCCGACGAAGTGGTGTTGGGCGACGAGGAAATCCGGCGCGGTTGGATGTTCCTCAAAAAGGTGCGAACCGGGGCACGGGTTTTTGTGGGCAACGACGCCGTCATCCCAATCGGCGCCGACATCCCGGATGGCGCGT
>CALMOK010000077.1:0-6160 GCA_937871825.1 uncultured Alphaproteobacteria bacterium
TGCTGAACGACCTGGATGGGCGCAAACCGGAACGTCCGCTTCAGGGCAAGCACCTGATGTCTGGTGTTGGCGCGATCCTGTCCAATGCCGTGACAGGTAGCGCGCGATACGTCAGGTACAATTGGGACAGAACGAGCAGTCAGTTTGGTACGATGGTGGTGGGCGCCTTGGCGAGAACCGAGCCCTTTGGCGTGCCCGGATCATCAATCCCATGCGCCTTGCCCCAAGCTAGCAGATTACGAGGCCGATAGCCGGCGTTTTGCCGCCATCGCTGGAACACGGACTCGTCGATCGCCTCATTGATCGTCTCGGTCATCAAGTTTGGGGTCGTAACGTCCGGCGCTCCGATGGGGCGCAGGTAGGGTCTGCCGAGGCGTGAGAGGTAGTAAGCGCCGCCGGCCATCTCGCGGAAAGAGTCATTCACAGGCGCCGCATAGAGCCCCTCCTCGTCAGCAACCTGCTCTCGAAAGCCGAGCCCGAGCGCGGCCGCCTTGGACATCATCCAGCGAAGCGGGGACTGCGCCAGGAGATCGCTGCTGTATCCGCCGCCGACGTTGGCATGGGCGTCCACGAACCACCGCTGCTCGACGCATGTCAGGGGCTGCGGCGCTGCTGCGCCTGGCTGTGGCGGCTTGTGGGTGTTCTTCGTCCAAAGCGTCGGCGCGAACTTGAGGCGGTGTTCGTCGATCGCCAGAGCGTGGAAGCCGTTCTCGATGGTGCGCCACAGGCCCGTCTCCAGAAAACCGTACTCTCCTTGCAGCGCGCCCACAGTGTCCCACACGCCGACCATTTTCACAGGTGCGAGCACGGAATAGGTGAGCATCCGACGCTCAAGAGTGATGGGGTTGTCGAGCTTGCCGGTTCGCTTCGTATCCATGAGCTGGTAGATCGTGCGCTCGCTTGCGCCCTTGCGGTAGCGCTCGAATAGCTCCCCGATGCCAACCGGCGAGCCCGGCCGGAGCACGCCGTATTTCGCGATCAGTCCGGCGACGCTACGGGCCGCGTAGGCGCCCCGGCTGAAGCCAAAAATGAAGACCTCATCTCCGGGCGCGTAGTGCGCCACCAGCCACTCGTAGGCGCCGATGATGACTGTATTGATCCCAGTGCCAAACATCCCACCGCGGATCTTTTCGCCGTATGTAGTCCCGACGCCCTTAGTGTAGTAGCGAAGCTGTGGCCAGCTCTTCTCGCCGATTTCCGCATAAAGCGAGTAAAGCCGTCAGACGTTGGTATTGTTCTCGACAACGTTCCATGTGCCGTCCAAGAACAGCGCGATCCGTTTATGACCCGGTGAGCTGGCGAGGGTGGCCGGCTGAGACCCTTCGTCCACGGTTCGTCTCTCGCGCTCAAAGTGGAATGTGCTCGACGTCACACCCACGGCTCTCGTCAAGGCAGCGGGCCCGCTCATGTTGGGCGGCACGCTCGTCGCCGTCAATCGGGGCCAGGACGCCCGTCGCTGCCAATTGCACGATGCCCCTTACATCGAACATTCGGCAGCAACCTTCTGAATGTCCGGAAGGTGGCGACGTGCCAAGGTCCACTTGTGGCGGATTGTGTTGAAAAACTCGGTTTTTGGCGCTCAGCAGAAATCACCCAAATGCACGCGCGATAAACGGCTCCTTCCTCGATGTGGGCTCAGCCGCTCCGTCAACACCGTTCACCGGCTTTCTGCCTTCCTTTGAGGTCGACCGCGTCTTCGCTGAAGAAGCCCGCCTAAAGCCTCGCCATTTGTGCTCGGCGTTGAAAACCGACTTTTTCAACACAATCGGCGCACCTTTACCGTAAATGGCAGTCTGAGCACGCTGGTATGCACCTCTTGGCTGTGACCAGCCTGGTGCTTGATCTCACACCGGCCCGCAACGATGACCGTCGCCGCCCCTCGCAAGTCATGAATTTCGGCTCGAATTGAAAGATCGACCGAACGTATCCTTCAACATATTCTAGGATTGTACCTCGGCGCCATTTCACCGCCAGGATTAGCGCTCGCCGTTGCAGGAAGTACGATCAGTCATGCTTTGACCATTGTCGAGGGCGCGACCCGGCCACCATGTGGCCCGGCAAGGTTTGCCACTGAACGGGAGGCACTCTTATCAGAACTGTAGATCAGGGTGGATCACCTCCGCCATGGCGAGCGGGTAGGGAGGCCTCAAAGGATCCCTTTCATCCAAGATCTAGTCAATAACTGGCAAGCCAGTGCCTGACCGCATCGGCAACGTCGGCCCAGCGCGGTCTCGGGCCGGACCACCGCTCATGCGAGCCGGAGGTGAGCGGGTCGGCCACACCGGGCGGCATCCGCACGCTCGACCCCTTGAGGGCCGGACCAGTCGGGAATTGCCCCAGGACAATACCAGAGAACAGCTCGAAGACCTGCCGAGGCCGCAGGCAGACAGCACGGAAGGGGGACAGGTCAGGCGTCAGAACCTGAAGGAGATCCCCCAAGTGAAGAAGAACAAGTCGCTCCCAGCTGAAACGATCGCTTCCTATCGCCTCGCCGCGACCAGGCCGTCGGTCGCCGAACAAGTCGACGACCTGAACGCTCTGTCGTGGCACCACGAGCTGCTCGACCTCCTGCTTGATCGGAAAACCTTGGCGGTTGGCGCCGAGAAGATGTGGCTCGCCCGGGCGATCCGGCTCGGGGCGACCCCGGCCGCCACGCCCGCGGAGGCACACCTCAAGATCACCTACCTGCAGGCGTGCATCGACGGGTGGGTCGGAACCAACGCGACCCGTAGCCATCACGAGCTCCACGCCGTTCTGATCATGGGCGCGATCGGGGCCGAGGAGCACCGCTGGGCCTTTCCGACCGAAACCAAGCCGAACTGAAGCGACGAACAACTAGCACCAGGGCCGCACCGAGCCCCCCATTGAGGAGAAACAGTATGGCCCAACAAACAGACACCCCCATCCAGGTGGTCGAGATCAGCCCGAAGGACGTCCAACTCTACAAGGCATACGCCCGGCCCTCGAGCCTTCGTCTGGCGTTGCGCCGGCTCGACACGATCGCCAGCCATCGCCAAGCGCTCACCCGCATGGGCGAGGACGAGGCCGTCGCGGGCGCCACGATCGAGCTCCGTCACGCGCTGCTCGACGCGCTTGCGGTGCCGCCAGCCGATTTCGCCGGCATGCTGGCCAAGACCCGCGCGGTCAGTCGGTACTTCGACCTTTGCGATCCGGCTTGGCTTCTGGAGATGATGATGGGTGTTGCGACCCGCGTCGAGTGGCAGCTGCTCGACCTCAGGCCCGAGCAGATCCACCAGATCCATCTCGCGGCACCCTTCAGCCGGATCGAGCAGTAGGACGGGGCCAACCGGGGAAACCGGCCGTCATTCGCGTCGGCAGCACACAACTATGCTTCAGCCTTGACGCCCTCACAATCCGTCAAGATCGCGGGCGATCGGTTAGGAGCGCGCTGGCTGGTCGGCTCCCCGTCCGGCTACACCCGCCTTCGAGAGCTGCGAATCGGATCCGGGGTCGAGCCAATCGGTTCCGCGTGGGGTGGGACCGGCCGAACACGGAAAGGTTGAACATGGGACGCCCGGCATGGATTTGTCCCGCGCCAGGTACGTTCGTCGACACCCTTCCCGCCAGAGCCAAAGATGTCTGTCGGATCGGGCGTTCACCAAGCCTCCATCGACATTTATGTCGTGAGGAGTGGTGCTGCGGCGCGGACGCCCACCGAAACATTGTCCTTTATGACACGCGTTGACAGCAGGCCCACCAACATGGTCCACCAGATGCGTGAGATGTCGCCGTTGTGACGCGCCGCTCGGGCGTGGAGAGCGTTCAGGCGAATTGACTGGGAATCCAGGTCCCCCAGCCAATTCAGGCCCGGTCTGCCGTTTGACTGAGTGGGCGATAGATTCATCCATGGAGACCGGGCGCTCTGGTCCAAGGCTCGTTCAGCAGGTTGCCGGCTGCGAGGGCCTGCTCGTACGCCGGCATCAAGATCGCCCTCATCCGCTTTATGACCGGCGTCTCGAGCCGCTGCAGAACGGCCGCGAGTTCGGGATCGGCAGGCCGCTTGCTGCCGTATGTGCCCTTGGCCCCGCTGGGGGCGTGGCCCATTAGGCGATCGCGGATGCGTTGCGGAACCTCGGCCTTGTCCAGCCGGTCGCCGAATGCATGCCTGCTGCTGTAGAGCGATATATTCTGACGCTCCAGCTCAAGCTTCCTACGTCGGTATTGCCAGTCACGCGTGAGGGGTCGATCCCATATGACCTTGCCAGACGGCTTGCGGTAGCTTTCCCACTCCGGGAATAGCCGGGGTTCTCCGACGGATTGGAGGGCTCGAACGCGATCGAGGAGGCCCAGATCGACGATGAGCAGGTCGAGCGGTATCGATCTCGCCGCGTTGCCCGTCTTGAGCTGGCGTAGATCTTTGCGTGCGACTCGGCCGCCACTAGGATCGAATAACAGCACGTTGAGGAAGTACACCCCGTCCTCTTCGAGGATGTCTTCTGACAGCAGCTGGGCGACCTCGCTGGTCCGCATCCCGGTGAGGAGCATGATAATGTAGCCCCAGTATATGTGGTCCTGGATCAAGAACCGGCCCGGCTTCCAGCGCTCGCGAAAAGCCTTGCAGCCGGTGAAGGATGGCATGCTCAAAATCTGCTCGATTTCCTCGTCCGTGAACGAGTCCCTTGGAAGTGCAACCAGGTTCTCGGAGGAGAGAACCACCTTGATCTTAAGCGCCTTGCTGAGGTGCTTGCGCCCTGCCGCGAACGAGAGGAACCGGTCGAGGCCGGCCTTGTAGCGGTTCTTCAAGGTCGTTTCGGAAAGACGGGTCAGACCGTCCCAGCCCTTATCCTTCGCGTGCTGATATCGGCTCCAAAGCGACTTGGCCGAGGCCGGAGGGATGCCGGTCCTGTTCGGTATGTGGGCGAGCTCCTTGCCCAGCTTCGCGAAGTCGTCTTCGTCGTAAGCGTTCAACGGTCGATCGCCGAGGAGCGCGATCATGAACTCGACGTAGATGCCAACGTCGCCGTCGGCGCCGTCGTGACCAGCGGATTGCCGCGCTTCCGCAAGGAATTCCGCGAGCACGGCCGAAGCCTTCCGCATTCCCTTCTTGGCGCGCAGGGGTGGCGCGACAGCAGATTGGGGCCGTTCGCGATCGCTCTCGATGTGAGCTTTCTGTTCAGGGTCAGGCTCGCCAGATACGGCAGGCTCCGGAACTTGGCGGCTATTGGACGCGGCGTCGTAGAGCTTTATCTCGTCGCGGCGCAGCATGTCGATGAAGAACGCCCAATCACTGAGGAGAGGCAGCCGCGCCTCATCCGGCACATTGTAGTGCCGAACCTCACGCGCGAAGGCCGCGAAGGTCTGCTCGAAGCGCTTCCGATCGTCGAGATCGTGCCAGGACGCCGCTGGACCCGCCCTCGTAAAGCGTCGACATTGGACAAGGACCTCTTCGGCTTGTCGGGTCAGGGATTCGGCGTCGCGGAACGGCATCAACCAAACCAGGGTATTGCAAAGACTTCTACGAGCCACCTTAGGGTCGCTCGTCTGCAGGGACAATCGCAGCAAGGACGGCCATGCAGGCCCCGACGGCAGCCTGATTTGGACGTAGTAGCGGCCGCCATCCCGGCGGGTCAGATATGGTAAGGCAGCCAACGTGCGTCCCATTCGTTCGGGGTGCGCGCTGTGAGACAGACCTGGGAGACGTCTCGCAACGCCCCGCTCGCGACTCGCTACCAAACAAGCAATCTCAGAGACTTAGCTTCGGCAATCTGGCCGGAAATCTGTGGTAGCGGAGGAGGGACTCGAACCCCCGACACGCGGATTATGATTCCGCTGCTCTAACCAGCTGAGCTACCCCGCCATGGCCCGGTCGACCCGAGCGTGTCGGATATAAGGAACGTGGAGGCGGGGTGTCAACCGGGGCACGCCCGATGGTCGTCCACCAAGGGCGATCGACCGGAAGGCCGATCAGGCGAACATTTCCGCTTCGATCAGGGCGAACTCACCAGCCCTTTTGGCGCGGGCCAGGACCGCCGATCGGTAAAAGGCCGCGAAGGCCGCGAGCGCCAGGGCGGGAACGATCAGGAGGGCCAAAAGCCAAAAGATCGCCGACCGGGCCGCAAGGGAAAGAAGCACGATTTTGAAGGCGTTCTTCTCGATCGCCCGCACCTTTCCCCTGGTTCTCTGGTCCACGATGCGGGAG
>CALMOK010000077.1:6170-16299 GCA_937871825.1 uncultured Alphaproteobacteria bacterium
GGTCATCGATGTCGCGCAACATGTATTCAAGGACAACCAAGCGCGGCAGCGTGGATTTGTGGAAATAGCGCGCCATGTCGTTCAAGGACTGCCGGATCGTGCGATATTCGATGGCGTCGAAGGCCAGGTCGCCGTTTGCCGCGACGTCGAACAACGCGTCGCGTTGCTCGAACAGCAATTGTCGGGCGATGTCGGTGCAGATCGCCTGCCACGGGCCATAGAAGAACGCCAGCAGCAGCACGATCACCAGAACGGAAGCGATCACGTCCAACATCATGATCTGTCCAACGGGTTGGTTCGACCCTCCACGGTGAGGTGGGAACTGCTCCGCTTCGGGTCGAGCCGCTTTTCCAATGCGATGATCCTGCTCTGCAACTTGGACGTCTTGCGATGTCGAAGCCAGCGCTCCAGCAGCGCCCAGGCCGCCGCGCTGCCCGCCAGCGACAGGCTCAGGGCGAACTTGACGTCGCCGAGAAAGGCAAGGTGCAAGGCGAGCAGCGTATCCCGTCCGGCGAACTGGGTGATCGTATCGCGCAGGATATAGGCGACGAGAGGAACCGTTGCGCAACGCACGAACGTCTTGGCAAAGGAAAATGCGAGGATGATCCCGCCTTGGAGGCGAGTTGCGTTTCGAGGTCCGATCGGGTCATTGGTGATCCATCGGGCGCCGGTCAGCCCAAGACGCCGGCTTCGCCGAAACCTGCCGATTCCATGGCTTACCTTACGGCACTTCACGACCCCCGAAAAGCCATGGGGAGAACTGGGCCTGGACAGGTCGCCGTCCTGGCGGCCGTGAGCATGCCCATCGCCGGCGCGCTCCACGTCGTCTTGCCCTCCTCATGGAATGGTGGGTCGGCGGCACCCCGCATTCGACGCCGCGGTGAGGGTTGAGGTGGGGATCGAACCATCGTCGATGTGATGATGAGACGACGCGGCATGCGTCAAGATGTCTGGCAACTCCGCCTTCGGCGTCGCTGTCTGCAGTTGGCAAATCTGGAGAGTCATGATGTCCGACAACAGCCATAGCCGTTCTGCAAAAGCCCAGAAGGCGGAGGATGTGCAGCGAGCGGGAAGTGCGAAGGCTGATGCTGGCAACCCGGTTGTCAACGAGGGCGGAAAAGCCGAAGCGCCCACGGACGGAAAGGGTCATCCGAAACCTGCCGCGTCCCGCGCGCATGATGAACACTCGCCACACGCCGGCACGACCTCGGCAACGGCCGGCAAGGCTGAAAAGGAGGCCGCGCTTTCGAACGCGACCCTGACCAAGGAGCAGCACGGGCGCGGTTGCCGCAAAGCCGACGAAGCGCAGGAGGGTTGACCAGCGTCGTAGCGATATCGTCGACACTTCATTCCGGCCACGGCCACGCGGATCGTTTCATGGTGTGATCCGGCGGATGGATGACGTAAAGTGAAAAACAGTCGGACCGTTCCAGGCCGATACAAAGCGGCAAGACGTCCGTTCGGAAACATCGTTAAAACCGGGTCGCCGCCGGGCTTCAGCAGCAAGAATGGGGAAGACATGCCATGAGCGGATGCAGTTTGGTTCGCAGCAGCGACACGGAACTTGTCGTCCGGCACGAGCGCACGGGCCATGAATTCACATTCCAGTTGGATGACGGGCAGGTCAACCTTGGTGCCGTGACGGAAGGGCAGGGACCGAAGGACCCCGGCGACGTTGCGGCCGATGCTCACGCGTTCGCACGGCAGGAAGCAAAGCGCCTGGGCCTTGTGTAACCGACAAATGAACGTGGCACGGATTTGCATGAACGGCGTCGAGTTTGACCTCCGGCCAGCGCCATCCCGGTTAGCATGATGGCGCCGCTGGCAACATGATGATGTCGCAAGCCTCCTCGACGAGGATACGGTTCGATGCGGCACGACGGTTACGCTGTGCCGCATTGTGCAAGCTCGCCGCCGCGCTCAATTGATGAACATGACCCATTCCTTTGCCCTGACGCGCGCTGCCGCGCTTGATCAACTCGCAACCGTGATCCCCCATGTTGGCCGGACATACGCATCCAGCCGCAACACCGATGTCGGACCGGGGCACAGCCCGACCACCACCGTCCTGTCCCCCTTCCTCCGACGCCGCTTGTTGCTGGAGGAGGAGGTCGTGGCCGCCGCTCTGGAGGAACACGGGCCGGACGAGGCCGGCAAGTTCGTCGAGGAGGTTTTCTGGCGATCCTATTTCAAGGGCCATCTCGAAACCCGTCCCTCGATCTGGTCCAGCTACAACGAAGCGGTGGCGCGAGGACACGAGCAACTCGCCACGCAATCGGGCTTGCGACGGATCTACGAGAAAGCCGTGACCGGACGAACCGGGATCGACGGCTTCGATGATTGGGCCTTTGAGCTGACGGAGAACGGGTGGCTGCACAACCACACTCGCATGTGGTTCGCCTCGATCTGGATCTTCACCCTGGGGCTGCCCTGGGCGCTCGGCGCCGACTTCTTTCTTCGCCACCTCGTCGACGGCGACCCGGCCAGCAACACCCTGTCCTGGCGATGGGTGGCGGGTTTGCACACGCGGGGAAAGGCCTACGCGGCGCGCACCGACAACATCCATCGCTACACCGATGGCCGCTTCCGGCCTCAAGGGTTGAACGAGTTCCCGACGGCGATCGAGGAGGATCATCATCCAGGGGCGGCCAACCTGCCGGCGGCCGACCCGCTGCCGAAGGGTGACGTCGCGCTTCTGCTTCATCTCGACGATCTTTATCCGGAAAGCCTCCCTGTCGGTGAGGCCCGGGTGGCGCGCGTCGGTGGCCTCCTGGCTCATGCCCCCGGTGCCGTCGAGCACGTTCGTCGCGCCGACGAGCAGGCCATGGCCGACGCCCTGAAGCGGGCCGGCGCGCATTTCCGTTGTGACGTGGGTCCGGCCGTCGAGGGCTGGGCCGGCAACCTGCCGACCGTCACGCCCTGGGCGCCCGTGGGACCGTCAGCTTCGGCCCTTCCCTCGGGCTGCGTCCGGGTCCGACGTTTATGGGACGATCTCACCTGGCGGCGGGCCACGCGGGGGTATTTTCAACTGAAGACAGCGATCCCGGCAATCCTGGATGAAGCGCTGGCTCACCGATGATCGTCACGATCATGATCAGCGGCCTTCCTACGTCGACTGACAACTGCAACGCATTGCCGATGCCGGCGCGCCGTCGGCGCTCGTCGCGTTTGCCGGGAAAAAGCGGCGATCTTTGCGTATGATCAAGACCGTCACCACATGGGTGCGAAGGTGGGTTATCGCTGGGAACATCAGAGGCGAAGACGTTGATCGCCAGCGGCTTCTCGACGGCGCTGTCATGGGCCGTCGTAGGAAGGTCTAGGCAGCTTTATCGAGCCGATCATTGGGTCTTCGGCCCATAAATCCCCGCCCACCTTGCGCGTTTTGGCGTTGGATTGATATCAACAGTCCAGTCGGGCCGATCTTGCGGGCCTGGGCCGCGTGTGGAACGATCGGTGACGTGGCGGTTGTGCCCGATCTGCCATTGCCCATTCTTCATCGATCGCGGATGCCGCATGACCATGACTGCCGATCTTGTGCGGACCTATGTGGCCAGCGATGCGCTCGGCCTCGCCGATCTCGTCCGGCGGAGGGAGGTGACGCCGGCCGAACTGACCGATGTCGCCATCAGCCTCATCGAGGCGCTCGACCCGAAGCTGAACGCGGTGGTGATCCGGGCGTTCGAACAGGCGCGGGCGCAGGTCGCGCAACCGGTCGGCGACGGCCCTTTCGCGGGCGTGCCCTACCTGCTCAAGAACATCGGCTCGGAATGCGCCGGCCTGCCCATGACGGCGGGGATGGAATACCGCAAGGATTATGTCAGCACCTCTGATTCCGAGATGGTGCGCAGGATCAAGGCGTCGGGCCTGGTCATCCTGGGGCGCACCAACGTTCCCGAGAATGGATGGTGCATCGCGACCGAACCGCGCCACCACGGCCCGACCCTGAACCCCTGGAACGCGGCTGTGACGCCGGGCGGATCGAGCGGCGGGGCGGCGGCCGCTGTCGCGGCCCGCATGGTTCCGATGGCGGAGGGGACTGACGGCGGCGGCTCGATCCGGGTGCCCGCTTCCTGCTGCGGGCTGGTCGGCTTAAAACCCTCGCGTGGCCGCATCACCCATGGGCCCGATGTCGTCGATATCTGGTTCGGCAGCGTCTACTTCTTCGCCCTCACCCGCACCGTGCGGGACACGGCCGCCTTCCTGGACGCCACGGCCGGCGTCCTGCCAGGGGATCTCTACACGCCGCCGACACCTGACCGGGGCTGGCTGGCCGGTCTGGCCGACGGGCCGAAGCGCCGGAGGATCGGCTTCACGCTGACGACGCCCTGGGGGCCGGCCTTCGCCCCCGAGGTGACGCGGGCCGTCGAGGAGACCGCGGCGCTGCTGGCCGAACTTGGCCACGACGTCGAGGAGCATGCCTTTTCGACGGGTCTCGAAGGGCCCTGGTCCAGTTACAACCGGATGAATGCCGTGCAGGCCGTGCTCGACTTCGAGGAACTGGGCCGGACGCTTGGGCGCCCGGTTGGGGAAGGCGACCTCAACGCCTTCAACTGGGCGCTGCTCCATCGCGGGCGCTCTTTGTCGGCCACCGAGCATGCCGCGAGCCTCGCTGCCATGCGCAAGGTCAACCAGCAGATCCAGATGGAACTCGCGCCCTTCGACGTGTTCCTGACGCCGACCCTGACCCAGCCACCCCGCCCGGTCGGCTACTGGGACATGAACGACCCCGACGTCGACCGCTACAATGCCAAATGGACCGATGCCGCCTTTATGTTCGCCTTCAACGTGTCGGGGCTGCCCGCCGTCTCGGTGCCGGCCGTCTGGACTCCCGCAGACGTGCCGATCGGGGTTCAACTCGTCGGGCGCTACGGTGATGAGGCCGCAATATTAAGCGTGGCGGCCCAGATGGAGCAGGCGCGGCCCTGGATCGGGCGTCGGCCGGCCATCTGCGCCGGCTCGTGACACCAAGGGGTTCGCAAGTCGCGATATAGACGACGGTTGTCTGGCTTTCGGATGGGCGCATTGGGCCAATCAACTGCCCAATGCCGATTACATGAACTGCCGAGATGTAACAGGGATCACGGGGCTGAAAGCGACGCCGCGAACAAAAATCTTCATGGCCAGATTGGCTCCCCGAGCAGGACTCGAACCTGCGACCATTCGATTAACAGTCGAATGCTCTACCAACTGAGCTATCGGGGAACGTGAGGGCTGATTAGCAAGCCATGGCGCGGTTGCAAAGCGAAAAGATTGGCGGGCCGCCCTTGTCGTGCAGGCATGGAGCCCATCGGGGGGATTGCCCACCAAGCCAAACCGCTTTATGAGGCAGCGGTCGGCAGGCGGTGTTTCACGCGGCCGTCATGAGGCCTCGTGGCGGAGTGGTTACGTAGAGGACTGCAAATCCTCGCACCCCGGTTCGATTCCGGGCGAGGCCTCCACCCCGCATCCTTTCCCGTCGATGGCATCCGCTGTCCGCACCTGGGCTTCGTGCCGTGGCGAAGCGGGTCGGCGTCTTGATGGGTTGTCATGGGCGGTGGCACATCCGGTCACGTGCCCCTTTGCAGGTCGAGGAAGAGCGACCTCACTGTTTCTGCGCCGTAGCGCCGTTCCAAACGCCGAACGGTGAAATGGGCTTTGGCGAGCGCCTGGAAATGGCTGGTGAAGGCGGCGTTGATCACGCCCCCCGTGACCGCGCCCAGCACCGGGACGGCCTGCGTCATGGCCTTTTGTCCGACCACCACGCCAAAGCGCGAGGCGATCTGGCTCAGCAACCGCACCACGGCGGGCGCGGCCTCGTTGCCGGCCCCGCGCTGGACGATGTAGCGGGCCGCTTCCGACACCGATTTCGCCAGCATGGCGCGCACCGCCAGATAGCTGCTGTCGCTCGCCGGCCCGGCCTCGCGGTCACCGCCGCCGAGCGCGAACACTTCGAGGCACGCCAGGACGGCCTGGGGATCCGTCAAATCCTCGCCCTCTTGCCGGGCGATCTCGGCGATCGAGCGCAGCATGATGGTTGTCGACAACGGCAGCTCGATCGGCAGGGAGGCCAGGCCGAGCGCGCCGCCCGCCGCGCCCGACAAGGCCGCCAGGGTCAGGTGCAGGCGATTGGCGGGCATCTCCGCTTGCTGGCCCGGCAGGGACTTGACGGCCGCCCGGAGCGCCGCCCGCAGGGCCTTCATGGTGGCCTTGTTGACCACCGACAGGACCGGAGCGGGCAGGAGGTCGGACGCGACATCGAGCTGTCGGCCCAGTGCCGCGCCGATCCGGGTCGCGAGGCTGGAATGTTCGAGGGTTGCGACCGCCGCCCGCAGCTGGTCGAGATCGTCGTCCTCGATCGAGGCGAGCCCGGGAATGAGAAGTTGCACGCCAGCGTCCGATGCCATGCCGTGGTCCTTTCGAGAATGGCGTCGCCGGCCGAAGCCTCGCGCCTCCGCCCCATTAACGCACAACGGACCGGATTGACGACATCCAAGCTTTGCAACAGGGTGAAGGCGTCAAATAGGTGGGATCGGGCTGTCGGCCCGGATCAAAGGGGGCGGGCATGATTGGTTCGGCGATGAGGGCGGAGCTCGCGTTCGCGGTGGTGGCCGCTTCAGCTCTGGTGGCGATCGAACCCGTTTCGGCCCAGTCGGTCATGCAGCAGTGCGGCCAGCAATATCAGGCCGCCAAGGCCGGAGGCACGCTGAACGGCGTGACGTGGAACCAGTTCCGCACCGATTGCGCCGCCAAGTTGAAGGCGCAACCCGCTTCGGTGAGCACGGAAGCCGCGGCTGCACCTGCCGCGGCTCCAACGTCGAACCCGCTGAAACCCACCCCAGCCTTGCCGGAACCGACGAGCGCCGCCGCCGCGCCCGTGCCGACGTCCCCCGTCGCGCCGGCTGGTGCCGGAAAGACACCCTCGGCCGGCCGCACGGCCTTTGTGGCCCGTGAACGCCAATGCGGCACCGAGTGGAAGGCCAACAAGGTGTCGCTCAAGGCGCAGACCCCAGGCCTGACCTGGCCGAAATACCTCAGCCAGTGCAACACCCGCCTCAAGGCCGCCGGCCAATAACACCACAGTTTCGGGCGCGGGCCGGCGCGAGGCCGGCTCGCGCCTTGCCGGTCGCCGAGGCGCGTTGGCCGGAAGTGATACTTTAGGCGTAGGCGAAGGCCGCCATGATGGTGCCGATGGTGCCCAGCCCCATGGCGCCGTACCACGGCCATCGTTGTCCGCGCATGATGATCGAGATCGTCGCGATGGCGATCGAAACGTGCAGCAGCGTCACGGCGGCGGTGAGCAGGTGATGCCGGCTTTCGTGCCTGTTGCTGTCTTCCAGCTTGGCGTCACGGTCCTTTTCAAGCGCCTCGGCGTGGGTTCGCGCCTCGTTGCTTTGATCCTCGTAGCCACGGGCCTTGGTGGTGTAGTCGGATTGGATGGTCTTGTCGGCCTGACCCGCCGCCGCGAGGTCGTACATGTTCTTCTTGATGCTCTGGCCCTGGAAATAGCCCCACGAGTCGGTGGCCTGGTTCTGCAGCAGCACGGATTCGTTCTTGTCCGTGATGGCCTTTCCGCTTTCCACGGTTTCGAAGCTCCCGATCGTCGCCGCGATGACCGCCAGGACGGCGATGGTCACCGACACTTTAGCCAAAACGGGGTCGCCGCTATGGGCGGCATGCTCGGCGTGTTCGGCATGCTCCATGTGTTCGGTCGGGGAAGTCTCGGTCATCGCTTCAGTGTTCCTTGTTGCGTCCGCCCGTGGGCTTCGCGGCGATCAGGCCCTCGGTCGAGCCATGGAGCCGCCGCCCCGTGCTTCCGCTCGATTGTCTTTTACCACATCGTGTGAGACATCCGCCCACGGCCATGATGGTTTGACGGGGCTGGATCGACCACCCGGTCCGGCAAGGGCCATCGATACGTGGATGAGGGCAGGGTGCATGGTGCAGGTTGAGGTCGCGCAAGCACGGCGTTTGTCTTACGACCTGCGCCGCGCGATGGTGGATAATCAGATCCGAACATTCGACGTGACGGACCAGCGTGTCCTTCAAGCCTTCCTCGACGTGCCGCGCGAGGGTTTCCTGCCCGAGAACGTCACGGAGCTGACCTACTCCGACGCGCCGGTCACGATCGATCCTCCGAACCGGACGGGCGAGGTCCGGGTGCTGCTGCCCCCCCTCTTTCTCGCCAAGCTGATCCAGAACGCCTCGGTCACGTTGCGCGACCGGGTTCTGGTGGTCGGCGCCGCGTCGGGCTACACGGCCGCGATCCTCGCCAGGCTCGCCGGTTCCGTGCTGGCGCTGGAGTCAGATCCCGGATTTTTCTCGGCGACGGTCGATCAGCTCGCCGAACTGAGTTTGCCGAACGTCGGCACCGTGCAAGGGCCGCTGGCGCAGGGCTACCCGGCGGGTGGACCCTATGACGTCGTTCTGGTCGACGGTGCTGTTGAATGCAACCTCGAAGCCTTGCTCGATCAACTCGCTCCGCAGGGGCGACTCCTCGCCATCCTGACCAAATCGAGCAGCGCCACCCGGCGCTCGGGCAAGGCCGTGCGGTTCGACAGGATCGGGGCCGACGTCAGCAGCCGGGACGTGTTCGACGCGACGGCCCCCGTGTTGGCCGAATTTCGCGAACGCCCCAGCTTCATTTTCTGAGAGCCGACAGCTTGGCCTCGCCGACGCTCTTGGTCCGGGGGCGTGACGCGGTCGATCCTACTGTCGTATTTTTGCGGCAGGTTCTCACTTTTGGCTTCAACGGAGGAACCCGGCCGCACGCTTCAGTTGCAGTTAGGATAAGATGTCCCGACGTGCCGACCGAGTTGAGTATGTTCTCGTCAGGCGCGCGGAGCGCCAGATCTGTGGGTCGCTTTTCGCGGCCGGCCGATGACGCGTAAGCCAAGGTTGATAGATGGTGTTCGATCGATCCGGAAAAACCGGAAAAGTTGTGGTCCGGGCCGCCAAGGGAGTTGCGGTTTTATCCATTGCGATCGGCGTGACGGGTCCAGTTCGGGGTGAAACGCTCAACGCCGTTCTTGCCCGGGCCTACGTCAACAATCCCCAATTGAACGCTCAGCGGGCGGCGACCCGGGCATCGGACGAAAACGTTCCGTTGGCCAATTCGGGTTATCTGCCCCGGGTCGAAGCCCAGGGAAACGTCGGCTTTCAACACGAATACGCGACGTCGAGCCCCACTGTTGGAACAAATGGATCCAATAACGGGACTGGCACCAACAACGGGACTGGCACCAGCACCGGTACTGGGATTGGCACCAGCACCGGGACTGGTCTTGGGACCGGAACCGGTGTCAGCAGCGGCCTTGGGGCTGGGGGCCTTGGAACCGGTGTCAGCGGCAACACAGGTTCGACGACCGCGACGTCGATCAGCTCCGACACGGTTCCGCGCGGGGTCGGTCTGACCGTCTCCCAAACCCTGTTCGATGGTTTCAGGACACCGAATTCGATCCGGCAGGCCGAGTCCAACGTGTTCGGTTCGCGGGAAACCTTGCGCAACATCGAGCAGAGCGTGCTGCAAAGCGCCGCCCAGGCCTACATGGACGTGCTCCGCGACACGGCCATCCTCGATCTCCGTAGCAGCAACATCAAGGTGCTCGACGAACAGCTCCGTCAAACGCAAGACCGTTTCAAGGTTGGCGAAGTCACGCGGACCGATGTGGCACAGGCCGAGTCGGGCTTGGCGGGGTCGCGGGCGGATTTTTACACCGCCCAGTCCAACTTGCAGAACTCCATTGCCAGCTTCCGGCAGGTGGTCGGTGTTCAGCCGACGCGGCTGGAAGCCGCCCGGCCGCTTGAGCGTGGCCTGCCTTCGTCCCTCGCGCAGGCGATCGGCATCTCGCAGACGGAGCACCCTTCGGTTCAATCCGCCCTGCATCAGGTTGATGCGGCCGCCCTCCAGGTGAAGATCAACGAGGGAGCGCTGTATCCGACGGTGAGCGTGCAGGGGTCGGTGTCTCAGAACTACGACGTGCAGGGCACGCCTGGAACCAGCGTCTTCACTCGCGCCGTCACCGGCGCGGTGACGATCAACGACACCGTGCGTTTCGACGCGCCGGGTGCCAGCCTGTCGAACCCGACCGTGCGCTCCACCGGCGCGCAGTCGTACAACGGCAGCGCGACCCTCGGCGCAAACACGGTTCTC
>CALMOK010000077.1:16309-17161 GCA_937871825.1 uncultured Alphaproteobacteria bacterium
CGATCCGGCAGTCCAAGGAAAATCTTGGGCAGGCCCGTTTGCAAGCCGACGTGCAGCGCGAAAACGTCCGGGCGGCGGTGATATCGGCCTGGGGGCTCCTTGAATCCTCGAAGGCGACTGTGCAGGCCGACCAGGCCTCGGTGAACGCTTCCGAGATCGCCTTGAACGGCGTGCGCGAGGAGGCGCGCGTCGGCCAGCGCACCACGCTGGACGTGCTCAACGCCCAGCAAACCTTGCTGAACTCGCGTGTCGCCCTCGTCGGCGCGCAGCGCGATCGCGTGGTGGCGTCCTACGCGGTCCTGGCCACCATCGGCCGCCTGTCGACCAACACCCTCGGCTTGAATGTAAGGGTCTACAGCCCCGTGGTGCATTTCGAGCAGGTCAAGGACAAATGGTTCGGGCTGCGCACGCCGGACGGACGGTGATCGCTTCGTTACAGCGCCCGTTTGAGCCCACAAGTTTTCCGCGTAGACATTCGCGATTGCTTGTTCCGGTGGGTCGCCGGGGTTAATATTTGGTGACCATCGGGCAGCGGGCGCGGTGATCAAACCATCTCATCCGATGTCGTCGTTCGGCGACGGGGACCAGCGCAGAAAGCGTCAAAAGGCCATGAGCGCGTTCAACGCATCTATCCCGCAGTCGCCGGCCGATACACGTTCGGACCGACTGAACGAGCCCTCGATGGAGGATATCCTGGCCTCGATCCGGCGCATCATCGCCGACGATCAGTCGCGCAGCGCGGGTGGGGGAGCGCCATCGACCCTGCGGCACGCCCCGCAGCCGGATTTGGTGGAAACTCGAGGGGCTGACGATGATGACGCTTCGGTCGTCGCACCCTCGACGCCCCTCGAA
>CALMOK010000078.1 GCA_937871825.1 uncultured Alphaproteobacteria bacterium
CAGCAGGTGCGAACCGGGCAGATGGCGCAGGCCGGGCTTTTCGGCGTGCAGAGCGTGGCGCCAAGGTCCATGACGGCTTGCGCGAAATCGCCGGCCCGGCCACTCGGCGTCACGCCGGCCATGGCGCGATAAGCCAACGGCTTGGCCTTGGGGAACGGCACGTCGATGGCGAAGAGGCGCGACATCACGCGTTCGACGTTGCCGTCCACCACCGTGGCGTCGCGCCCGAACCCGATCGCGGCGATCGCCGCGGCCGTGTAGGCGCCGATCCCCGGCAATTGTCGCAAAGCGGCCTCGGTGTCGGGAAAACGACCGTCGTACCGCTCAACGACGGCCTGGGCGCAGGCGTGAAGATTGCGCGCCCGGGAATAATAGCCGAGGCCCGCCCAGGCCCGCAGCACGTCGTCGAGCGAGGCCGCCGCCAGGGCCGACACCGTCGGCCAAAGCGCCAGGAACTTGGCGTAAAACGGCTTGACGGCGGTTACGGTGGTTTGCTGGAGCATGATCTCCGACAACCAGACCGCGTAAGGATCCGCGATCTCGTCGCCGCGCACCCGCCAGGGCAGGACGCGGCGGTGCCGGTCGTACCAGGCGAGGAGGTCGGCCGAAGCGGACGCAGGGCCGGGCTCGCCGGGTTGGGGCGCCAAGTGCCGCGCCGGGCTTGCCGTCGTGGGATCGTCGCGGATGTCCAAGCCTTTGCATGTTGTCGGCAATCAGCGATATCGTGTGCCCCATGAGTACCGGCAAGCCTTTCAACCGTAAACACTGGTCTCGTCCGTTGGCCGACCTCGTGGGTCCATGCCTCACGCCCGCGCTTGGCAAGTTCGGGTTCGGCGAGGCGGACCTCCTGTTATTCTGGCCCGAGATCGTCGGCGCGCGCCTGGCGTCGCGGTGTGAACCGATCCGCCTGAACTGGCCTCAGCGCACGGCCAGCCGCGCCGCCCAGGACGCCGCCACGCTCGTGGTCCGCGTGGAGGGCGCTTTCGCGGTGGAGCTTCAGCACGAGATCCCGGTCGTGATCGATCGGATCAACACGCATTTCGGATGGCGCTGCGTCGGCCGCGTCACGCTTCGGCAAGGGCCGATGGCGCCCGCCGCGCCCGCCCGCCGCCGCCTCGACCCGCCGGCCGAACCCGCCGTTCGCCGCGCGCGGGACTTGACGTCGGGCATCGAGGAAGCCGACCTGCGCGCGGCGCTGATGCGGCTCGGCAGCCGGGTGCTTTCTCCCTGATGGGAGGCCGTGCCCCTTGTTTCATTTAGTTCGCGTTTCATCTAAAATGCCCATCACAAAGCCCCATCGTTCGGTTGCTCCCGGCCGACGTGGGTGCGGGCAGACCCAAGCGAGTGACCGATGCCCTTCTTCGAACCTAGCCGTCGAGTTTTCCTATGCGGCACGGCGATGACCGGCTTCGCCGCGACCGCGTTGTTGGCGCCGAGCCGCGCCATGGCGGCTTCCGAGGGCGGGACGTTCCCGAGCGATCAGCTGATGGCCGAGGGTCCCTTGCCGGACGTTTGGATCGGCCAGAAGGACGCGCCCATCACCGTGATCGAATATGCGTCGATGACCTGCACGCATTGCGCGGCCTTCCACGCCGAAAGCTATCCGGTCCTGAAATCGAAGTATATCGACGCCGGGAAGGTGCGCTTCACTTTGCGGGAGTTCCCGCTCGATCCGCTGGCGACCGCCGGTTTCATGCTGGCGCGCTTCGTTGGCGTCGACAAGCGCAACGCCATGGTGGACCTGCTGTTCGCCCAGCAGAAGAATTGGGCCTTTGTTGATAAACCCGTCGAGGCCCTGGCCAATACCGTGAAGCAGGCCGGCATCTCGCAGACCGACTTCGAGACCTGCCTCAAGGACCAGAAGCTCTACGATCAGGTCAACGCCGTTCGCGACAATGCCGCCAAGAAGTTCAGTGTCGACGCGACGCCGACTTTCTACATCAACGGCAAGAAATACGCCGGTGAGATGGCGCCAGCCGACCTCGACAAGATCCTGCAGCCGCTTCTCCCAAAGGGCTGACCCGGCGTTCGGTTTCGCTCGGCTAGCGTTGATCACCTGCGTCGCCCCATGGGGGGCGTCGCCTGCCGATCTCGTCACCAATTGGCCTCCGCTTCGTTGAAGGACAGACGCTGGATTATGCTTTTTCCGCGCTAAAACGAGTTACCAGTCTGTCATGGGCAAATGTCTAACCTACTCACCGTGGACCTTCGCGGTTCATGGCTGACGGACCGGCGACCCGGCGACCCGGAGTTTCCAGGTCCGGGCGGATCGGATAGCCTCGCGACACCGCGAAGGGCGCCAGCATGTTCGATGTCGAGAACCTGACCGCCTTGATCGACCAGGGCAGGGGCGCGACGCCGGCCGACCTCGTGCTCAAGGGAGGCCGCGTGTTCGACCTCGTGACCGGGGCGCTGCGTCGCTCCGACGTCGCCATCTGCGGTTCGACCATCGTCGGCACGATGGACGACTATTCGGGCCGCCGCGAAATCGACGTGTCGGGCCAGATCGTCGTGCCGGGCTTCATCGACACCCATTGCCACGTCGAATCCTCCCTGATCGGCCCGGCCGAGTTCGATCGCTGCGTGCTGCCGCGCGGCATCACCACGGCGATCTGCGACCCCCACGAGATCGCCAACGTGCTGGGCGTTGAAGGGATCGCTTATTTCCTCGACGCCGCCAACGCGACGGCCCTCGACCTCAGGGTCAACCTGTCGTCCTGCGTTCCGGCGACCGAGCTCGAAACCTCCGGCGCCCGGGTCGAGGCGGGCGACCTCGTCGCCCTGGCGGGTCACCCCAAAGTCGTCGGCTTGGCCGAGTTCATGAATTTTCCGGGGGTGCTGGCCAAGGACCCGGGGTGCCTGGCCAAACTCGCCGCCTTCGCGGGCCGGCACATCGATGGCCACGCCCCGCTGCTGCGTGGGCACGACCTCAACGCCTATCTGGCGACCGGAATCCGAACCGATCACGAAACCACCACGGAAGCCGAGGCGCTCGAAAAGCTCGCCAAGGGAATGACGGTGCTGATCCGGGAAGGGTCGGTGTCGAAGGACCTGCACGCCCTGCACGGTCTCGTGACCGAGCCCTTGTCGCCCTTCATCGCCTTTTGCACCGACGACCGCAATCCGCTCGACATCGCCGAAGGCGGCCATATCGACGGCATGATCCGCGAAGCGATTCGCCTGGGCGCGCCGCCGCTCGCGGCCTACCGGGCGGCGAGCCATTCCGCGGCTCGCGCTTTCGGGCTGCGCGACCGTGGGCTTGTCGCCCCGGGCTACAGGGCCGACCTCGTCGTTCTTGACGACCTCGACGCCTGCGCGGTGACGCGGGTCTTTTCGGCGGGCCGCCCCGTCGACGATGCCTTGTTCGACGCCCGCCCCCACCGGCCGCCGATCGGGCGTCGCAGCGTCAAGGCAGAACCCGTGACGGCCGGGGATTTCGCCGCGCCGGGGGCGGGTCCTTCGACCCGGGTGATCGGCGTCATGCCCGGCAAGATCATCACGGAAAACCTGCCGATGACGTTGCCCTACCGCAACGGGGAGCGCCGCGTCGACCTCGACCAGGATGCCGTCAAGGTCGCCGTGGTGGCCCGGCACGGCCACAACCGCAACATCGGCGTCGCCTTCGTGCACGGCTTCGGCATGCGGCGCGGCGCCATCGCGTCCTCGGTCGGGCACGACAGCCACAACCTTTGCGTTGTGGGCGCCAACGAGGCCGACATGGCGCTCGCGGTCAACCGGCTGATCGCCATCGAGGGTGGTTTCGCCGTGGCGGGCGACGGGGTCATCATGGCCGACCTCGCCCTGCCGATGGCCGGGCTGATGAGCCTGCTTTCGTTTGAAGCCGTGCATGCGGCCTTGCTGCCGCTCAAGGCCGCGGCGCGGGAACTCGGCGTGTCGCTTGCCGAGCCTTTCCTGCAGGTGGCCTTCCTGCCGCTGCCGGTCATCCCCCACCTCAAGATCACCGATCGCGGGCTGGTGGACGTCGACCGGTTCGCCTTCGTGCGGGATTGAGGTCCATCGTGTGGCATGGATATCCGGGTTCGGCTTCCCCGCCCCGGAAGAACAGACCAACTTTACCCCTCATTCCGGGCGCCGCAGGCGAACCCGGAAATCCATGGTCCTGGACATAGAAGCGGAAGGCTTACTCCGCGGCGGCCGCGGTGAGCTTCTCGGCTTCGGCGGCGCGTTCCTGCGCCTTCTTCTTCGGCTTGGCCTTTTCCGGGTTGTTGCGGACCGGCGCTTCGGCGGCGCCGATCGAGGCGAGCAGCTTGAGCACGCGGTCGGTCGGTTGGGCGCCCTTGGCGATCCAATCCTTGGCCTTGTCGCCGTTCAGGGTCAGGCGGGTGGTGTCGTCCTTGGCCTTCATGGGATCGAAGGTGCCGAGGTTTTCGATGAAACGGCCGTCGCGCGGGGCGCGGGCGTCGGCCACCACGATGCGGTAGACCGGGCGCTTCTTGGCGCCCCAGCGGGACAGGCGGATTTTCAAAGACATGCGTTACATCCTTTCGGTGATTTGGTTCTTGCGTTGAACAAGGCTGTCGATCGCCCCCATCGGATCGTCGCTCAGCCCTTGCGAGGTGTAGACCTCGACATCGACCGAGCCGTCCTGAAGCACGTCTATTTCCCAGTATTCGCCCGGTTCGTTGACCAGGATCGAAACGGCGTCGTCACGATAATTGGTTTCCGTGAAGTGGACGTCGGCGGCTGCGAGGCGATCGCGGATCGTGCGCAGCTTGGCCGCCATGGCGGGAAAAACCTCGAGGCTCACTTCTTGCGACCCCCGAACGGGTTGAAGCCGCCGAGGCCCGGCAGGCGAGGGGCGCCAAGGCCCGGCAGGCCGGGAAGTTTACCGCCCAGGCCCGGCGGCGCGGCCGGCAAGCTCGGCATGCCGCCGCCCCCGCCCATTCCCTTCTGCATGGCTTCCAACTGGGCGAGCTGATCGGGGGTCGGCGGGGCCATGCCGGCCAACGGGTTGCCCGAGCCGAGGCCGAAGGCCGATGCCATCTTGCCGAGGGCGCCGCGCTTGCCGCCCGCCGCCCCGCCGAGGGATTTCATCATGTCGGCCATCTGGCGGTGCTGCTTCAGCAGGCGGTTGACCTCCTCGACCTTGGAGCCGGAGCCCGCGGCGATGCGCTTCTTGCGGGACGCCTTCAGGATGTCGGGGTTGCGCCGCTCGCCCCGCGTCATCGACGAGATGATGGCCCGCTGCCGCTTGATGATGTTCTCATCGATGTTGGCGGCCGCCATCTGTTCCTTGATCTTGCCCATCCCCGGCAGCATGCCCATGATGCCGCCCATGCCGCCGAGCTTCTCGACCTGGGCGAGCTGGGCGCTCAGGTCCTCGAGGTCGAACTTGCCCTTGCGCATCTTCTCGGCGACGCGCATGGCCTGTTCGGCGTCGATCGAGGCGGCGGCCTTTTCGACCAGCGACACGATATCGCCCATGCCGAGGATGCGGTCGGCGATGCGGGAAGGGTGGAAATCCTCGAGCGCGTCCATCTTCTCGCCCGTGCCGAGCAGCTTGATGGGTTTGCCGGTGACGGCCCGCATGGACAGGGCCGCGCCCCCGCGCCCGTCGCCGTCCACGCGCGTCAGCACGATGCCTGTGATCTCCACCCTCTCGTTGAAGGAGCGCGCGAGGTTGACGGCGTCCTGCCCGGTGAGGCTGTCGGCGACGAGAAGGATCTCGTGCGGGGAGGCCACGGCCTTGATC
>CALMOK010000079.1 GCA_937871825.1 uncultured Alphaproteobacteria bacterium
ACCCGGCGGGTTGGCGAAGGCACGGGGACGGGTCGTCGGAACGGGGTTGCTGGTGGACGGACGCGCCGGGGATGAGCGTCGCTTGGCGGCCTGATCGACCCCGCAACCCGTCCGGCAGGCTTCGCACAGGCCGTTAAAGGTCAGCATGACATTGACGATCGCGATCCCATGGTTCGCGTTCAGCCCCGACACGTCGGTCGCCGGAATGTGATAATCGATATCGGCCACGCTGCCGCAACGGGTGCACAGGAAATGCGCGTGGCCGTCCCGGGCAGGCTCGTAGAGGGCCGACGTGGTGCCCGGCACCCGTACCTCGTGAACGAGGCCGAGGTCGCGAAGCCGATCAAGCGCGCGGTAGACGGTCGAGTAGCCGATCCCCGATTGTCGCCGCCTGGCTTCCGCGTAGATCGCGCCGGCCGCCGCATGGGTGCCGGGCGGCTGGGCGCTGACCACGTCGAACACGAGTCGGTAGTTCTTCGGCAACTACACCGCGTGGGCTGACGTTCGCATATCCGTCTCGTGTTCTTTCAGTCCGCCGCCCGTCCGCGGCTTGCCAGCGGACTGAAAATGAATATGGTTCCCACTTTCACCCATCGGGGTTCGAAGTTCAAGCGCCGCGCCCGCCACCCATCAAACAGGAAACCAAGCATGAGCGACGACAAGGTCTTGACGACCCGCCAAGGTCATCCGGTACGGGACAACCAATCGACCCGCACGGTGGGCGAACGCGGTCCGGCGACGCTCGAAAACTATCAGTTCCTCGAAAAGATCACCCATTTCGACCGCGAGCGGATCCCCGAGCGCGTCGTGCATGCCCGCGGCACCGGTGCGCATGGCTACTTCGAGGCTTATGGCACGATCGGCGACGAGCCGGCAGCGAAATACACCCGCGCCCGCGTGCTCAACGAGACGGGCGTGAAAACGCCAATGTTCGTGCGCTTCTCCACCGTGGTGGGCTCCAAGGACTCACCCGAAACGGCCCGCGACCCGCGCGGCTTCGCCGTCAAGTTCAAGACCGTGGACGGCAATTGGGACCTCGTGGGCAACAACCTCAAGGTGTTCTTCATCCGGGACGCCATCAAGTTCCCCGACATGATCCACGCCTTCAAGCCCGACCCGGTGACCAACCGGCATGAAGCCTGGCGCTTCTTCGATTTCGTGGCCGCCCACCCCGAGTCGCTGCACATGGTCACGCAGGTGAAATCCCCCATGGGGATCCCCGCCAATTATCGCGAAATGGAAGGCTCGGGCGTCAACACCTACAAGCTGGTCAACGACCAGGGCATCGCATACCTCACCAAGTTCCACTGGGTGCCCAAGCAGGGCGTCCGCAACCTGACGACCCCCCAGGCCGAAGCCATCCAGGCCAAGGATGTCGGCCATGCCACCAAGGACCTTTACGACGCGATCGGGCGCGGCGACTTCCCCGAGTGGGAGTTCTGCGTGCAGGTCATGTCGGACGGGCCGAACGATCACCTGAGCTTTGATCCGCTCGACGACACCAAGCTTTGGCCCGAAGACCAGTTCCCGCTGCTGCCCGTCGGTCGCATGGTGCTCGACCGCGTTCCGGACAACTTCTTCGCCGAAACCGAGCAATCCGCCTTTGGGACCGGCGTGCTGGTCGACGGCGTCGACTTCTCCGACGACAAGATGCTCCAGGGGCGCACCCTGTCCTACTCGGACACGCAGCGCTACCGCGTCGGCCCGAACTACCTGCAACTGCCCATCAACGCCCCGCAGGAGAAGGCGCGCCCCTACACCAACCAGCGTGACGGGCAGATGGCCTTCTATGTCGATGGCGGGCGGGCCAACAAGCACGTCAACTACGAGCCGGGGGTGTTGAACGAGGGTCTCGTCGAGGCACCGCAGCCCGCCAAGGACTACCACCAACCGATCCAGGGCCACCTCGGGCGCTACCAGCAGACGCGCACCGCCGACGATTACAGGCAGGCGGGCGACCGCTACCGGGCTTTCGAGGCTTGGGAGCGCGACGACCTCATCGCCAACCTCGTCGACGACATGAAGGCCTGCCCGGAGCCGATCCAGCTGCGGATGGTTTGGCATTTCTGGCACTGCGATCCCGATTACGGCACGCGCGTCGCGACCGGGGCGGGGATCGACCTCGAAAAGGCCAAGGCGCTGCCGCCCTTGCCGGGGAAGCCGGCCCCGCACGAGAATCGCTCGGGGCCGACCTATACGGATGGCAAGCGCGAGGAGCCGATGCGCACGGCGGCCGAATAAGCCGCTTCGCTTCGTCGAACAGGAAACCCGGCGCATTCCCGCGCCGGGTTTTTTTTATCGTCCCTTTTTCGACGTGGCGCGTCCGGACGAGCGCAATCTCAGGCGGCGGCAGGCCGCTTCGCTCGAACCAGCAGCAGTGTGGCGGAGCCGAACAGAAGGGCCGCGAGCGCAAACGGAGCGCCCGGAAACAGGACGGGTGTCGTCGGTCCCGTGAAGAAAGCGAAGATCTGCGTCATCACCAGGGGCCCGACGATGGAGGCGATACCCTGGACGCTGGCCATCGCTCCCTGCAGTTCGCCTTGCTTATCGGGCGCCACCTCGTGCGACATCAGGGCGTTGATGGCCGGCATGGCGACGCCCTGGAAGGCGCCGAGCAGGATCAGCGCGTAAACCATCCAGCCCTGCGAGGCGAGCGTGTAGCCGACCGCCGACAAAAACGCGATGAGCAGGCTCGCGAGCGCGGCGCGGCGTTCGCCGATGCGGCGGATCACGGGTGCCACCAACACACCCTGCACCAGGGCCGAGGTGATGCCCACGAGGGCGAGCGAGATGCCGATCTGGGCCTCGTTCCAACCGTATCGGGCGATCGCGGCATAGGCCCAGACCGACACGTAAACGGCCTGGGCCAGGAAAAACAGCAGAAGCACGCTGGCCCAGCGGGTGAGCACGGGCTGTTTCCGCAGCACCCGCATGGCGCCGAATGGGTTGGCGCGCGACAAGCGGAAGGGCCGGCGCTGGTCGCGCGCGAGGGATTCGGGCAGCACGAAATAACCGAACGCGAAGTTGATGAGCGAGCAGGCGGCGGCGGCTAGGAAGGGCACGGCATGGCCGAAATGCCCCAGCAGTCCGCCGATGGCGGGACCAAGGATGAAGCCGATGCCAAAGGCGGCGCCGATCAGCCCGAAGGCCCTGGCGCGGTCCTCCGGTGCCGTGATGTCGGCCACGTAGGCGTTGGCGGTGGTGTAGGAGGCGCCGCAGATGCCGGCCACGATGCGGCCCATGAACAACCAGCCGATCGAGGGCGCGAAGGCCGTCACGATATAGTCGACGCCGAGCCCGAGGATCGAGGCCAGCAGCACCGGCCGGCGGCCATAAGCGTCGGACAGGCTGCCGATCACCGGGCCGAAGCAGAATTGCATGATCGAGTAGGCCACGAACAGCCAACCGCCGATCACGGACGCTTCCGAAATGTCGCTTCCCGCGATGGCGCGGATCATGTCGGGGAGAACCGGGACAATGATGCCGATTCCGACCATGTCGATCAGCACCGAGGCCAGCACCACAAGGAGCGCGTTGTTTGCCACCCGGGGCCGTTCGATGAGGTCGATCATGCCGGCTCGCTTACAGCACGGCAGTCCAGGTGGCCAGGGACGCGGGGGCCGGACAGCCATATCGACACCGGCGACCCGGGTGCGTGCCCCTAGGGGCGGACAAACCCAAGGCTGGCCGGCATGGGGCCAAGCCGCACGGGGGCACGGTTCGGCACCCGCAGGCACCGCGAGGGTGCCCTCCCTTGAAGGGGGATGTCGACGCGCGGAAAAGACCGAACAGGTCGACCGGTCGCGTTCGCCGGCTATCATTTGGCGGGCGGCACGAACTTGCCGAACAAGCCGAGGCTGACGTCTTCCAGCAGCCGCTTTGGCCCGAGGCCATTCGCCCCGAACGAGCGATAGGCGCCGTTCGCGACATTGGTAGCCAGCAGCCGAAGGCGCGCCGCGAAAGCTTCCGTGGTGTGGATCTGGTAGCGCGTCCGGCAATGGTCGTGCAGCTTGGCCCAGCGCCGGGTCGCCGCCTGCAGGAATTCACCATGGGTATCGGTGTGGGCTCGGCGGAGCAGATCGGCGCGGTACGCCGCGAGATCGGCGAACTCGCGCAGGCGCGGGGCGCCCTCCTCGACCTTGGTCCTGAACCGATCCATCAGGGTTCTGCCTTTAACCCCGAAGGCGTTGGATCCGTGCTGGCGATACTCGGCGAGCGGCTCGTTGATCGTCACCACGGTGCCGAAATGGGTGCCCAGCCAGTAGATCCAGCGATCATGCGCCAGCTTGGTGTCGAAGGAATAACTGTCAAGGCCGCGCTGGTCTGCCGGAATGATGTCGATCAGCCGCCGATCGAAAAGCTGCGTGAAGCCGAAGAAGACGCCCCAGGGGTCGAGTGTCAGGGGCGCGTGGGTTTTGGTCGCCGTGATCTCCTGCGTGGCAAAGCCGATCACCCGACGTTCCAGGTCGACCAGCGTCATGGGGTGGGCGCACAGCACCGCATCGTTGTCCCGCAGGGCGGCCCGGCATATTTCGAGTTTCCGTAAGTGCCAAACGTCATCCTGGTCCGATAGGGAGATGTAAGAGCTGCGCGCCCGCGCCATGCCGCCCAGGAAATTTTCCGAATAACCGAGCCGCACCGGGTTTTGATGGACCTTGACGGGGATCGGGGTTCTTCGCTTGAAGGTTTCGACGATTGCCAAGGTGTTATCGGTCGACCCGTCGTCGCAGATGATGATCTCGTCGGGCGGCAGGGTCTGGTCGGCGATGCTCGCGAGCTGTTCGCCAATGAAATGCGCGCCATTATAGGTCGCCATGACAACTGAAATGTCGCTCATTCTTCTTCGTCTAGTTCAACGACGACATTCAGGCCATACGACACCTTCCAAATACCATCATTTTATCGGAGCGATGATGTTGTTATTTATCTAAGTACATAAATCAGACGATGGACTTTGATAAGCGTCGTCCCGGCGCGGTCTGCCGATCAGGCACCGATCGTGCCGGCTGTCCTGGCGAGAACCGATCAGCTCGATTGCCCCGCCCGCTTGGCCTCGATGCTGTCCCAGATCACCGCCGTGATGTCGGGGCCGCCGAGCCGCTGGATGGCGCGCAGGCCCGTCGGCGAGGTGACGTTGATCTCCGTGAGGTTGCCGTCGATGACGTCGATGCCGGTGAACAGCAGCCCGCGCCGGCGTAGTTCGGGACCGATGGCGGCACAGATTTCCTGCTCGCGCGGCGTGAGGTCGGCCGCGGCCGCCGCCCCGCCCCGGACCATGTTGGAGCGGATATCGTCCTGCGCCGGGACGCGGTTGACCGCGCCGACCGCCACCCCGTCGACCAGGATGATCCGCTTGTCGCCGTGCACGATTTCGGGAAGGAAGCGCTGCACCACCCAGGGCTCGCGGAAGGTCGCGGAAAACAGGTCGAACAGCGAGCCGAAGTTGGGATCGCGACGCGATACCTTGAACACCGCCGCGCCGCCGTTGCCGTAAAGCGGCTTCATGACGACATCGCCCTGTTCGGCGCGGAACGCCTCGATAGCTTCGCGGTTGCGGGTCACCAGCGTGGGAGGCATCAGGTCGGGAAAGTCGAGCACGAACAGTTTTTCGGGCGCGTTGCGCACGCCCGCCGGATCGTTCACCACTAGCGTCGCCGGCACCAGCCGCTCGAGCAGGTGGGTCGAGGTGATGTAGGCGAGGTCGAAGGGCGGGTCCTGCCGCAACAGCACCACGTCCACCCCGGCCAGGGGCGTGACGGCGGCGGCTTCGAGGGTGAAATGGTCCCCCTTCTGGTCCCGCACCGCGAGGCTTTGTGTGACCGCCACCACGTCGCCCCCGCGCTGCGACAGGGTTTCGGGCGTGTAGTAGAGGAGCTTGTGGCCCCGCTTCTGCGCTTCAAGCAGCAGGGCGAAGGTGGAGTCGCCCGCGATGTTGATGCGGTCGATCGGGTCCATCTGGACGGCGACGGTCAGGGCCATGTGCAGGTTCCACGTAGGGCCGCAGCCGCGCGGCCTTTTCGCCGGCACAGCACATCAGGCCGGGCGGGCGGTCAACTCCCCCGGCGCACGTCGTGGCCCCGGCATGGCCGTCCTGGCGCCTGTTTCGACGGTCACCGGTCGGGTGGGCACCGCTTGACGCTTCCAAGCCAAGCCCCTAGAACGCCGTCAGTCCTTCGGGGCACACCATCCGTCTTCAGCCTCGCGGGGCGAAGCGATCGTCCGGCAGCGCTTAGCGCCCCCGGGCGCGTTTCTCGTTGGGCCACGCGGATCAGCGGCGTTGGCCCGGCTGGCATCGGAACAAGGGACGAGGCATGTTCGACGGCCTTTCGGAAAAACTTTCCGGCATCTTCGATCAGCTCACCCGACGCGGGGCGCTGAGCGAGAACGACGTCAACTTGGCGCTGCGCGAAGTGCGGCGCGCGCTGCTCGAGGCCGACGTGGCGCTCGACGTGGTTCGCCCCTTCATCGACAAGGTGCGGGAACGGGCTGTCGGCGCCAATGTGGTGAAATCCGTCACCCCGGGCCAGATGGTGGTCAAGATCGTCAACGACGCCCTGGTGGAAACGCTGGGCGCCGACGCCGACCCCATCAACCTCGACGCGGCCTCCCCGGTGGCCATCATGATGGTCGGACTGCAGGGCGCCGGCAAGACGACCTCCACGGCCAAGATCGCCAAGCGCCTCACCGACCGGATGAAACGCCGGGTGCTGATGGCCTCGCTCGACGTCAAGCGCCCGGCCGCGCAGGAACAGCTCGCCGTGCTGGGCCGGCAGGTCGGGGTCGACACGCTGCCGATCGTGCCGGGCCAAACGCCCGTGCAGATCGCCCGCCGGGCCGAGCAGACCGCGCGGCTTCAGGGCTACGACGTGGTCATGCTCGACACCGCCGGCCGCACCACGGTCGACGAGGCCCTGATGCAGGAAGCC
>CALMOK010000080.1:0-1173 GCA_937871825.1 uncultured Alphaproteobacteria bacterium
GCCTCGACCCGGATGCCGCAGCTCACGACGTCGCTGTTGCAGCGTTACGGCGCGAAATGGACTTATTCGCTGGCCGTGAACGACCTCTACTACGACTTCATGGCGGCCTCGCTCGGCGCCGCCGGCGTCGACGGTGCGGGAGCACCACACAACATCTCGGCCGGCGACGGCTCGGAATCGGCCTTCCAGCGCATCCGTGCCAAGGACTACCAGGTCGCCACGGTCGCCGAGCCCCTGACCGAGCAGGGCTGGCAACTCGTCGACGAACTCAACCGCGCCTTGGCCAAGCAGCCCTGGTCGGGCTACGTGTCGGGCATCCACCTCGTCACAGCCGACAACATCGCCTTCGATGGTGGCCCCAAGAACATCTTCGACCCGGACAATGGTTACCGCGACCACTACAAGGCGATCTGGGCCGGGCAGTAGGGATACCAAGCCGGAGGGCGCGACCGGGATGGTCGGCGCCCTCCGGCGCTCGTCAGCCCCCGGCTTTTACGGCGGGCAAGGCCCGTGCGGCCGGTAGCGCCCGCGTTCCCCGCCGCCGCTGCGCGTAGCCCGCGATACCGATGGCGATCAGCAGGGTGATGCCGTTGAACAGCGGCTCGACCCAGAAGGACGCCCCGAACTGCTGGATGCCCGAGATGCCGATGGCCAGGATGGCGACGCCGACCAACGTGCCCCAAACGTTGACGCGGCCCGGCTTGATGGTGGTCGACCCCAAAAACGCGCCCACGAGGGCCGGCAGCAGGTATTCGAGCCCGACGCTCGCCTGGCCGATGCGAAGCTTCGAGGCGAGCAGCACACCCGCCAACGCCGTCAAGGCGCCCGACGTCACGAAGGCGGCGACGCTGTACCGCCCAACCGGGATGCCGTTGAGCGCGGCCGCCTTGGGGTTGGCGCCGATCGCGTAGATGTAGCGACCGACCGGCAGGTGTTCGAGCACCAGCCAAAGGACGAGCGCCAGGGCCACCACGTAAAAGCCCGTGATCGGCAGGCCGAACACCAGCGTGCCGTTCAGCGCCAGGAAACCCTGGGGCAGGACCGCCACGACCTGCCGTCCGCCGGTGTGCCAGAGCGCGAGGGCGTAGAGCACGGTGCCGATGCCGAGCGTGGCGATAAACGAATCGATGCGGGCGATCTCGACCAGCAGCCCGTTGACCAGCCCGACGGCGG
>CALMOK010000080.1:1183-9361 GCA_937871825.1 uncultured Alphaproteobacteria bacterium
GGTCCAAGTCGTTGACGGGCGGAGCCACGCTCCTGTTGCTCTTCGCGGCTGGCGCGCAGGCGGACGAGATGGCCGACGCCAAGGCCCGGGTGGTCGCCGCCACGCAAAAGGCCGGCAAGCGGGACCGTTGACCAGCCCGACGGCGGCGCCGAGCAGGATCACGACCAGCACCGCCACCGGCCAGGGCAGGCCATAGGCGGTCTGTAGGCTGATCGCCAGGATGTGCCAGAGCACGATGCCGTAGCCGACCGTCAGGTCGATCTTGCCCGCCGCCATTGGGATCATGGCGGCCAGCGACAACAGCGCGATGATCGCCTTGTCGGAGATGATCGACCGGGTGTTCAGCAGCGTGGGAAAGGTTTGCGGCAGCAGCAGCGAGAACAGCACCGCCAGGACGATCGCCAGGATTGGCAGGCCGTAGCTCGGCAGCCGGCGCGCCAAGCGTCCCCCGGCCCCGAGCGGTTTCAACTCGGCGCGGGTCGGCTCCAGGGCGTCGGACTTGACCGAGTTCATCGACATGGTGGTTTCCTTTCGCGGCGCGGCGCCCTCTTCACGCCGGCCGCATCACGCCGCCTCGGAGGCCGAAGCGGCGGCGATCACCGCCTCGGTGGTGAGGGATGGCCCGGACAGTTCGGCGATGATGCGGCCCCGGTTGAACACCAGCGCGCGGTGGCAGATGTGAGCGACCTCCTCGAAATCGGTCGACACCACCACCACGGCGAGGCCGGCGTCGAGCGCGCGAGCGATCAGCCGGTAGATCTCCGCCTTGGCGCCGACGTCGACGCCGGCGGTCGGGTCCTCGGCCACGAGAAGCTTGCGCCCGGTGGCGAGCCAGCGGCCGACCACCACCTTCTGCTGGTTGCCCCCCGACAAGCCTTCGATGGGGAGGGCGGGGTCGTTGGGGCGCAGCCCCACGCTGGCGCCGAGGTCGAAGGCCTGGCGGGCCTCGGCGCGCGGCGACAGCCTTGAGAACAGGCCGCGCCCGGACGCCGCCGGGTTGAGATAAGCGTTCTCGCGAATGCTGAGGGAGGGCGCGATCGACTCCTCGGTCCGGTCGCGCGCCACCAGCCCGATGCCCGACCGCAGCGCCGCACGGGGCGACGACAGGTCGGGCGGCGCTCCGTCGAGCAGGATGGAGCCCCCGTGGGGCGCGGCCCCGAACAGGGCGCGGCCGATCTCCTCCTGGCCGGCGCCGCGCAGGCCGACGAGACCCAGCAATTCGCCTTCCCGGATGTCGAGGTCGACCGGGCCGGCCGACGGGGTGGTGACGGCGCGCATCCGCACCCGCACGGCGCCCGACGACAGCTCGGCCTTCTTGAAGAGGTCGACGGCCGGCCGGCCGACGATCAGGGTGATGAGGTCGTCCGGCGTGGTGTCGGCGACCGGCATCTCGCCGACCTTGAGCCCGTCCCGCATGACGACGACCCGGTCGGCGATCCGGAAGATCTCGTCGAGGCGGTGCGACACGTAGATCATGCCGACCCCTCGCGCCCGAAGCCGGCGCACGGCGTCGAACAAGCGCTCCACTTCGTCGGCCGGCAGGCTGGCGGTCGGCTCGTCGAGCACCAGGAAGTCGCAGTCGGTGACCAGCGCGCGGGCGATGGCCACCAGAGATTTCTCGGTACGGCCGAGGTTGTGGACGCGGGTGGTGGGATCGACGTCGCAGCCGACCGCCGCGAGCGCCGTCGCGGCCCGCCGTTCCACCGAGCGCCAATCGATCAGGCCGAGGGGCGCCGACCAGGCGTGGCGGGGAAAACCCTGGGCGAGGCCCATGTTCTCGGCCACCGTCATCCATTCAACAAGGCCGAGGTCCTGGTGGACAAAGGCGACCGCCTGCCGCTCGCCCCGCGTGGCAGCGTGATGCCGGTAGGGCTGCCCGCCGATGGTGACGTCGCCCGCGTCCGCCTTGAAGATGCCGCCCAAAATCTTGATGAGGGTGGATTTGCCGGCGCCGTTCTCGCCCAGCAAGGCCACCACCTCGTCGCGCGCGACGGTGAAGCTCACGCCCTTGAGGGCCCGCGTGCCGCCGAACGTCTTTGTGACGTCGCTGAAACCAAGAAGGGTGTCCTCGGCCATTCCCACAACCACCGGCCCTGGCCGATACGCCCGGCGGGCGAAAAGGGCCTTGGCTTCTCGTTAACAATGGTTGTCGGTAACGGCTCCCTTTAAGTCAAGCTGCCGCTTGATCCCGAAACCGGATGCGCGCGCCTTGGCGGACCATCGCCTCACGCTGGCGTGTAGATGACGAGCTTGAGGGCCGGATCGTCATTGGCCTGAAACGACACGTATTCGAAGCGGCGCGGGCCGGCCGTGGGATGGTTTAGAAGTTTGCGTCCGGCCGTGCGGCTGCGGATATCATGCTCCTCCCACCAGGTGGCGAACTCGGCGCAGCCCTCCCGCAGGCGATCCCCGAGGGCGGTGAAGGCCGGATCACCGGCCCAAAGGTCGTATGTCGCCCGAAACTGGGCCACCATGCGTTTCGCCTCCTCGGCCCACGTCGCCCCGAAAAGGCGCCGCGCGTTGGGGTCGGTGAGCACGAAAGCCAGGATATTGCGATCGCCGGGGGCGAAGCGGCTGAAATCCGTGAAGGTGTCGACCGCCGCTGCGTTCCACGCCAGGACGTCCCATCGGCGGCCCGTGACATAGGCGGGTTGAGTGAGGCCCTCGACCAGCCGCTGGATGGCCGGCGGCACGGTCTCGATAATGAAAGGCTGCCGGTCGGCGGTTCGCGCCAGGGCCCGCAGGTGGGCGTGCTCGACCTTGCCGAGACGCAGCGCGCGGGCCAGGGCGTCGATCGTGGTCGTCGACGGGCAAACCGATCGTCCCTGCTCGAGCCGGATGTACCAATCCACCCCGATACCGGCAAGTTCGGCCACCTCTTCCCGTCGCAACCCCGGGGTTCGCCTCCGGCGCAGGCTTCGCAGTCCGACAACTTCGGGGCTCAACCTTTCCCGTCGCGAGCGCAGGAAGTCGCCGAACTCGCTTCGATCCGGATCCGACATCGGTTGACCTTTGCCTTGGGAGGGACGCCGCAATCCCAGGATAATGCCAGGCCTGGATAGCCACGGGAAGTCAGCCAGGGTGGTCGTCCAACACTAAGGAAAGATCACCATGAAAGCTGCAATCCTCAAGGCGTTCGGCTCACCGTTGGCCATCGAAAGCCTGCCCGATCCGGTGCTCGGCACCGGTGAGGTCGTCGTCGACGTCGTGGCGGCACCCGTCCTGCCCTATGCCGGCGAGGTGTTCAGCGGAGCGCGGAGATACCTGCTGGAGTTGCCGGTGGCACCGGGATGCGGAGCGATCGGCCGCGTGCGGGCCACGGGACCGGATGCGACGCACCTCACCCCCGGCGATTGGGTGTTCTGCGATCCCACCGTGCGGTCGCGGGACGACGCGCTGATGCCCGACATCACGCTGCAGGGCTGGAGCGCGCGGGGCGAAGGCGGCCAGCGCCTGCAGAAGCATTTCCGTCACGGCCCGTTTGCCGAACGTATCATGGTGCCGACGGAGAACGCGATCCGGATCGGCTCGATCGACGCCGCGGAGGCGGCCCGGTGGTGCGGCATCGGCACGTTCCTGGTGCCCTATGGCGGGTTCCTGGCGGCTGGCCTCCAGGCGGGCGAGACCGTTCTTGTCAGCGGCGCGACAGGGAATTTCGGCAGCGCGGCGGTGGCGGTCGCCCTGGCGATGGGTGCCGGATGCGTTCTCGCGCCGGGCCGAAATGAGACGGTGCTGGCCGATCTTTCGCGCCGTTTCGGGAACCGCGTCCGAACCGTCAGGTTGTCAGGCGATGAGGCGGATGACCGGACGCGGATGATGGATGCGGCACCGGGCCCGATCGACTGCGTGCGGGACAGCCTTCCGCCCGCCGTCGCCACGTCGACGGTGCGGGCCGCCGTGATGACGGTGCGGCCTTCGGGAAGGGTCGTGCTGATGGGCGGGGTCGGGATGCTGGGCGGTGCGGGCCTCGACCTTCCCTATCCGTGGATCATGCGGAACCTCGTGACCATCCGGGGCCAGTGGATGTACCCGCCCGAAGCCGTCACCCGGCTGGCCGGGCTCGTCCGGGCCGGTCTGCTCGATCTTGGCGACATCGCCGTCACGACATTCGGCCTCGACCAGGCGAACGAAGCCGTGGCGCACGCCGCCCTCGATGCCGGCCCCTTCAGGCTGACGGTCATTCAGCCATAACGACGACGGCTGCCGCCGGGCGAACGGCCGTCGTGGGAGCCGTCCTCGACTGCTCCGGATCTCCGGCAAAGGCCAGATGCCCTCAAAGGCTCGCCGTGATGCCGCCGTCGACGTAGAGGATGTGGCCGTTCACGAAGCTCGACGCGTCGGAAGCGAGGAAGATGGCGGCGCCCGCCAGTTCCCCCACCTCGCCCCAGCGCCCGGCCGGCGTGCGGGTGGCGAGCCATCCCGAAAAAGCCTCGTCGGCGGCCAGCGCGGCGTTGAGCTCGGTCTTGAAATAGCCGGGTCCGAGCCCGTTGACCTGGACGCCATGGCGGCCCCAATCGGTCGCCATGCCCTTGGTCAGCATCTTGACGGCGCCCTTTGTCGCCGAATAGGGCGCGATGCCCGGCCGGGCCAGTTCGCTCTGCACCGAGCAGACGTTGATGATCTTGCCGTGCCCGCGCGCCACCATGCGGCGCCCGACCGCCTGCCCGACCAGGAACACGCTGTCGATGTTGGTGGCGCAAAGCGCCCGCCAGGCGTCCAGCGGAAACTCGGCCAGTGGCGCGCGGTGCTGCATGCCGGCGTTGTTGACCAGGATGTCGATCGGCCCGGCTTCCGCCTCCACGCGGGCGATGCCCACCGTGACCGCCTCCGGGTCGGTCACATCGAAGCCGGCGATGCGGACCGGATAATTCTTGGCGGCGAGGGTGGCCCTGGCCTCCTCAAGCCGGGCCGGGTCGCGGGCGTTCAACACGACGCTCGCGCCGGCGGAGGCCAAGGCCTCGGCGATGGCGAACCCGATGCCCTTGCTGGACCCGGTGATCAGCGCCGTTCTTCCCGTCAGATCGAACAACGCCACGGTTTCGCCTCCGCTGTCGTTTTGACGAGTGGTTCCAGGTTGGTTACCGATGACATGCCGACCCGTCAATCATATGGCGGGCGTAGCGGCGTTCCGGGTTGAGATCGGGTCGGAAGGTGTGCCATCCGGGAGGGAGCGGCCATCGGCTGCCCGCCCGTAAGCCGCCCCTCGCTCAGCGCCCAAGATGGAGCGTACCACAACCCGGGCTCTCCACCCCGACTCCACATCCGGCGTTGATGGCCCGGATCAAGGCATCGGTGGAGAGCAGTCAATCGGCCCAATCCTTCCAACAGCAGCTATCCAAATTTCTGTTCCAAAGCGAAAGCCTTGAGCCCAGCCATGGCTGAACCGGCCGCTCTCCACCCTGAGGTGGCGAGTGACCCGCCGCGCTTCAGCGCGCACCGGCGATGTTGAATCCCCCATCGACAAGGATGCTCTGGCCGGTGATGAAGCCCGCTTCGGCCGTGCAAAGCCAAACGGCCACGTCGCCCACATCGTCGGGTTCGCCCAGTCGCTTCAGCGCTGCATGCGCTCCGAACGGCGCCAGGGCCTCGTCGGGTATTATCGCGGTCATTGGCGTCCGGATCACGCCGGGGCTCACATTGTTGATCCTGATCCCCTGCGGACCGATCTCCAAGGCAACAGCCCGAATCATCGCGTCTAGTGCGCCCTTGCTGGCCGCGTAGGCGGACATTCCCGCGGTCCCGCCCGTCGCCGCGATAGACGATGTATTGACGATCGACCCGCCCCGTCCGCCGGTCCGCATCGCTTCGACCTCATGCTTGACGAGGAGCCAAACACCGCGGACGTTGGTCGCCATCACGGCATCGAACTCCGCGGTCGTGAGGTGCTCGATCGGCTTGTAGGCCGTCACCCCAGCGTTGTTGAATGCTGCATCAAGCCGGCCGAAGCGGTCGAGGGCACCAGCTACAAGAGCTGCAACCGCGTCCTCGTCGGACACGTCGGTCGGGATCGCGGCGGCTCGGCCGCCGGTCGCGGTGATCTCCCGTACGACGGCCTGCAGTTCAGCCTCGCGCCGCCCTGCCAGTACAACGGCCGCGCCGTTCCTGGCGAACTTCAGCGCCGCCGCGCGGCCGATGCCGCTTCCAGCGCCGGTCACAAGAGCGACCCTATCCTTCAATCGGTCCTGATCGGGTGACATGGACTTATCGGGCATGGTGACCTCCGTTCAACGATGGGGCGCACACTACGGCTGGAAGGTATGGCCGATAATGCGCTACAATCCGCACGATGTGTTGAGCCGGAGTCAACAATCGTGCGTGGGTCTGACTTTTCCGCATTGTCCGCCTTCGTTATGATCGTGCAGGAGCGCAGCTTCCGGCGCGCCGCCGCCCGGATCGGCCTTTCACCGTCGGCGCTCAGCCGCACGATCCGCGATCTTGAAGAGCGCCTCGGCGCTCGACTCCTCAATCGCACCACTCGCTCCGTCGCTCCGACCGAGGCGGGCCGGGACTTGTATGACCGGCTTGTGCCGGCCTTCAACGACATCGATGGAGCGATTGAGGTGGTTCGCACCGCGAGCCATCGGCCATCCGGCACCGTGCGCCTCAACCTGCCCAAGCTAGCAGCAGACTTGGTTCTCGCCCCGGCGCTCGGCCGTTTTGCTCGGAGCTATCCGGACGTGCATCTTGAGTTGGTGATCGACGACGGGCTGACCAACGTCATCGCAGCCGGCTTCGATGCCGGTATCCGGCCCGGCGAACGTGTCGAACGCGACATGGTGGCGGTGCGCGTGACACCGGACCTTCGCACGGCCATTGTCGGCTCACCCGACTATCTGACGTCCCGCCCACCGCTTCACACCCCGCGCGACCTCAAGGACCACAACTGCATCAACTACCGTTTCGCGGCGAGCGGCGCCCTGTTCCGCTGGCCGTTCGCGCGAAACGGTGAGGCTCTCGACGTTGTGGTCGAGGGTCCCTTGACGTTGAACGACACGGACCTGATCCGCGCGGCGGCCGTGAACGGCGCTGGTTTGGCTTGCACGTTGGAAGGCAGCGTGGCGGATGACCTCGCGGCAGGTCGCCTCGTGCGGGTGCTGGAGGATTGGTGTCAATCGTTTCCCGGCTTCTTCCTGTATTATCCGGGACGGCGGCAGATGCAGCCAGCCCTTCGCGTGCTGATCGACGCGCTTCGTGTCGGAAAGGCATGATGAACCAGCAGTGCTCGCTTCGAGGCCGAACGATTGCTTCGTGGGCCGGATTCACAAGTTGCCGTTTTGGCCCGGCCAATTGCGATCCTCGGCCCTAGCCAGACAGCCCGCAAGCCGGCCTCCCGATCTTCCGCAATGGGTCGCTTGCAATGAGCTGCCGGGAGTCGAACGCAAGCTGGGCCGCTGACCGGTTGCAGTCCGGCCCGGCTCTGCTATCGCTAGTGGGAACCGAGGGCGCGCGTGATCGCCGCCACCTCGGATCAAGGGAAGGCTTCCCTGCTGATCGTTCGGCCCGCGCGGTCGAAAGGTCATCGGGTGGGCGCTCCCGTTCCCCCTTCCCGAGGAGCCCCATGCGCGCCGTCGTCATCCACGCCGCCAAGGACCTTCGGGTCGAGGAGGCCGAGGCCGGCTTCATGGGACCCGGCCAGGTCACCGTCAGGATCGGGGCCGGCGGCATCTGCGGCTCCGACCTGCATTATTTCAACCACGGCGGCTTCGGCGTCGTGCGGGTCCGCGAGCCGATGATCCTGGGCCACGAGGTCGCCGGAACCGTGGTGGAGGTGGCGCCCGACGTCACGACGGTGAAGCCGGGGGACCACGTGGCGGTGAACCCGAGCCGGCCTTGCGGGCGGTGCGCCTTCTGCCTCGAAGGACTGGCCAACCACTGCCTCGACATGCGCTTTTACGGCAGCGCCATGCGCACGCCCCACGTCCAGGGCGCCTTTCGCGAGCGCCTCGTCTGCGACGCAGACCAATGCGAAGTCGCGGACGATGTGCCGGTCGGCCACCTCGCCATGGCGGAGCCCTTCGCGGTGGCGCTGCACGCCGTGTCCCGGGCGGGGCCGCTGCTCGGGCGCCGGGTGCTGGTGACGGGTTGCGGCCCAATCGGCGCGCTGGTCGTGGCGGCGGCGCGCCTGCATGGGGCGCCCGAGATCATCGTGACGGACGTCGTCGACGAACCGCTCGACAT
>CALMOK010000081.1 GCA_937871825.1 uncultured Alphaproteobacteria bacterium
ACCCAGGGGCGTTCGTCAGCGTGAGCCTGGGTGGCGTTCCAACATTCGATGCCGCCAAGCATTTCACGGGGTTTCGCGGTTTTGGCCTCGTTGAAGCCGCTCCTCGACGTGGTGTCGACGAACCCGGGCCGATGATGATTGCGGCGGAAGAGCCTGTGCCGGATGTCCGGTCCGCCGTTGAACAAGCAAGTTCTGAAGCTCACGGCCGGCTCGATGCGCCAGCCAACGCGGCAGCCGAGAACGCCCGGCATCCTGACGACGGAACGTCATCCGCTTCGACGCCCGATGCCAAACCCGTCATCAAGGAAACATCCCCCGAACCATCGGCCGCCGCGGCGGACTATTCCGTCGCCGAGCCCATGTCGGCGAACGTCGTCGCGCTTCGCCCCAATCAATGGGCGCTGCCCCATGGATCGGATCGACCGACATCCGAGCGGCACGGTGATCTATCGTCCGTCGAGCGGTCCGCCTTTCACCCTTGCGGCACGGCTCGAAGCCGGATTCCGCGACAGTGCGACAACAACGATGGGCGATCCGCCCTCGGTGATGGCCGATGTCGTTGATGTCGCGACAGCAGAGCCTTCGGGCCCGCTTGGGTTGTCCACGTCCCTCCTCGATGCCATTCCAGCGGCCTTGCTGTTGATGGCGATCGACAAGGAACGGCCGATCCATGTCAACGCGGCCTTTTCGCGGTTGACCGGTTATGGCTCGGCGGAGGTCCTCGTCGAGGCTGGCGGCGTGACCCACCTGCTTGGCGGCCTGAACGTCGACCGGCGTTGGGCGAGCGCCGACGAACATGCCTTTCCGATCGTCGAGGCCTCCGGTGTGGTGTCGACGGTCGAAGGCCGGTTTCAAAACGTCGAGATCGACGGCAAGCCGTTTTGCCTTGCCACGCTTCGTCCGGCGATGGAGCGTACCGACCAAGCCCAGAACCTTGAATTGGAGTTCAGGCGGCGGGACGCCGAACTCGCCGAACTCCGGACGTTGTTCGACGTGCTCGACCCCATGGCGGTGTTCGACCGGCAAGGTGGCCTTGTGATGCTGAACCAGCCGGCCGAGCGCCTGTTCGGGCGCGACAGGAGCACGGTCGCGGGTGAAGCGATCACGGCCCTGCTGGCGCCGGAGAGCCACGCGGCGGTGCTGGCCTTGATGAACGACGTCGCGTCCGGCCGCCGCGTCATCGGCACCAGCATAGCGGCGACCGGACGGTCGATCGCTGGCGTCGACGTTCCCTTGCAGGTGCGGGCCTACCCGCTCGGTGGCACGGGGATCTGCCTTGGCTTCCGCGATCCACCCGCCGCGATCGTTGCCCCCTCCGCCCCTGTTTCGGCGGCGCGGGACCTCGACGGTGATCCATCCAGGGCGGAATTTCTGGCAAAGGTCAGCCATGAGATCCGCACGCCGCTGAATGCCATCCTCGGGTTCACCGAAGTGATCTTGGACGAGCGGTTCGGCCCGGTCGGAAATCCGCGATACAAGGATTATCTCAAGGACATCCACCAGTCCGGCGTCCAGGTGATGGACATGATCAGCGACCTGCTCAGCCTTTCGAGGCTTGAGAGCAAGCAATTCGCCATGCAGGCCTTGGCCACCGACATCAACCGCGTCGTCGGCGAATGCGTGGCCGCCATGCAGCCCGACGCCCACCGCGAGCGCGTGATCATGCGCTTGTCGTTGCTTCCTGGCTTGCCGGACGCCCTGATCGATGAGCGGGCGTTCCGACAGGCCATCAACTATGTGCTGGCCAATGCGGTGCGCTTCAATGAACCGGGCGGTCAGGTCATCGTGTCGACGGCGCTCAACAGGTCCGGCGACCTGGTCGTGCGGGTCCGGGACACGGGCGTCGGCATGAGCGACGCCGAGGTCGAGAGTGCGATGGACCCGTTCCGCCACGCCGCGACATCGACGCCAAATGGCGGACGCGGCATGAGCCTTCCGCTGACCAAGGCGCTGATCGAAGCCAACAACGCCGCCTTCAACCTGAAAAGCCGCCAGAACGACGGAACGCTGGTGGAAATCGTCCTCAAGGCCTGTCCGCCTGAACCGATGCGGGTTCCAGCGGAGTAGGGCTGGGCAAAAGGACCGACGATGGCCGCCCTGCGGGGTCTGGCCTTCGCGGTCCCGTTGGCATCAATTGGTTGGCGGCAAGGTCGGGTCAGCCCGTGCCTCGGCGGCGGTGCCAACCGTGTCAATGCCATAAACGTCGTCGCGGAAATTGGCGATGCCGTCGCCGTTGGCCCAGCCCGTCAGGTAGACCCAGGTGACGGGAACGGGCGCGTTGAGGCGCACCTCCTCGTGCTGGCCTTCCGCGATCTTGGCCTCGATGGCTTCACGGCTCCACAATCCGTCGGGCGCACCGAGGCTGTCGCGCAGGAGCCAAGCCGCGAGGTCGTAGACGCCTTGGACGCGCACGCAACCATGCGACAGGAACCGGTAATCGGCCCCGAACAGGTGCTTGGACGGAGTATCGTGCATGTAGACGGCGAACTTGTTGGGCATGTTGATGCGGATCGACCCCAGCGAATTGGCCTTTCCGGAATCCTGCCGAAGCGTGTAGTTCGCCGCTCTCTGGCTGGTCCAATCGACCGAAGCGGCGTTGACCGGATTGCCGGCGTTGTCGAGGACGCGGATCTTTTCCCGGGCTAAGTAACCTGGGTCGCGCTGTATCTTGGGAATGATCTCATTCTTGATGATGGAGATCGGTACCGTCCAAGTCGGGTTGAGGTTGACCGCCACCACCTTGGCGTCGACTTCCGGCGAGGCGTGTTCGGCCCCCCCGACCACCGCCACGTATCGATGCACCACCTGGCCGTGTTCCACCGCCTCGACGGCCGCCGATGGCAGGTTGACCACCACGTATCGGTCGCCGAAGCTGAAGTTTCGTCCGGCAAGGCGTTGGGCGCTCGACGCGAGTTCGGTGAACCGCGTCCGGGCCGGGACGTTCATCGCCTTCAACGTGGCGCCGGCCACGATGCCGCTGTCCTTCAGGCCGTGCCGGATTTGGAAGCGCTTGACGGCGGCGGTCAGGTCGGGCGTCCACCGCGTGTCGAACATGCTGGCGGCCTGGTCGACAGGCTCGCCATGTCCCGCCGCGCTGAGGTCGCCCTCGATGGCGAGGCGCAGTCGAAGGGTGGCAACAGGATGGCCTTTCGCGCTTGGCGATAAAGCCCCGTCGATGACGGGCCAGCCACCAGCATCCGCGATCGCCGCGTAGCGTTCGGACGCCTTGGCGGTGGCGAAGAAGGTTTCCGGCGTCAACGTCGGCGTTGGGTCGGTGGAGAGTGATGTTTCCCTTGGCGGGGCCGGCGGAACCTTCCGCTTCGGCTTGATGATGGCGGCGGCAACGGGCGGCGTGACAGGTGCCAATGTCGCCGCCCCTTGCACCGGAATGGCAGCGCTGGAAGCAGGAGCGCCAGCGGTAGGCGCACCGGTCGCGGGTGAAGGGGCCGCACCGGTCACCGTCGGCTCTGCTGGGGGCGCCGGAGGCGGGATGAGTTTCACGGTGGGGTTCGCCGCCGGCGCGACGACCGGATCAGCCGGCTTGCTGGGCGATGGTTGCGGTGCCGGCGCTATTGGCGCGACGCCCGCCGGCAGCGCTGTTTCAGCCCAGGCCTGAATGGTAAAGCCAGCCCCGCATGCAACGGTCAGAAGGGCGCATAGCGCGACTGCTGGAACCCGGATGCGGGGGGCTAAATCTGTCATGCTCGGTCACACCGGATTGGCGAGGCGGTCAGGCCTCGGCTGTCTCGTACCGCGGGATGGCCGAACGCCTGCCCGCTGCTCTGAAAGAGCACGGTTGCAGGCCGGAGTTGAGATCGCAATATGTTGCTTTGATGGCCCCGTCAGATTGCCGTTGGGTGTGGCTTATTGGGCCGGCGCTTGGCCCGATCCCGGCTTGGCAGGGTCAGCCGCCGGACGTGTCGATGCCGGGGGGGTCGTCTCTGGTTGCAGGGCGGCCGGAGCCGGCGGGTTCACCGCAGCGGTGCTGGCGGGAACCGGAAGGTCCGTCACTTTCAGATTGCTGAATTTCCAGGTGTTGACTTGGTCCTTCTCGGACTGCGCCCGCATGCCGATCTGGCCGCCTCCCTCGGGGCTTTGCCCTTTGACACTTTCGAACTTGACCCCGTTGATCATGGCGGTGATGGTTTCACCACTCGTCATTACTTCGAGCAGGTTGGTCGAGCCAGGGTCACGCTTGATGTTGGTGTCCTGCCGCCAGGGAATGATGTCGATCCACTTGCCTTTCACCTTGCGGGTGAGTTCGGCATAGCCGCTCGGCGTGACCATGAACATGTAATAATCGTCATAGCCTTGGGCCCAGAAGATTGGACCCGCCATGGTGCTATCGGAATTCGATACCGTGTTCGGCATGCGCACACTCAGGCAAAGGTCTGCATCCCCAAACAGCAGGCCCTTGTAGATCAGCAGGTTGGAAATATCGGGCTGCGCCTTGACCTTGACCTTGCCCTCCTCGACCGAGACGTCAGGAGAATCGAGGCCCCAGCTGGCATCCACTTCGCGAAACGTGTCGCTGAACAGCGTCTTCTGCCCCTGGCAGGCCATGGCCGGTGCTGAGACAACGGTCGTCGCAGCGAAAAGGCAAGCTGCGACCAAGCGATGATTGAACGTCGATGTCATGCCTTGTTCCCGTCGCCCGCGCGCCAAAGCAGTGGATCGTCCACCGGGCATCCCGCGCCCTTTTTGGCTCCATCCGATGTAACGCATAGACCTGGGTTCGGTGGCAAGTGTCATTCATTCAAAACGCGACGCGACTTTTTTGATTCAGCCCGATCAACAATCGACGCGTCGGCCAAGCGGGGCGCCCGTCAAGCGCAACCATCCAGCACGGCCCTGCCGCATGCGCCCCAATCTCTCAGGTTGAGGCCTCGCTGAAGACACCCGCGTCCGGGCAGTCGCGTGATGACGCACCGGACAACGAACCCTCCTCGGCATCGCCAGCGTCCTGTGTCTCCCGTGCGTCGGAGACCACGCTGGACGGCATTACAAGGACCGTGCCGGAAAGGTCGGCATCGCCATCAGGATCACGCCGGGCACGAGCCGGAACGAGGCTCAGGCGCTTGCCGGACTTTGCCCCTGGGCCAAGGCGGGCAAAGCCTTTAAC
>CALMOK010000082.1 GCA_937871825.1 uncultured Alphaproteobacteria bacterium
GGTTGAGGGGTCGATCAGGCCGCCAGGCGAAGCTCATCCCCGGCGCGTCGATCTACCAGCAACCCCGTTCCGACGACCCGTCCCCGTGCCTTCGCCAACCCGCCGGGTACGAGCTCAAGACCCAGGAACCGGTTCCGGTCGACGGGGCCGGGCAGCGCCAGGCCGCTTACGCAACCCGCGTCGAATCCGAAACGGCCGTAATAAGGCGCGTCGCCCACGAGGATCACTGCCGCATGACCGAGCTTGCGAGCTCGATGGAGGCCGTGGTCGATCATGGCCCGGCCAATGCCCAGCGAGCGATGGGCGGTCGAAACCGCCAACGGCCCGAGCATCAGGGCTTCCCGGTCGCCGGCCTCGACGTGCCAAAACCGGAGGGTGCCGACGAGCTTGCCGTCCGCCATCGCCACGAAGCTCAAGCCGTCGGCCGCCGCCCGGCCTTCGCGCAGCCGCTCGCAGGTCTTCTCGAAACGGCTGGCCCCGAAGGCGTCGTCGAGCAGGGCTTCGCGCGCCGCGACATCGCCGGCGCGCTCGTCGCGCAGGCGAAACGCCGGCAAGGCGAGGCCACGCACCCGAGACACGAGCGTCGAGGCATAGTGGTGCGCAAGCGTGAGGTCGGACATGAGAACCCCTCCGTGGACCGGTTAACGCGTGAATGAATATAAGCCTGATGGCACCCCGAGTGGTGAGCCGGCCGGGCAAGCGCCGCTGGGCAGTGGCCGCGCGGGGAGAAGCCGCGCGGCAGACGCTCAGATCACGTAGGATTTCAGCGGCGGGAAGCCGTTGAACCCGACGGCCGAGTAGGTCGTCGTATAGGCGCCGGTTCCCTCGATCAGCACCTTTGAGCCGATCTCCAGGCTGAGCGGCAGCGGGTAGGGCTCCTTTTCGTAGAGCACGTCGACGCTGTCGCAGGACGGGCCGGCGATGACGCAAGGCTCGGCTTCGTCGCCGTCGAAGGCGGTGCGGATCGGGTAGCGGATCATCTCGTCCATGGTTTCCGCCAAGCCGTTGAACTTGCCGATATCGAGGTAAACCCAACGCATCGCGTCGGCCGCCGACTTCTTCGAGATCAGGACCACCTCGGCCTCGATCACCCCGGCGTTGCCCACCATGCCGCGGCCCGGCTCGATGATGGTTTCCGGGATGCGGTTGCCGAAATGCTTGCGAAGCGATTCGAAGATGGCCTGCCCGTAAGCCTTCACGGCCGGAACATCCTTCAGGTACTTGGTCGGAAAGCCGCCGCCGAGGTTGACCATTTGCAACGTCAGCCCACGCTCCGCCAAATCCCGGAAGATCGCCGAAGCCGATGCCAACGCGCCGTCCCACATGCGCGGGTTGCGCTGCTGCGAGCCGACGTGGAACGACAAGCCATGGGCGACGAGCCCAAGCCGGTGCGCCTGCTCGAGCACCTGCGCCGCCATTTCGGGCACGCAGCCGAACTTGCGGGACAGGGGCCATTCGGCGCCGTCGCCGTCGCACAGGATGCGGCAGAATACCTTGGAGCCCGGCGCGGCGCGCGCGATCTTCTCGACCTCGGCCTCGCTGTCGACCGCGAACAGCCGGATGCCGAGCGCGAAAGCGCGCGCGATGTCCCGCTCCTTCTTGATCGTGTTGCCAAAGGAGATCCGATCCGGCGACGCGCCCGTGGCCAGGACCTGTTCGATCTCGACAACCGACGCCGTGTCGAAGCACGATCCGAGCTTGGCCAAAAGGTCGAGCACCTCAGGCGCCGGGTTGGCCTTCACGGCGTAGAACACGCGCGTGTCGGGCAAGGCCTGCGCGAAGGCGCCGAAATTCTCGCGCACCACGTCGAGGTCGACCACCAGGCAGGGGCCGTCTTCACGGCGGTTGCGGAGGAAATGCATAATACGGTCGGTCATGGCGGCATCCCATCTGGCGCGCTTTCGCGCGGCCGGAGCGAACAGGAGAGGGGATCGGAGGCCATGCGTTCCCGACTGGCGCGCGGTGGAAACGCGACCATGACGACAAGCAAAGCCAACCGTGACCGAAAGCGTTCGCTTTGCGCGGTGACCCGCGCACTGCTCGACCTTCGATCAAATGCTGCGCCGTTGGCTATCCGTTTCGCATCGGCTTGCGCCGCTCGATCACAAATAGCCATCGATTGGAAAGGGAGATCCCCATCCGCACACCCGGCAAGAAAGACAAGCCTCTTCGTAGTCGACCTTTGGAGGGGTCGACAGAGACGAAAAAGCCCGGTCCGTCGTTGCTTTAAGTCGCGTCCCCCGTTTGGCGGGGTTCGCCGGTTCGCCTCCGGCTGTCGGTTTGTTCTGGCGGTTAACCGGCCTCTTGTCCGGACCCCGCCAACCGACACACGACCACAGGCACGTGCGAAATTGGGCAAGGACGTAGATAAGGAAGACATCACCCGACGACAAGCGTTATTTTCACTTTCGCCGAATTATTTTCGCGTTCCGGACGGCTGGGCATCACATTGATTCGGCAAGGTAATTCGTGAAATCTTCGTTACCCGTCGGGCACGCGGAAATTCCGCTAAGTCAATGTCGATTTGTTGAACAAAAACAATGATTGCGAGGTCCGTTCAGTGTCGCTTGCCCTGGTGGCGCCAATGATCTGCGACATCTTGAACGCTGGCCGACAAGGGGGTGATTGGGTTTTTCGGCCACCCGGAACCATGGGTGAGACCGCCGCATTTCCCCTTCATCGGAATGGAGAACCGTCATGGCGATCACTGCACCTGGCTCCGTCAAGGGAACCGAGCGACCTGATCCGAAAGCCGCGAACAGCAAACCTTCCGGCGGGGGCGAAGACCGGGCCGGCTTCGATCTTGGCGGCTCCAGCGACGCGACTTCGGGTGGAGAACCGGATGAGTCACTGGCGGGGTCGACAGTGGTGCCCGGTGGTCCCGTCGCACCCGGTGGGGCGGGACAGGAGTCGCCTCGTGGCCGAGGAGCCGCGACAAGCCCTGGTGGGCCAGCCGGCGGCAGCCCCCAAGGCGAGACCACGCAGGCGTCGAGTGGTGGGTTGCGCCCGCCCCAGACGAGCGGAGGCGACCGCACCGACACGCAGGGCACGGACGGGGACGCGGTTTAAGGCGTCCGGCTCTCAATCGACCCGCAACACGAGGTCGTCCCGATGGATCATGGCGGCCCGGCCGGTTACGCCGAGCACGCCTTCGATCTCACGTGAGTTGCGACCGGCCAGCCGGGCCGCATGGTCGGCATCATAGGCCACGAGGCCCCGGCCGATTTCCGCGCCGCCGTCCCGCACCACGCGGACGCAATCGCCCCGCGCGAAATTGCCTGACACCCGCACCACGCCCGCCGGCAGAAGGCTCGCGCCACCCTTCAGGGCACGATCGGCTCCATCGTCGATCGTCAGCATGCCCCGTGGCTCGAGCGAGCCACCGATCCAGATCTTTCGTGCCGCCACTGGCGTCTGTCCCGTCAGGAACCAGGTGCAGGGCCCGCCCTCGACGATGCGACGCAACGGATGGGGCACGCGCCCATCCGCGATCACCATGTGGGTTCCGCCCACCGTGGCGATCTTGCCGGCCTCGATCTTGGTTCGCATGCCGCCGCGTGACAGTTCGGAAGCGGCGTCGCCCGCCATGGCTTCGATCGCGGCGTCGATGCGCGCCACGACGGGGATCAGTGTCGCGTCGGGATTGAGGGCGGGCGGGGCCGTGTAAAGCCCGTCGATGTCGGACAGCAGGATAAGAAGGTCGGCGCTGGCCATGGTGGCGACGCGGGCCGCCAGCCGGTCGTTGTCGCCGTAGCGGATCTCGCTCGTCGCCACCGTGTCGTTTTCGTTGATGATCGGAACCGCCCGCAGGGTCGCGAGGCGGCCAAGGGTTTCCCGCGCGTTGAGGTAGCGTCGCCGCTCCTCGGTGTCGCCAAGCGTCACCAGGATTTGTGCGGCCGTGATGCCGCGCGTGCCCAGCACTTCGGCCCAAACGCGCGACAAGGCGATCTGCCCGACAGCGGCCGCCGCCTGGCTGTCCTCCAGCTTCAGCCCGCCGGCCGGGTAGCCCAGCACGGTCCGCCCCAGCGCGATCGCCCCTGAGGAAACCACCAGGACATCCGCGCCCCGCCCGTGCAGGGCCACGATATCGTCCGCCAGCGCGTCGAGCCAGGCCCGCTTGGGCTGGCCCGCGGAGCGGTCGACCAGGAGGGAGGAGCCGACCTTGACGACGATGCGGCGGAAATTGTCGAGGGAGGGGGTCATGGATGCCGCAACGCGCTTGGTGGGTGCAGGCCTTCGGACGGGCGCAACGGTTTGTCAAGCGCGCGACACCATGTCGGCCTCCGGACCGCTCAACCGGCGACGCGCACTTGACCCGGCGTGACGACCAGCCGGACGGCCCGCTCCGCATCGGCGAAGACCGCCGGATCAGCCCCCGTCATGAAGACCTGACCACCCAGCGAGCACAGGGTGTCGAGCAGGGCACCGCGCCGCGCGGGGTCGAAATGCGCTGCCACCTCGTCGAGCAGCACCAGCGGAGCGATGCCGCTCATCGCGGTGACCAATCGCGCCTGGGCCAGGACCAGCCCAACCACCAAGGCTTTCTGCTCGCCCGTCGAGGCCCGTGCCGCCGCAATGTCCTTGGGGCCGTGGCGCACCGCCAGGTCGGCGACGTGTGGGCCGACGCTGGTGCGCCCGGCCGCCATGTCGAGCCGGCGGTTTTTTCGCAGGAGCTCGCGATACATGTCCTCGACCTCGATGGCGGGGTGCGCCGCCAGAAGCGCCTCGATGTCGCCCTTCAACGCCACCTCGGCCCAGGGAAAGGGCGAAGCCTCGTCTCGGGATTCTGCGATAAGGGCGGTGAGCCGCCCCACGGTGTCGAGCCGGGCCGCGGCGACCGCCACCCCGATGGCCGCCACCTCCCGCTCGGCCGCCTCGGCCCAGGATCCGTGCAACCGGCCCGTGCGCCCGTCCTCCAGGATGCGGTTGCGGTTGCGCAGCGCCCGGTCGAGCGCATTAACGCGCGCGGCGTGCTCGGCGTCGACCGTGAGCACGATCCGGTCCAGGAACCGCCGCCGCTCGGTCGCCGGGCCACCGAACAGCCCGTCCATGGCTGGGGTGAGCCACACGACCCGCAGATGTTCCGCGAAGCCTCTGGCTGACGGCACCAGAACGCGGTCGATCCGGCAGCGCCGTGCCGTCGGCGACCCGTCGCCGGGCTCGATCCCGGTGCCGATCTGGCGCGTGAACCCACCCGGCTCGCCCGCGTCCGCCAGCTCAACCGAGACCGCCCAGCCGCCAGCGCCGCCTTCGCGCGCGATCTCCGACGCCTCGGCGCGGCGCAGGCCCCGGCCGGGGGTCAGCATCGACAGGGCCTCGAGCAGGTTGGTCTTGCCGGCCCCGTTCTCGCCCGTCAGCACCACGACCTGCCCGTCGAGCTTGAGGTCGAGCGAGGGGTAGGAGCGGAAGTCGCCGAGGACGAGCCGCCGCACGGTGGGGCGGCTTGCCGCGAGGGTCAGGGCCGTCCCGCCCGGCCAAGCACCGCTCCTCTGCGGATCACACCCGCATCGGCATCAGGACGTAGAGGGCCGAAGAGCCCTCGCGATCCTGCAGCAGCGTCGGCGAGCCCGAATCGGCGAGCTTCAACAACGCGGTGTCGTTGTCGAGCTGGGCCGTGATGTCGAGGAGGTAGCGGGCGTTGAATCCGATGTCGATCGGGGCCGCCGTGTAGTCGACGTCGAGTTCCTCGGTGGCCGACCCGGAATCGGGGTTGTTGACGCTGAGGATAAGCTTGCCGTCCGCGATGGCGAGCTTCACCGCCCGTCCCCGCTCGGACGAGATGGTCGAAACGCGGTCCACCGCGGCGGCGAACGGGCCTTTTTGCACCGTCAGGTATTTGTCGTTGCCGGCCGGGATGACGCGGCCATAGTCGGGGAAGGTGCCGTCGATCAACTTGGTGGTGAGCACGACCTCGCCGAAGGTGAGGCGGATCTTCGTCGATGAGAGCTCGATCGAAACCACGGCCGCCGGGTCCTCGATGAGCTTCTGGATCTCCGCCACGGCCTTGCGCGGCACGATGATGCCCGGCATGTCGGCCGAGCCCGCCGGCGCCGGTATCTCGACCCGCGCCAGGCGATGCCCGTCCGTGGACACCACCCGCATCACCGGAACGCCCTCGTTCTGCATGGCGTGCACGTAGATGCCGTTGAGGTAGTAGCGGGTTTCCTCGGTGGAGATCGCGAACTGGGTCTTCTCGATCAACTGCTTGAGCTGCCCGGCCACGAGCTTGAAGTTGTGGGTCAGGTCGCCGGCCGAAAGGTCCGGGAAGTCGCTCTCGGGCAGGCATTGCAGTTGGAACCGCGAGCGGCCGGACCGCAACACGAGTTGGCTGGTGTCGCCCGTCATGTCGAGCGTGACCTGGGAGCCATCGGGCAGCTTGCGGACGATATCGTGCAGCACATGGGCCGGCAAGGTCGTAGCGCCGGGCTGGCCGACGTCCGCCGGAAGCGTTTCGGTCACTTCGAGGTCGAGGTCGGTCGCCTTGAGTTTGAGCACGCCGGCTTCCGCGCGCAGCAACACGTTCGACAAGATGGGGATCGTGGTCCGCCGCTCGACCACGCGGTGCACGTGACCGAGGGATTTCAACAAGGCCGCGCGTTCAAGAGTGACTTTCATGGCGGCTCACCGGTTGCCTGGTCCTGGCCGCGGGCCGAGGCCATCGCGGGGGCCGCGACTTTTGCCAAACTTTGAAATTTACGCAAGCGCCAAGACGGCCCCCGCCTCCGCGCCGTGAGGCGGGCGAGGCCGTCGCGGCGGATCGAAGGACGTTCGCCGGGATCCGACGACCTAACCGAAAAGGCGCCTCGCCTGGGCTTCTCCGGTGGCGAAGCGGCAGGCCGCGTCCTTCATGCCGGCGGCGGCTTCGGCGGCGTCCGGCGCTTCCCGGCATACGACCTCCCTCAGCGATTGGGCGGCGCGCTGGATTTCATATACGAAGATGTGCCCATGGTTGGTTTCCCAGATGGCGATCTCGTTGTCGCTCGCCCGTACCAATTGAAAGTCCACTGATGGCTCCTTTCCTGTCGGGCCGACAATGAGGACCAATTGCAGCGAGGATGTGGGATTGACGACCGGGATCGCGGCAATCAACGACCGGGATCGATCAGGCGTAAGACGTCGGCTGGGTCAGAACCAGAGGCCCTGCCGGTTTTCCGGCGACAATCGGCGGCCAGGAAGTCACAGCGTTTCACACCAGTTGCTTGACCATCGTGATCACGGCGTAAACGAAGCTTGCGCTGAGGGCGGCGCCGATAAGGCCCGCGACCAGGCCGGACAGCACCAGGACGCCGTCCCGCTCGACCTGACCAAGGCCCAGGAGGCAGACCGCCAACCCGTAGGGTACCTGTCCGATAAACGGCGCGGCGGTGAGGATGCCGAGCGCCATGAGGGTGAGCATGGCGCCGCTCAACAACGCACCCGTCCTCGCGTCGAAGATGTGGAAGCGCGGGCGGGAAAACCGTTCGAGCCGGTTCACCATGGGAAGCGCGCGGCGGATGGCGCGGCCGAGGTCGGCCTGTTTGATCGAGCGGATCATCAGTGCCCTCGGCAGCCAGGGCGCCGGCCGGCCC
>CALMOK010000083.1 GCA_937871825.1 uncultured Alphaproteobacteria bacterium
CGGCTGGGGCAGGCGCGACTGGAGCGGGTGCGGCGGGCGTCGCCGGAGCAGCAGACGGGGGCGGCGCCGTCGTCGTTTGCGCAAGCGGGGACGAAGCTGGAACCGCGATGAGGATCGCGGCGGCGAGGAAGCCGGCGACGCGATCCATCCTGGTCATGGTCATCAAAAACCCCATCGTTCGGTCTTGCGATTTATCGGCCGGCCACCATCCCGGCGACATGGCAATTTAGCGGAGAAGCGCATCGACACAATGGCGGAGGTGGTGGCGCGACAGCATGGGCGACTTTTGAACGTCGATCCGATTCGAGGTAAGGCTGCGCGGCTTTAAATTTGCGAGAGCCCTCATGACCGACGCACCGTCCCCCACCGTCCGCATCGAAAAAGACTCGCTCGGCGAGGTCGAGGTTCCGGCCGATCACCTGTGGGGGGCGCAAACGCAGCGTTCGCTCACATTCTTCCCGATCGGGGTGGAACGGTTCCAATGGCGTCGTCCGGTGATTCGCGCCCTCGGCCTGCTCAAGAAATGCGCCGCCCTCGCCAACGGCGACCTCGGCCAGTTGCCGCCCGACAAGGTCGACCTGATCGTCAAGGCCGCCCAGGAGGTGATCGATGGACACTGGGATTCGGAGTTTCCGCTGGTGGTCTTCCAGACCGGCTCGGGCACCCAGACCAACATGAACGCCAACGAGGTGATCGCCAATCGGGCGATCGCCATGGCAGGCGGCGTGCTCGGCTCCAAAAAGCCCATTCATCCCAACGACGACGTCAACCACGGCCAGTCCTCGAACGACGCCTTCCCGACCGTGATGCACATCGCGGCCGTCGAGGAGATCGAAGGTGACCTGTTTCCCGCCATGCGGGGCCTGCGCGACACGTTTGCCGCCAAGGCCGCGCGGTTCGGCGACGTCGTCATGGTCGGGCGCACCCATTTGCAGGATGCCACCCCCATCACGCTCGGTCAGGTGATGTCCGGCTGGGTCGCCCAGATCGACGACGCCCTCGGTGGCATCCGGAATAGCCTGCCCGGCCTCCAAGCGCTGGCGCTCGGCGGCACGGCGGTCGGAACCGGGCTCAACGCCCACCCGCGCTTCGGCGAGGTGGCGGCCGCCCGGATCGCCGCCGAAACCGGGAAGCCTTTCGTGTCCGCCGAAAACAAGTTCGCGGCCCTGTCGGCGCATGACGCGGTGGTCGGGGCCAGCGGCGCGATCCGGACCCTGGCGGGGGCCTGCATGAAGATCGCCAACGACGTGCGCTGGTACGCCTGCGGCCCGCGCGCCGGCTTCAACGAATTGACCATCCCGGAAAACGAGCCCGGCTCGTCCATCATGCCCGGCAAGGTCAACCCCACCCAATGCGAGGCCATGACCATGGTGGCCGTGCAGGTGTTCGGCAATGACCACGCGGTCGCCTTCGCGGGGTCCCAGGGCAACTTCCAGCTTAACGTGTTCAAGCCGGTCATGCTGCACAATCTGCTCGAGTCGGTCATGCTGCTGGCCGACGCGGCGCGCGCCTTCGACGGGCATTGCGCCCGGGGCATCGAGCCCAACATCGCCAGGATCGCCGACAACCTCGAAAATTCGCTGATGCTGGTGACGGCGTTGAACCCTCACATCGGCTACGAGAAGGCGGCCAAGATCTCCATGCTGGCCTATCGGGACAATCTCAGCTTGCGGGAAGCGGCCCTCAAGCTCGGGTTTGTCACGGACGCCCAGTTCACCGAATGGGTCCGCCCTCAGGACATGACCGAAGCCCGGTAGGGCGAAAATGGACGACGCCGCTCAAACCGGGGCGGCGGGATGCGACGGGGACGTCGTCGACGACCCGTCGGGTTCAGCAAGCCTGCTGACGGGTGGGGCCGCCTGCGTCCATCGCACGATGTCGGCCGCGACGTTGGAAATGGCGCGGCGGAGCGCGTCGATCTCATCGCCGGGCGATCCATCGGGCTCGCCGTCGGATCGGGCCTGCAGGTCGGTCAATCGCTGACGCAAACCGGCGATCTCCGCCTCCTGCTGGGCGCGTTGCGCGGCCGTCGCCGCCAGGGTTTCGGATTGCGTGGCGAGGCGCGTTTCCCCGCGGGCGACCTTCTCCCGCTCCTCGGCAAGTTCGGATTGCAGCGCGTCACGCTTGGCCGCGAGCGCGGCGGCGTCGGCCCGCGCGCCATCACGCTCAACCGTCGTCGTTCCCAAGCGGGTCCGGGTCTGCGCCACGTCCTCGGCGAGGGAGGCGCCCTGCGCCATCAGGCTCCGGATGCGAAGATCCTGGCCGATCGACCGCGTTTCCATCCCGGCGATCGTGCCGCGATGCCCGTCAACGAGGCTCTCGGAAGCGGCGAGCTGGGCCTGCGTCGTCCGCAGGATCGCGAGGCGCCGGTCGGCGAGCCCGTGGCTGTCATGCAGCAATTGCATCTGCAGGCCGAGGGTCGCCTGCGCGTCGCGCATGTCACGGACGGCTGCGTCGAACTCGCCCCGCAGGCCTTGGTTTTGGGCCAGGGCGGCCTCAAGCCGTTCTTCGAGGTCCACCAAGCGGGTCGCGAGTCGGCCGACTTCGCCCATGGCCTCGGCCTTGTCCCGCGCCTCCCTCTCGATGGCTTGTTCGAGACGCCGGACCGCCACGGCATGTTCAGCCCGGATCTGGTCCCGTCCGGCCGCGATCTCGCCCATCGAGAGCGGCAGCTGCATCTGCACCCGCCGGGTCGCCAGGCGGGTCGCACGACGCGACACCACCGGCAGGAATAGCAGCAGCAACAGGCTGGCCGTCAGGACGCCAAGCGTGAAAAGCAGCGCCTGTTCAATCACCCGCGTTCATGCCCCGCGCCGACGACACCTTCGCCGAAACGCGGCAAGGTGCCCGCCTCCCACCTGTCAGAACGGGTTCCACGTCGATTGTGTCGTGAACTTGAGATACGACAGGTTGATTCCAAGCCGGGCACCGACCCCGGACCTGATCGGCACGACCACGACGGACCGGTCGGTCAGGGCGGTGAACCCGAAGCCGCCGACGAAATAGGCCGAGCCGTCCACGCCGCCGAAGCGACTGAAAATGCCGCGCGTCGCCGGGAGGTTGTAAACCAGCATCATGGTGCGGTCGCCGTCGCCCCCGACGTCGAACCCGATGGAAGGACCCTGCCAATAGATGCGCTGGTCACCGGCGTTGCGCGTGTACATGACGCCCTCGCCATAGCGAACCCCACCCACGATCGCGCCCGATGCTTCCTGGCCGAGGATATATCCGTTCGGTTGTCCCCAGCGGCGACCGGCTTCTTCAACGGCCTGCGCCAAGCCGCGCGACACGGTGCCGAAGAACTTATGCCCGTTGTCGACGAGTTCACCCGTGCTGAACCGCTCGGGTGCCGGATCGCTCCTGGCGAAGGCAGGTCCCGCCACGGCGAGGCCGAGCGCCGACCCTGCCCCGAACGCCAGTTCACGCCGTGTTAAACCCGACATCCCGTTCTCTCCCGCCCGACAGCGCCGCCCTGATCGATGCCCACATGCCTTCATGCGAGAGGATCATGTCGCCCACATGGCTTCGCGATCGAAGCGTCGCAAAACTTGGTTAACGATATCTCAACCGAGCGGCTCCGCCGACACGAGGCTGGCCGCCGCCCCATGCCATAGCGCTGCGGCCCCTTGATCTCCCCAGGCAACGAAGCCGCCATTCCGGTAATCGGCGCTGATCTTGCCATAAGCAAGGGGGCCGCCTGAAACCGCGAGGACGCTGCCGCCCGCCGCGCGAAGAACCGCGTCTCCCGCGGCCGTGTCCCATTCCATGGTGGGTCCGAAGCGCGGGTAAAGGTCAGCCTGACCTTCGGCGAGGATACAAAACTTCAGTGACGAGCCAGCCTGCCGCCGCTCGACAATGGGAAGCCGGGCCAGGAACCCGTCGGTTTCGGGATCACCGTGCGACCGGCTCGCCATGGCGACGTAAGCGTTGGGATCCACGGCTCGGCAATGGATGCGCGTTCGACCGGTCGCGTCGGCGACCGTCTGGCCTGGACCGACGTGGCACACCTCGGCCCGGTCGCCCGCCGCCATCCACAATCGTCCCAGGACGGGGGCATAGACCACGCCGACCGTCGGCTGGCCGGCCTCGATCAGGGCGATGTTGACGGTGAACTCGCCGTTGCCGCTGATGAATTCCTTGGTGCCGTCGAGCGGGTCGACCAGGATGAAGCGGCCGTCGAGCGCCGGCCTGATCCCGCGCGACGCAGCTTCCTCGGCCAGGATCGGAATGCCCGGGGCGCACCGACCGAGACCTTCAAGAATAATGGCTTCGGCCTTTTCGTCCGCCTCGCTGACCGGGCTGGCATCCGCCTTGGTGCGGTACGAACAGCCCCGGGTCGAGTAGATCTCCATGATGGCCATCGCGGCTTCGAGGCTCAACTGGGCGAAGGCGTCCGCCAAACGAAATCGTTCGCCATCGGCGTCCGCGCCCGATCCGCTCGCACGACCATCAGTGACCAAGTGCATGTCCTTAGATCAAGACCCGGCGCATGGGCAAATGGGCGCGGCGGCCGCGCTGGAGCCGTCGAGGCGTTTCGACGCCACGCCCGCCAACTGTTCGAGAAGGGCGGGCAGCGCGGCTTTCAAAGCCTCCGCCTATGCGATATCAAAAAGCCCCGTGGGTCGCAAATCCCGATTCGGCGATGATCCGCGCAGGTTGCGCCGCGGGCGAAGCGTTCCCTCCCCTGTTGTGGCGTAAAACGCCTGTGTTCGGAAGCTTCAATGACGGTCTTTGCGCTCGATTCCCTCGATTTGGCCGCCCTTCTCTGCTCGAAAGTCTGTCACGACGTGATCAGCCCGGTCGGCGCGATCGTGAACGGCCTCGAAGTGCTGGACGAGGACAACGACGCTGAAACGCGCGCCTTTGCCCTCGACTTGATCAAGAAGAGCGCCAACACGGCTTCGGCGAAGCTTCAGTTCTGCCGGCTGGCCTTCGGGGCGGCGGGCTCGGCGGGTGCTTCGATCGACAGCGGCGATGCCGAGAACGTGACACGCGGTCTGTTCGGTGACGACAAGGTCAAGCTGGAATGGCTGCCCGTGCGCGCCCTGATGCCGAAGAACAAGGTCAAGTTGATCCTGAACCTTTGCATCATCGGGGCGGGCACGATCCCGCGCGGCGGTGTTATCCGCGTCGAGCCGATCGCGGCTGCCGAGGATGCCGAAATCCGATTGACCATCAAGGGCACCAACCCGCGCGTCAACCACGCCTTGGCGGCTTTGCTGGACGGTAAGCCGGAGGGCGGAACGATCGACGCCCATGCCATTCAGCCGTATTTCACGGGGCTAGTGGCGCGCCAGATCGGCTATGGCGTCACCTTGGCGATCGAGGGCGACACCGTCACGGTCAAAGCCACGGCCAGGCCGGTCGGGCAAGGGTCAGACATGGGGAACGCGCCCGACGTGGCAGCAGCGGTGAACGATCCCGCGGCCAGCGCAATCATCGATCTGTGATCGTGCTGGCCGGTTGTTGACGACGCGAAGCGACCCGTGGTGACCCGGGTCGCTTCAAGGCTCTTTAATGTTATGCGGGGATGCTCGTCAGCGGGGTAAGCGGCCTGAACGACCCCGTGGAGACCGCAACATGACACATGCGCTTGTCGTCGACGATTCGGCGGTCATTCGAAAGGTCGCGCGTCGCATCTTCGAAGGCATGCAGCTCGACGCCTCGGAAGCTGTCGACGGCCAGCAGGCGATCGAGGCTTGCGCCGCCACGATGCCAGACGTCATCCTGCTCGACTGGAACATGCCGGTGATGGATGGCTTCGCCTTTGTGCGCGAATTGCGTAAAATGCCCGGCGGACGAAAGCCCAAGGTTGTCCTCTGCACCACGGAGAACGATGTCGCCCATATCGCGCGGGCGATGCACGCGGGCGCGGACAACTTCATCATGAAGCCGTTCGACCGAGACATCGTACGAAGCAAGTTCGAGGAACTCGGCCTGATCTAAGCGAGGCGCCACGCGCGGGCGTCTGTCGATCAACCTTCGTAAATGGCGAACCGCGGTGGCCTGCCGTTCGGTTTCCAGTTTACTTGACGGGCCAGACCTGTCGTTTGCCCGCCACCATTTTTGAACTAAACCGCAGGGGAAGGGACGCTCTTCCTCCCGCGACCGGGATTCAAGCCGTGATCCGCTCTTCGGCCTCGTTCGGCTCACGCAGCACGTATCCCCGTCCCCAAACGGTCTCGATGAAATTGCGGCCGTGGCTGGCGTTGGCGAGCTTCTTGCGCAGCTTACAGATGAACACGTCGATGATCTTGAGTTCGGGTTCGTCCATCCCGCCGTAAAGGTGGTTGAGGAACATTTCCTTGGTGAGCGTCGTCCCTTTGCGGAGCGAAAGGAGCTCCAGCATCTGGTATTCCTTGCCGGTCAGGTGAACGCGCGAGCCCGACACTTCCACGGTTTTCTGGTCGAGGTTGACGATGAGGTCACCGGTCGTGATGACCGACTGGGCATGTCCCTTGGAGCGACGCACGATCGCGTGGATGCGCGCCACGAGTTCGTCCTTGTGGAAAGGTTTGGTGAGGTAGTCGTCGGCGCCGAAGCCGAGTCCCTTCACCTTGTCCTCGATGCCGGCAAGGCCGGACAGGATCAGGATGGGCGTCTTGACCTTGGCCACGCGCAACGTCCGCAACACCTCGTAGCCCGACATGTCGGGAAGATTGAGGTCAAGCAGGATGATGTCGTAATCATAAAGCTTGCCGAGATCGATCCCTTCCTCGCCGAGATCGGTGGTGTAAACGTTGAAGTTCTCGGATTTCAGCATCAGCTCGATGCTTTGTGCCGTAGCGCCGTCATCTTCGATCAATAGAACGCGCATGTGAAATCCCCACCCTAGCCTTGATTGACCTGGCTGCGGCTCCGTTCTCGAGACGCACTCTCAAAAACATTGCTGGGCGAAAAGGCCGTCGCCAATATCTGGCAGTTCTCAAACCCTAGCTTCGAATGGTTAATGAAAGTTACCATCGTTAAGGCCTTCGAGCGTGTCATTAAGGGATTGCCTCCAAAACGCTGTGTTCAAACAACAATCGAGCCCACTGCCCAATGCTGAAAAGTGTCCGGGACGGTACGCGGCGAACTGGACGCCCTTCATCCCAATCGAATCGCACACGCGAACGGAACGTCGAGGAGAACGCGTCAGCCGCCTTTCAAGACCGCCGACCCAACACGACTTGGCCTTGATGCAACCTTGCGGCCGACTCAAACCAGCATGCCACCCTCCTCGCTTTTAGGCATGGGGGTAAGGAACACGCAACTATCATCGGCGATAGTTTCCTCGTCTCGCGGATTACCGACCCCGGCCGCAAAGCGGCATGGGGTTCCCTCGCGTCGTTGGAGTTCGCGTATATGAAGTCGCGGGATCACCTGCTCAGGTTGAAGCGCTTTCAGGTCGAGGAAAGGCGGCGTCGCGTCGCCCAGATTGAGGCCATGATCGCCGATTTCGGCCGCATGGCATCGGACCTCGATCGCGAGATCGCCACCGAGGAACAGCGGTCGGGCATTTCCGACCCATCGCATTTCGCCTATCCGACCTATGCGCGCGCCGCCGTTGTCCGGCGCGACAACCTCAAGCGTTCGGCGGACGAACTGCAGGGCCAGATCGAGGAAGCGCGGGCCCATCTCGAAGCCGCCCTCGAAGAGTGCCGGAAGGCCGAAAACGTGGACAGCCGCGACAAGGCCGAGCGGTCGGAGCCGGCCCGGGCGGAGTTGGAACCCTTCAAATTGGCCCGCATGGCTCGCGCTTGAACGGCGAGGTGCCGAATCACGACACGTGGTGGTCAGGCCGGATCTGACGATCGCAGCGAGGTTCTGTGGCGCAGCAGTTTTTCATAGAAAGGCCGCGCGGCCTCGGCGATCGGCTTCAACCGATCGTCGAGCGCCTCGAAGGAGACTTCGTCCCGCACGGGGGCGAAGCCGGTTGATCGCTCCACCTTGTCGTACCAGGCCGGTCCCCAAACGCCGTCCGAGGGGCGCCGTCCCGCCGGCCAGGACAGCATGGCCTCTTCGAACGGGATCGCGCAGCCCTCACAAAGCACCTTCAACGTCGCCCGTGGGTCGCCCAAAACATCCTGCGCCTCGATCACCGGCGGGGCACGACCCAGGCGATCGGCGACGCGGTCGAACAGGGCGACCTGCTGGGGTAGCCCGATCTCCTCCAGCGTCACCGACCCGCGCTTCTCGACGTAGGACGCCAGCACGGCCTCGGGCGCCCGCAGCAGGAAGGCATTGGTGACCCGATCGATCCAGTCCCGGCCAAAATCCGGGAGCATGTGATGCGTCATGTGCTTTTGATACCACACGCGCCGGCCGTCCGGCACTGGCCCGACCACGAAGCAGGCGACAGCGTCCGAATCCGTCGGTTGCGCGGCCAGGATGGCCTCGTTCATGGGGTGTCGGTATCCCGTCGCCGCCAGGTAGGCGGCGTAGAAGGGCTCGTCACTCACGCTCGCGTCGGCCCGGTTCTCGAAGCTCCGCATCATGGCGGTGGAAATATTGCGGGGCCCGGACCACATGGCGATGCGCACCGCCGGCTCGCCGGTCACGCGTCCGCTCCCCTGCCCCGGGCATCTTCGGCGCGGATCTCGAAATAAAGGTCGCGCAAACGACGCGTCAGCGGTCCGGACGCATCCCTTTCGTCGCCAAGCACCGGCATCGCGCGCCCGTCGACCACCGACACGGGAGTGAGGCCCGCGAAGGTGCCCGTCACGAAAGCCTCGTCGGCGGCATACACGTCGAACAGCGAGAAGTCCCGCTCGGCGACCGGCAGCCCGCCGCGCCGCCCCGCCCGCAGCACCGCGTCGCGCGTGATACCGCGCAGGCAGAAGCCGCCGCCCGACGTCCACACTTCCCCGTTACGGACGATGAAGAAGTGAGTCGAGTTGCAGGTCGCCACGAAGCCGCGGTCATCGAGCATCAAGGCCTCGTCGGCGCCGGCATTGGCGGCCTGGATGCAGGCCAGGATGTCGTTCAGCTTGGAATGCGAGTTCAGCTTGGGGTCCTGGTCGGCGGGTCCCGTCCGGCGGACATGAGTGGTGAACAGGCTGATTCCCCGGGCGTAAAGCTCCGGTCGCGGCAGCTTCCATTCCGGGATGATCACCACCGTGGCGGCCCCGATGGTCAGGCGAGGGTCCTGGTAGGGCGATCTTTTGCGGCCGCGCGTGACCATCAGGCGGATATGGACGCCGTCCTGCATGCCGTTCCCGTCGAGGCAGTCGAACAACCGGGCAACCAGCGCCTCCCGACTAAGACCGATGTCGATCATCAGCATCTTAGCGCCATCGTATAGGCGGTCGAGGTGGGCGTGAAGAAAGGCGATCTTACCCTCGATCAGCCGCAACCCTTCCCAAACACCGTCGCCGAGCACGAAGCCGGCGTCGAACACCGACACCACGGCCTTGTCGCGCGGCAGGAGTTCGCCGTCGACCGAGACCAGCACATGATCGTTGCGCGGATCGCCGATGTAATCCTGGGTACCGGTGGCCATGAATGCCTTCCCATTGTGGACACGTCCTTATTCCCCGCTCGATGGCCGTTGTCGAGCGGCGGTCACCATGGAGGTGCGAAGCCATCAGCGGCTTGCGACGGGAACGAGACAGGCGGTCGAGGCATTGCCCCTGGCATTCTGGAGGAACCCCCATGACCGAAAACAAGAAACCAGCCGGCCATCCGACCCCGAACCAGCCTGGCGCTGACGCGCCATTGTCCAAGACGAGTGCGCCGCGAAAGGGCAAGCCCGATTCCGGAGAAACCCTGACCGACCGGCAGGACGATTACAGCACCAAGACCGCCGAGGCTCAGAAGGACGGGAAGTCGAGCTAACTCAAGCTGGCAAACGCGGGCCGTTTCGCGACAAAGAAGAGGCGAGGAAAGGCAAGCAGGCGCCGTCCATTGGACCGCTCGGGATAGGCTTGTTCGAGGCGAGTTTCGTAAGCCTGGAGGAAGGCGGCCCATTCGGTTTCGGGCAATCCGTCCAGGAAAGGCCGAAGCCCGGTGCTCCGCAGCCAGACCACGATATCGCCGGCCGATCCCATGGGATGGTGGTAGGTCGTCCGCCAAAGATCCATCCTTTCGGCCAGCGGGGCGAGCAGGTCGTAATAGGAGTTCAGGGGCAAGACCGCGACCCGCTGGCTTGCCGCTGGATCGATCCACCTCGCGAAAGCCGGAAGGCTCGCGACCTCCCGCATGAGTTGATGGGACGGCTCGTCTCGGTTGTCGGGCATCTGGACCGCTAAAACCCCACCGGGCTTCAGCGTCCCGAACAGCCGAGGCAGGACGACGCGATGGTTGGCGACCCATTGCAGGGAAGCGTTGGCGTAAAGGATATCCGGCGCCTCGTCAGGGGTGCAGGTAGCGATATCGGCC
>CALMOK010000084.1:0-2907 GCA_937871825.1 uncultured Alphaproteobacteria bacterium
GGGCGACGCGTTCGAGCAAGGTCACTTCCATGGTTGTTCTCCGGTGGTTGGTTTGGGGGTCGACGTCGGCGGACGGCGGAACCTGAGTGAGAACAGGCAATCGACGAGGCCGAGAAGCGTGAGAGCGACGAGCGGCCAGGGCATGGCCACGACCGTCACGAGATAGATGGTGGTAAGGATCATGCCACGCCCGCGGAACCCGCGCGTCAGCACGTGGGCGGCTGCCAAACCCTGCAGGGCGAACGCCATCGCGAAGGCCGCCGCCACCGTAGCTCCGGCGCTCGCGACGGCGCCGTCCTTCACGAGGGGCAGCAGGCCCAGGAGCACCACCGCCGCAGCTGGTCGTGGCAGGCTGAAGCCGTCCGGCACGTTCGGCCAGGGCCGGGTCAGCCGCTGCGAAACTTCGCTGATCCGGCCGCCCAGCCAAAGATTGACCAGCAGTATCGCCGCCGTCATCGCCGCGGTCGTTGGCGGAAGCAGCCGGACGACGAGCCCGGCCAACTCCGAAGCATCCACGTTGGCCTGCCGGGCTGGGTAGGTGAGCAGGATGGCGAAATGGCGCGACAAGGCCTGCATGGCGACGTCATAACTGCCGAAACGCGTCACGATGACCAATCCAATGGCCACGACGGCGAGGCTGGCCGAGGCCGCAGCCCAGGCGACCAACCGGCCAATCGGGTACCAGGTCACAGCCGACGCGGCACCGGCGGGCAGACCTGGCATCGTCTCGGCTGGACGCGCCAGGAGGGCGAGATAGGACAGCCACCAAGCCGGAAGCGCGAAACACAGGGCGAAGAAGCCACCGAGAACCGGCCCAAGCGTCACCGTGATGGCGCCAGCACCGATCAATGCGCCCACCAGGCCCGACAAGTGTCCGAACCCCAGCCCGGCGATCATGATCGGCAGGGCTGTCAAACAGGCCAGAAGGGCGGCCGTCGTTCCCTTGGCGGAAACCACGAAGAGCAGAGCCGAAGCCAAGCCGGCGCCGATCGCCGTAACGGGGGTGATTTTCATGGCCGCGCTGTCCCGCCTCAATCGAGGGGTTAGGGGCGGCGAATAACTAATCCGCAGCCCCAACATGTCGCTCGGGAACAGTCCCGAACGGCCGGTTCCGGATGACCAGCGAAGATTTCGCCGGTTCACCACTCTTCAATCCGCGATGGCTTAGCGGATCATATAGGGAAGAATGCCGAGGAAGCGGGCCCGCTTGATGGCGGTGGCCAACTCGCGCTGCTTCTTCGCCGAAACGGCGGTGATGCGCGAAGGCACGATCTTGCCGCGCTCGGAAATGTAGCGGGACAGGAGACGCGTATCCTTGTAGTCGATCTTCGGCGCGTTCGGGCCGGAAAACGGGCAGGTCTTGCGACGGCGGAAAAAGGGGCGGCGGGGCGCTGTTGCCATCACAATTCTCCTGCGGCCTGGAAGCCGTCTTGCGCTCGCGGGGGACGCGGACCACGATCGGGACGGTCGCCACGGTCGGGACGATCACCCCGATCGAAGCGGCCGCCACCGCCGCGACGTTCGCCGCGCTCGCCCCGATCGTCGCGGTCGGCGTCGTCGCGCTTGCGCAGCATGGCCGACTGGCCTTCCTCGTGCTCGTCAACCCGCAGGGTGAGAATGCGTAGAACGTCTTCGTTGATGCGCATCTGACGTTCCATTTCGGCCACGGCGGCGGCCGGCGCGTCGATGTTCATCAGGGTGAAGTGCGCCTTGCGATTTTTCTTGATCCGGTAGGCCAGGGACTTCACGCCCCAATATTCCACCTTGGCGATCTTTCCTCCATTGGCTTCAATGATGCCTTTGAGTTGCTCGGTCAGCGCTTCCACCTGCTGGGCGGTCACATCCTGACGAGCCATGTACACGTGCTCGTAAAGAGCCATAACGGCTTGCCTTTCTGTTTCACGCTCGCCCCGGCGCGGAGCCCTTCGAGCCCGGAAAGGCCCGATCGGATTCATTCGAAGGCGGGAACACGGGAAGACGGGTTTAAAACCCTCCTTATGTGACGCCGAAGCGCGACAAAGGCTTCCGTTCAGCCCCCGGCCGGGACGCTGCGAGCGCCGGAGATGACAGAGATGACGATCCGGCGCAAGTGTCGCCGGCCTCCTTCGACTGGCCAGCCTTCGGTTTCTTCGTGTCGCCGTCCGAAAGGCCGGTCGTCTTGACATCCGCGCGCGCCGGGTGGCACTCCGCTCGCCCATAACCACGCCTGATCACAAGCTCGGCCCCCATGACAACAGCTTTCATCTTCCCCGGCCAGGGATCGCAGACCGTCGGCATGGGCCGCGACCTCGCCGAGCGGTTTCCCGAAGCCCAGGCGGTGTTCGACGAGGTCGACGAGGCCCTTGGCGAGCCCTTGTCCCGGGTGATCTTCGACGGGCCCGAACCCGAACTTCGGCGTACCGCCAATACGCAGCCCGCCCTGATGGCGACGAGCCTGGCGGTGGTTCGCGTGCTGGAGCGGCGTGCGGGGCTCGACCTTGGACGGGACGCGGCCTTCGTGGCCGGTCATTCGCTGGGCGAATATTCGGCGTTGGCGGCGGCGGGCAGCCTCGCGCTCGCCGATGCCGCGCGCCTTCTTCGCCTACGCGGCGAGGCGATGCAGCGCGCCGTCCCGGTGGGGGATGGCGCGATGGCGGCGCTTCTGGGAACGGATCTCGACGCCGCGAGGGCGATTGCCGCGGAAGCGGCGGCCGGCCAGGTTTGCGACGTCGCCAACGACAACGGGGGAGGCCAGATCGTGCTGTCAGGCCATGCCGAGGCCATCGTGCGAGCGGTTGACCTCGCCAAGGCCCGTGGCGTCAAGCGAGCCGTCATGCTCAACGTGTCGGCTCCTTTCCACTGCGCCCTGATGCGGCCGGCGGAAGCCGTCATGGCTGACGCGCTCGCCTCCGTGGCCTTGCGTCCGCC
>CALMOK010000084.1:2917-27159 GCA_937871825.1 uncultured Alphaproteobacteria bacterium
TTGCCACTGATGGCGAACCGCGACGCCACGCCGCTCGTGGACGCGGATGCGATCCGCGCTTCCCTCGTGGCGCAGATCAGCGGCACGGTGCGGTGGCGCGAGTGCGTGAGCGCCATGGTGGTGGCCGGCGTGGACGAGTTCCGCGAGATCGGCGCCGGATCGGTGCTGAGCGGCCTCGTGAAGCGCGTATCGGGCGGCGCCCGAACCAAGGCGATTGCCACAGTCGCCGACGTCGAAACCTTCTTGTCGGCCGAACCGGCCCCCTGATCTCGCCAAGGAAACCCATGTTCGATCTCGACGGGAAGATAGCGCTGGTCACCGGGGCCAGCGGCGGGTTGGGGCAGGCGATCAGCAAGGCGTTGCATGGGCAGGGCACCACCGTCGTGGCGTCAGGCACGCGGGTCGACGCGCTTGACGCGCTCCTCGCGGAACTGGGCGAACGGAGCTTTTCAGTTCCTTGCGACCTGTCCGACGCGGAAAGCGTCAAGACGCTGGTTGCCCGCGCCGAGGAAGCCGCCGGGCCGATTGACATCCTGGTCAACAATGCCGGCCTGACGCGCGACAACCTTTCGGTGCGGATGAAGGACGAGGACTGGCAACTCGTGCTCGACGTCAACCTGACGGCGGGATTTTACCTCGCGCGTGCCGCCCTGAAGGGGATGATGCGCCGGCGTTTCGGCCGCATCATCGGCATCACTTCGGTGGTGGGCGTCACCGGAAACGCCGGCCAAAGCAATTACGCGGCATCCAAGGCCGGCATGATCGGCATGTCGAAGGCCCTGGCGGCCGAAGTCGCCACGCGCGACATCACGGTGAACTGCGTGGCGCCAGGCTTCATCGAAAGCCCGATGACCGACGCCCTGAACGACAAGCAGAAGACCGCGATTCTCGCCTCCGTTCCGGCCGGACGGTTGGGACAGGGAAGCGACATCGCTTCGGCCGTGGTCTTTCTGGCAAGCCGGGAAGCCGCCTACGTCACGGGACAGACTCTCCACGTCAATGGTGGAATGGTAATGATATGAACAGTTTACCGCTTTTCACACAGGGTTAATTTGCGTTGCGCCACTCTCGCATTCACCTTTTGGATGTGTTAGCACCCGCTCTTGCGTCGAGCGGACGAGTGGTGTTTGAAAGCCGGGAACGCGATCCTGGCAGACGGGGTTCTTGCGGTGCCTGAGGTCGACGGATCGATCTTGGTTCACGGCGAGGGGGCGAGGCCTTCCCATCATCCTTCCGATGGGGCAGGGCGAACATTGGTTGAACAAGGATTTTTGAAATGAGCGATGTCGACGAGCGGGTGAAGAAGATCGTGGTCGAGCACCTTGGCGTCGAGCCCGAGAAGGTCGTCGACAATGCCAATTTCATTGATGATCTCGGCGCGGACTCGCTGGACACCGTTGAACTCGTGATGGCGTTCGAGGAGGAATTCGGCGTCGAAATCCCGGATGACGCGGCCGAAACCATCGTCACGGTTGGCGACGCCGTTCGCTTCCTGGAGAAGAACAAAAAGGCCTGACACGGGGGCCGGGGTCCGGTTGATCGCGGGTGAGGCTGGCCCGATTTCGGCGCGGCGACAATCGTCCGAGACCAAGGCGGACGTGCGCCGCCGCCTCTTGAGCGGCGAAGTCCGGGGTTTGATCTGGTGGATGCTTTAAGGCGCGTCGTCATCACGGGGCTGGGCATGGTTTCGCCGCTGGGCGGCGATGTCGAAACGTCCTGGCAGGGGATGCTTGCGGGACGCAGCGGGGCGAGGGCGATCGATACGTTCGACGTGTCGGACCTGCCCTGCAAGATCGGCTGCACGGTTCCGAGGGGCGATGGGACCGGTGGCACCTTTGATCCATCGACCTGGATGGAGCCGAAGGAACAGCGCAAGGTCGACGATTTCATCGTTTTCGCGATGGGCGCAGCCGGCCAGGCGCTCACGGACGCGCGATGGCATCCCACCCGCCATGAGGACCAGATCGAGACCGGCGTGATGATCGGCTCGGGGATCGGCGGCCTGGGCGGCATCAACGACGGCGCCGTGCTGTTGGCCGAAAAAGGCCCCCGCCGCATTTCGCCGTTTTTCATTCCGGGTCGACTCATCAACCTCGCGGGCGGCTATGTTTCGATCCGCCACGGGCTCAAAGGTCCCAACCATGCGGTCGTGACGGCCTGCTCGACCGGCGCCCACGCCATTGGCGACGCGGCGCGCATCATTCAATTCGGTGACGCCGAGGTCATGGTGGCGGGCGGCACGGAATCCGCCGTCAACCGCCTTTCCTACGCGGGGTTCTCAGCCTGCCGTGCCCTCACGACGGGCTTCAACGATCGCCCAACCGCCGCGTCACGCCCCTACGACCGCGACCGCGATGGCTTTCTGATGGGGGAGGGCGCCGGCTGCGTTGTCCTCGAAAGCTACGAGCACGCCCAGGCACGCGGGGCGAGGATCTATGCCGAGGTCGTCGGCTACGGCATGTCCGGCGATGCCCACCACATCACGGCGCCCGCCGACGACGGGGATGGCGCGTTCCGCTGCATGTCGGCCGCGCTGAAGCGCGCCGGGCTGATGGCGTCCGACATCGACTACATCAACGCCCATGGCACATCCACGCCGCTTGGCGACGAGATCGAACTCAGGGCCGTCGAGCGCCTGCTCGGCAACGCCGCCTCCAAGGTTGCCATGTCGTCAACCAAATCGGCGACGGGTCACCTGCTCGGGGCGGCCGGGGCCGTCGAGGCGATCTTTTCGGTGCTGGCCATCCGCGATCAAGTCGCCCCGCCGACGCTGAACCTTGACAATCCCTCGTTGAGCACCGCCATCGATCTTGTTCCGCATGAAGCGCGACCCCGGCCGATCACCCACGTGCTGTCGAACTCGTTCGGATTCGGCGGCACCAACGCTTCCCTGATCCTGAAAGCGGTGGCGGCGTGAAATCCCGGGCCGCCACGTCTCTTCGGTGCGAACCCGAATGGCACGGCCCACAAGTCTTGCGCCGATCGGGACCCGAACGCATTTCCACCGGGGGTCAAAACCCGTAGGTTGGCGCGGGGCGCCTCGCCCGCAACAACGGTCCTGACCATGGTCGGCAAATCCAAAGACACTCCTCCCGACGACGCGTCCAACCCGCCGTCGGATGGGCGACGCAGCCTGTTCGGAGGCCGTCGCTCGCTGCGAAGCCCGAACGAGGCCTTGCAGCCCGACAACGTGCCCCAACCGCCCGCCGCGCTCCGCCGCGAACGGCGCAGGCCCATCGTCGCGATCGCCAGCGGCATCCTGTCGTTCGTGGGCATCGCGGCGATCGCCCTCGTGGTGGTCTGGTCGCTGGGGATGCAGCGCATGCGCGCCCCGGGCCCGCTTGCCGCCGACAAGATGGTGACCATCAAGCCCTACACCGAGAGCTTCGAGATGGCCGACCAACTCGCAACCGAAGGTGTCATCGAGAGCCCCTGGCTGATGAAGGCCGTCCTTCGACTGCGGCAAAGCAAGGCAAGGTCCGGCGAGTACCTCTTCAAGCAATCGGCGAGTCTGGAAGACGTGATCGACACTTTGGTGTCGGGCAAACAGGTCCTGCATTCCATCACCATTCCGGAAGGGCTGACCACCCAGCAGGTGATCGACAGGCTGCGGGAGGACGACGTCCTGGCGGGCGACATCAAGGAGATCCCCAGGGAGGGAACCCTGATGCCCGACACCTACAAGTTCGCGCGCAACACGGATCGCAACCAACTGCTCCGCACGATGGCGAACGAGCAGAAGAGCACGTTGGGCGAAATCTGGGCGCGGCGTTCGGCCGACACGCCGATCCGCTCGCCGTACGATTTGGTGAAGCTCGCTTCCATCGTCGAGAAGGAAACCGGGCGCGCCGACGAGCGGCCCCGCGTTGCGGGCGTGTTCGTCAATCGCCTCACCCGGAACATGCCGCTGCAATCGGATCCGACGGTGGTCTACGGCCTCGTCGGCGGCAAAGGCACCCTGGGTCGCGGCATCCTGAAAAGCGAGCTCGAGCAGAAAACGCCCTACAACACCTACGCGGTCACCGGCTTGCCGCCCGGACCGATTGCCAATCCCGGGAAGGCGGCCCTTGAGGCGGTCGCCAACCCGTCCCGCACCAAGGACCTGTATTTCGTGGCGGATGGCACGGGCGGCCATGCCTTTGCGGACAATCTTGATCAGCATCGCGCGAACGTGTTGCGTTGGCGCCAATTGGAAAAGGACGCCAAGGACAAGGTTGCGCCGGACGCCGAAAAGCCGGTCGTTCCAGGGCCGACGCCCGCCCCAGGGCAACGCGGGGACGCCGGCCCGGACACGCTGTTCGGGGCAATCGGCGGCTTCGCGTCAACGGGTTCGAGCAACGGGCCACCATCGCCATCCCGCATCGCGGCCTTCCCGTTGTTGGGGTTCAATAGCACCTCCATCCCGTTCAGCAACCCCCGGCCCAGCGGAAAGGGCGCGCCCGGCTACACGTCCACGAGCGACTTCGACGAGCTCGATATCGAGGTCGCGGGCGTGAAAACCAAACCCGGTCCGGACGATGCGGGCGTGGATGGCGGCGAAGCCTACGCCGAGATCGGTCCTGCCCAAGGCGCGGCCAGCCCATCCGGATCGTACGCCACCTTCCCGGTGTCCCCGCAGCAGATTGCCGATCAGAAGGCGCGGGCGCTGGCCTATGGACTTCAACCGTCCGCTGGGGAATTACCCACAAGCCGCGCGGAGGGCGGGCCGGCGCTGTCCGACCCGAACGCCCGCCAGTTCGGCCGGGCCCGGATTGTCGATGCTTCGGAAGGCACCAGTTTCGATCCGCTGCGGGATCGGAGCTACGACCTGAACTCGGGAAAGACAGTGCCGATCATCAAGCCCTTGCCGCCCGTGCTGCCGCTGGCTTCCCCGCGTCGCTGATGCCGGAAAACAGCCGAAGGATGGGCGAAGCATGACGACGCTGGCCAGCATGACCGGGTTTTCGCGGGTCACCGCTTCCACCGGACAAGGCCAGCTCGCCTGGGAACTCAAAACCGTCAACGCCAAGGGGCTCGACGTTCGCCTGCGATTGCCGAATGGGTTCGACGGTCATGAGGCCGCCTACCGGGCCCGCATCGGCGCCGCGCTCGGTCGTGGCACCTGCCAGGCGACGCTCACGGTGCAGCGCCCAGCCCAGCCTGCAAGCGTTCGGCTCGATGGCGCGCTGCTGCGCTCGCTGGTTGAGGCGATCGCGGCGGCCGTTCCGCCGGGCTCGCCGGTCGGCCCCGCCACGGTTGACGGGCTGCTCGGCGTTCGCGGCGTGCTGGACATAACGGAAGCGGTGGAAGAGCCTGGCTCCCGAGACAAGCTCGATCACGCCGCACTTTCCCTGCTGGACGAGGCCTTGCGAGACCTCACGGCCGCCCGGGCCGCCGAGGGAAAGGAGCTTGGTTTGCTGCTGGTCGGCCACGTCGAACGCATCCAGATGCTGGTTGAGGCCGCCGATCACGCGCCGGGTCGCAGCCCGGCGGCGGTGGCCGAACGCCTGCAGCGCGCGGTGGCGGCCTTGGTCGGACAGCAGCCGGCCCTCGATCCGGCCCGCCTGCATCAGGAAGCGATCCTGCTGGCGACGCGGGCCGACATCCGTGAAGAACTCGATCGACTGCGCATCCATTGCGGGTTGGTGTCGGCGCTCTTGGCGTCGGGTGGGGTCGTCGGCCGAAAGCTCGACTTCCTCGCCCAGGAATTGGCTCGCGAGGCCAGCACGCTTTGCGCGAAATCCAACGACGCCGCGTTAACCGCGATCGGCCTCGACCTTCGGCAACAGATTGAGCAGTTTCGCGAACAGGTGCAAAATTTGGAATGAGTTCCATGTCGACCGGCCAGCGCCATCCTCCCATCCTCAAGCGCCGCGGCTTGATGCTGATCCTGTCGTCGCCCTCCGGCGCCGGCAAGACGACGTTGACGCGGATGCTGCTCCAGAAGAAGGAATGCGACCTGACCCTCTCGGTTTCCGTGACCACGCGGGAGCGACGCTCGAGCGAGGCGGACGGCATCCACTACCACTTCATCGCGCCAGACCGGTTCGAGGCCATGCGGGAGCGCAACGAACTCCTGGAGTCAGCCGAGGTCCACGGCAACTGCTACGGTACGCCGCGCGGGCCCGTCGAGCAGGTGATCGCGACGGGCCGCGACGTGCTGTTCGACATCGACTACCAGGGCACCCAGCAGGTGCGGAGCAAAGCCCCCCAGGACGTCGTCACGATCTTCATCCTTCCTCCATCCATGCGCGAATTGAGGGCGCGCCTGGAACGGCGGGCGGAGGATGGGCCGGAGGTGATCGAGCGCCGCCTTGCCAACTCACGCACGGAAATCTCCCGGTGGACGATGTACGACTACGTGCTGATCAACGACGACCTGCAGAAGATCTTCACCGACATTCTCGATATTCTGGCAGCCGAACGACTTAAGCGGTTCAGGCGCGAGAATAGCGTTTCGGCCTTTGTGGGCGATCTCCTGGCCGAGTAGCTTTCGCTCATCCGCCCAATCGCTCGAAAGCCCGCGCGAGTTGCACGAAACCCGGAACATCGATTTCTTCGGCGCGGCGTGACCCGTCGAGTTCAGCTTCCTCCAAGAGCGCCGGCACCTCGATCGGGCGCCCCGCCGCCGACAAGGCCTTCAGGGACTGGCGCAGCATCTTGCGCCGCTGGCCGAAGGCCGCCTGCGTGACGGCCGAAAGGTGCCGCCCCGAACAGGGCAGGGGTTCAATTCGGGGCACGAGTTCGACCATCGAGGACAACACCTTAGGCTGCGGGGTGAAGGCTTGTGGCGGCACGTCGAACAGGATGCGGGCCTGCGTCCGCCATCCGCACAGCACACCAAGCCGCCCGTAGTTGGCGCGATCGGACGTGTCAGCCACGATCCGTTCGGCGACTTCGCGCTGAAACATCAGGACCAGCCTGTCGAACCATGGCGGCCAGGGATCGGTTTCGAGCCATTGCGTGAGCAGGGCCGTCCCGACGTTATAGGGCAGGTTCGCGGCAACACGCAGCTTTCCGGCGCTCGCCCCCTTTTGCGCCAGGTCACCCCCATCGAGAGTCAGCGCGTCGGCCGCCAGCACATCGAGCCGCCCCGGGTAGTGGGCGCCGATCTCGGCGAGGGCGGCAAAGCACCGCTCGTCCTTCTCGATGGCGATCACCCGTCCGGCGCCCGCCGCCAGCAACGCACGCGTCAAACCGCCCGGCCCAGGCCCGACCTCCAGCACCGTCACGCCAGCGAGCGGGCCAGCCGCGCGGGCGATGCGGCCCGTCAGGTTGAGGTCGAAAAGGAAGTTCTGGCCGAGCGACTTCCGGGCGTCGAGCCCGTGCGCTTTGACGACCTCGCGAAGGGGCGGCAGGCCGTCGGCCGCCTTCGGGGCGGCGTCCTCGCCCCCGCTCAAGGGGGGCCGGACGTTTGGCGAGGATCGGTGTTCGCCGTCAAGCGTGCCGCGAGGCCGATCGCGGCGAGCAGGCTGGTTGGCCTGGCGGCACCAGTGCCCGCGATATCGAACGCCGTGCCATGATCGGGCGAGGTCCGAACGAACGGCAGCCCCAGGGTGACGTTCACCGCTTCGTCGAAGGCCAGTGTCTTGATCGGGATCAGGGCCTGATCGTGATACATGGCCAGCGCGGCGTCGTAGCGGGATCGCGCCGCCGCCGTGAACAGGGTATCGGCCGGATGCGGCCCGGAAATCTCGATGCCGTCGTGCCGCAGCCGTTCCAGGGCCGGACCGATCAGGTCGATCTCGTCACGCCCCATGCTGCCGCTTTCCCCCGCGTGAGGGTTGAGCCCCGCGCAGGCCAGCCTGGGACGGGCGATGCCGAAGCGACGCCTGAGGTCCGCCGCCACGATCGTCGCCGTCTCGTGTAGCAGCGCCGCCGTCAGGGCGACCGGGACGTCCCGCAAGGGAATGTGGACCGTGACCGGAACGACGGCGAGGTCCTCGCACCACAGCATCATGACGGGACGGGGCGAGGGCGCGATGTGCCAAAGCCGTTCGGCGAGGACGCCGAGGAACTCGGTATGGCCGGGGTGGGTGAAACCGGCCTGGTACAGCACGTGTTTGGCGATTGGATTGGTCACGACGCCGCCGGCTAGCCCTTGCCTGACGTGCCGGACGGCGACCTCGATCGATTGAAGCGTGGCAGCGGCGTCCTTCACCGACGGGGTGCCCGGCTCTCCCTCAACTGGCCCGCGCAAGGGCACGACCGGCAGGCCGTCGCCGAACACCGACACGGCTTCGGCGGGACTCGTTTCGACGACGCGTGCCGCGAGCCCGAGCCGGCTTGCGCGCCGGCGCAGCAGATCCGCGTCGGCAACCACATAGAACGGCGGGGTTGCCGGGGTGCGCCGCATCCAGGCCACGAGCGTGATGTCGGGTCCGACGCCGGAAGGGTCGCCCTGCGTCAAAACCAGGGGAAGTCGCGTCACGGGTCAGTGCCGCTCGATCACGGCCTTCTTGCGGAGGTCCTGATACATAGTCTCCGCCATCTTTGACAGCCGCTCGGCCACGAGGTCCGCCTGAACGTTCTCGCGCACCGTGGTGCGGTCGCCGTCGTCTTCCTTGCCGCAGACCGCAAGCATCTCGATGCCGGTCGCCGACCTTTCTGGCGGGGTCAGCCGGCCTTTCGGGGTCTGGTCGAGCACCGTTCGGGTGCCCGACGATAGGGCGCCGGCGACCCGGGTCACCGGTGGCTTCACGCCGACTTCGGGCAGGGCGCGCGCCAAAGGCAGGCCGGTGCTGCAATCCGTGAAGCGGCTGCGAAGCGCCTGGGCGTCGCGCATGCGCTGCTCGTAAACGCCCGGGCCGGATCCCGCGGGAACCACGAAGACGATCTGCTGCAATGTGTAATCGGCTGCGTCCTTGACCCGATTGGCATCCCTGGCGAGAGCCGCGTCGACCTCCGCCTCGCTCACGTTCAAAGCCTTGTTGCGGACACGAACATAGGTATTCCAGGCCGCGAGGGCGCGCAGGTGAAAACGGATGAGTTCCGCGCTTACCTTGGCGTTTTGAAACGCGCTCGACAGAACCGGCACCGTCATCCTGGCCGACGTGGCGACGCGGTTCAGCGCCTGCGTTAGTTCGCTGTCGCTGGCGTCGAGGCCGACGCGACTGGCCTGCCGCAACTTGATCCGGTCCCCGATCAGGTCCTCGATCGCGTCGTTGCGGGTCGCCGGCTTCTTGATGACCCGCAGGTACTTCATGTGCTCGTCGATGTCGGCGCTCGTGATCGGGTCGCCATTGACCACCACCGCCACGGACTGCGCCGCCACCGGGGTGGCTAGGCCGCTCAAGCAGAGCCCAAGGGCGAAGGCTGCCGGCAAAGTCCCTTTCAGAAATCGTTCGAACCGCGTGCTTGTCATGGCCCGTGTTGTTCCGTGTTGCTGTTCTGCATGAAAGGCCTGCCATCGAACGATGGCGCCGTCGAGGCAAAAACAGGCAGAATGCCACATCGGGAATTCAGGGCCCGTCGAGGTCCACCCGACTCGCTTATTTGTAGATGCCGTCCTGCACGGTCTCGGTTCCCAGGCCGGTCTTGATCTTGGCCTGCGCCAAGGTCCGCAAGGTGAGTTGCAGCAGCACGGTCTGGTCGAGGCCGCGGACGCCGGCGGAATCGGTGTAGCTGCGCGAATAGTTGACGCTGACCGTCGTGCATTCGTCGTCATAGCCGAGGCCGAGGCCGAGCACCGACACGGCCGGACTGCCGAGCTTGAGGTCGTAGAGCCCCGTGGCGAGGTCGTATTTGTAGGGATTGAGGTCCAGCGTCGCCGTTCCCTTGACGAAGTAGTGGTCGAGGAAATCGTATTTGCCGGTGAACAGGACACCCTCGCGCCGGTAGGGGTAGCCGATCAGCGTCTGGGCCGCGTAACGCGAGTATTGGACGGAGCCCGCCAAGGGCCCGAAGTTGCCGTTGCCGATCAGGTCGATCGATTCGGGCGTGAAATCCTTCTCGCTGAAGCGGCTGCGCGCGATGAAGGACAGGTTGGAACCGGCGTTGACAGCCACCCTGCCCACGTAATCCGACGTGTTGGTTTCCAATCCCGAACCCGCGCTGACGTTGGCGACGTCCTCCACCCGGTAGGAATTCAATCCTGCGAGCTGGAAGGATTGCCCGAGCAGGGCGTTGACCGACATGCCGGACTGGAACGTCATGGTGTACTGGGCGCCGGCGTTGAGCCGCACGCCCCCTTCGGTCCGGTCATAGCCCGAGAACTTGTTCCACTCGAACAGGTTGGTGTCGTCGAACACGAGGCTCTGGGCATCCTCGTTCGGCAGGTCGCCCGCGTGGGCTTCGTTCGGTCGCACGATCACCTGGGCGATCGGCTCGAGGAGGTGGGTCGCCCAGCCCGTCGAGGTGATGAACGGGTAGCGATATTCGAGGCCGATCCCCGGCAAGGCGCGCCCGTAGCCGGAACTGTTCCTGCTGCCAAAGAAGTTGCTCTGGTCGGCGTTGGAAATCTGCGAGAAGCCGCCCGCGCTCGTGAAGGAGTAGGTGCTGCTCTCGTTGAGGGCCAGCCAGGACGCGTCGAGGCGCACGAAGGCGAAGGGGGTCCAAACCTCGCCGAAGGGGTCGATGAACTTGCGCTGCCACGAGATGTTGGTGGAGGCGCGCTCGTAGCTGCCGCCGACGCCGCGGATGAAGCAGTTGGGTGGCTTGAAGTTCGGCAGGGCCGGGTTGGGTGACAACGACGTCGGGCAAACGTCATAGAGCGAAAAGGCCTTGTCGAGCAGCCGCACGCCGGTCGACTGATAGTCGGCGGCCGTGCGCGACAGGGCCGTGAAGTTGACGTCGATCTTCACCTCGCCGCCGATCCCGTAGCTCTGCGCCGGATCGACGGCGATCGTGCGGTTGTAGTCGAGCACCGGGAGCACGAGCGGCTGCTGCTTGGAAAAATCATATTCCGAAAGACCGACGATGCGGTAGCCGCGCAGGTCGAAATAGGATCGGTCGCCCTGTCCCGTGAGGTAGGCGGTGGAGATCGACTCCCTGATGTAGTCGGACGTCAGGCTTTCACTGCGGATGCGATAGTTCTGGAAGAAGTACTTGTCGCTGAACAGCGACAGGTCCCAGCCGTATTTCCATTGTTCGTTGATGAAGAATTTGCCGCTTGTCTCGACGGAGCCGCGCAACTCGCGCCGTCCGGTGCCGTAAGGCTGCTGTTCGAACGCGCCGGGATCGAGCTGGTCGATACCGGTCGCCCTGATGTTATAGAAGCCGTTGACCATGCGCTGGCGCCACTCGACTTGCCCGAGCACCCCCTGCCGGGACAGAAAGGTCGGCGTGACGGTCAGGTCGTAGTTCGGCGCGAGATTGAAGAAGTAGGGGACCGACGCTCCGAATCCCAGGCGGCTCTCATAGACGTAGCCGGGAGCCAGGAAGCCGCTCTTGCGGGTCACGCTCGGGTCGGGACTCGACAGGTAGGGGAAGTAGGCGATCGGGACGCCAAGGAACTCGAAGCTCGCGTCCTCGAAGTAGATCATCTTCTCCAATTTGTTGTGGATGATCTTGACGGCCTTGATCTGCCATAGTGGCGGCCGCTCCGGATGCTCTCGGCAAGGCTCGCAGGCCGTGTAGGTTCCCTTGTCGAATTCGGAGGTTTCGCCCGCGCTGCGCTCGCCGCGCGGTGAGGTGAAATAGGTCTTGTCCTTGGTGACGGCGCTGAGGCTGTCGATGAAGCCGCTCTTGAAGTCGTCCGTCAGGTCGAAGCGGTCGCCATAGGCCACCGTGCCATCGGCCTCCGTCAGCTTGGCGTTACCTTCGGCGTAGACCCGGTTGGCGGTGCGGTCGTAGCTGACCCTGTCGGCTTCCAGAATGCGGCCCTGGTAGTAGAGCTGCACGTTTCCTTCCGCCTTCACAACGTTCTTGTCGTGATCGTAGGTCAGTTGGCGGGCTTGCACGACGAGGCGGTCGGCCTTCGCGGGAGGTTGGGTCGCGGCCGGGGCAACGGCGGGTGACGGCGAGGCGGCCTGGACCGGGCCAACCAGAGCTAGCCAGACGAGGAGAAGGCTCGCGAGCCCTGCCGGATTGCGCCAGAGACCGTCACGCGATCGCGGCGCGCCGCCGGGCCGCGCCATCAACCGTCCTCCTGGTTCAAAAGAACGAGCGTGCCCAACATGCTTCCAACGACTGCGGGCGTCCATGCCGCCATGAGTGGGCTCAGGAGCCCTGCGCCTCCCAGGTCGCCGATCAGTGTCGTCGCGACGTAAAGCACGAAGCCGGACGCGACGCCACCCGTTACCATTTTGGCCACTCCACCAAAGCGGAAAAATCTTAAGGAAAACGATGCCGCGATAAGAACCATGGCGACCAGCAGCAGAGGGCGCGCCAGGAGCGCCTGATAGCGCAGCCGGTAGGCTGTGGCATCAAGGCCGGCCTGCTCGGTCTTCCGTTGAACATCCGGCAGGGCCCAGAACGGCACGCTTTCCGGGGTCGCGAAAGATTGCGAGACCTGGTCGCCCGTCAGGTTGGTGGCGAGCAGGTAGCTGGCAGCGTCGCGCGGCTCCTCCTCGGGGGACAGAACCCGTGCGTCGGAGAAGGCCCAGTACCCCGGTTCGAGATGCGCCGCCTTGGCGATCACCCGCTCCTGGAACGATCCATCCGGCTCGAACACGAAAGCCGTGACACCGGAGAGGCTCGTGCCGCCGTCAGCGGCATGGTCGGCCCGGATGATCGCCTGCCCGTCGAGGCTGCGCTGCCGCAACCAGAATTCCTTGTCGCTGGCTCCCGTCGCGGACGTGAACAGCGCCACTTCGAGCTCGTCGGCATGCTTCTTCGCCAATGCGGAAACCGGGTTGTAGATGCCCGTCATCACCAGGCCGACGAGGACCGCGACCGCGACGGGGGGCGCCATGAACTGCCAAACCGACATGCCGGCGGCGCGCGCGACCACCAGCTCAAGTTTTCTTGTCAGCGTGATGAAGGCGTACATGCTGCCGAACAGCACCGCGAAGGGCAGCACCTGTTCGGATACGGCGGGAACGCGGAGCAGCGACAGGAAGGCCACCAGTGAAACGGAGGCCGTGCGGATGTCGCCCGCCCGCCGCAGCAGTTCAACGAAGTCGATCAGGTAGATGAGCAGGAACATGCCCATGAAGACGAAGGCGACCGCCCGGGCGAAGGTCAGGGCGAAGTAGCGCGTCAGGGTGCCGCCAATCTTCATGACCGCACCAAGCTCGCGCGGGGAGAACGCCCGACGCGGATGGACCTGAACATCCACGCGGCGGCCGCCGCCAGGCCAACAAGGGGGATCGCGTAGACCAGGAGAACGGCCGCAGGCTGTTTGACCACCAGGCTCGAGGCACCAAAACCCGCCACCCTGACCAACAGCACCACCAGGATCGCCCACAGGATCCTGCCACCGCGGGCCTGGCGGGTGGTTTGCGGCTGCGCCAGGGCCGCGAGCGCGATCATGCCGAAGGTCAGCGCATATAGCGGGTTGGCGATCCGGTCGTGAAGTTCCGCCCGGAAACGGCCCAACTGCGAGGCGATGTAGGGGTCCTTGGCGTCGAGGTGGAGCAGTTCGGCCGTTGAGCGTTCGCGTGGCCGGTAGGGTACCACCCCGGCATTGCCGCCGAACTGCGTCAGGTCGATCTTGTAGGAGTCGAAGGCCACGAAGGTCGCGTTCGCCGACTTCGGCTCGTCCCGCTGGAAGCTTCCCTTGCGCAGCACGAGATAGGATTCATCGCCCGACTGCTGGGTGCTGCCGCTTTCGGCAAGGTAGGTGGCGACGTGGTCGGGGTCGCGCCTGTCCTGGATGAAGATGCCCAGCAGCGAACCGTTCGGTCCACGCTCGCGGTAGTGAAACACGAAGCTTTGTTCGAGGGTCGTGAACGCGCCCTCGCGGATGATGTGGGTGATGAAGTCGGTCTGGACCTTGGTGACGAGGTCCCGCAACGCGTGGAAACCGGCCGGCACCGCGTAGAGCGACATGATGCCGACAAGGGCCGCCGTGCCGATCGTGAGCGCGGCGAAGGGGCGAAGCAGCCGCAAGGGCGACAGCCCGGCCGCACTCATGACCACCAACTCGCTGTCGCCGTTCAGCCGGTGGAGGACGTAGACGATCGCGATGAAGAGGGCGATCGGCGCGATGATCATCACGAGGGATGGAATGGCGAGCCCGGTTATGGACAGGAAAATCAGCGCGGTCTGCCCTTTCAGGGTCAGGAGGTTGACCTCGCGGAGCGCCTGCGTCAGCCAGATCACGGCCGTCAACACCCCGAGCGCCGCCACGAAGGCCACGGCCGTGGTCCGGAAGATGTAACGTCCGATCAGGTTCAGCACCGTTCGGGCATTTCCCCGAAACTCCAAAACGCGAAACACCGGCGGCTGGACGCTTGGCGACGAGCCCGCCATCGGCCAGCCTCAAGGCTAAGCTTGGCGCCAAGGGTTAGCGCGGCAAGCGCGTCATAAATACGGCGGTGGTCCCGTTTAGCGGTGGATCATCGGGTCGATGTGGCGCGCTTCCCAATCGAGACCGGGAATGTGATACCGATGCAACTGATCCGGCTTCCTTCGAAGAGAGCAGCATGTCCAGTTTCGTTTCAAGCGAGTTCGTGCCTTTCGATCAGATCGCTCCAACGGCGCGCGAAGGCGGGGCGCCCGGCCCTGGAACACGCGGAACCGTGGTGGTGTTCGCCGGGCAAGACGTCGCGCTCGGCGGCGCGAGCACGCATTTCCTCGAAGCCGCGCTTGGCACCGTGAAGGACGCGGCCGCGATCGCCCGCTTCAAGGGCAAGTCCGCCACGGTTCTCGACCTTATCGCGCCGGCGGGCGTGGCGGCCGACCGGCTGCTCGTCGTCGGCCTCCATGCCGAAAAGCCGCAACCCAATGCCTTCCTCACCCTGGGCGGGTTCGTGATGGGCAAGCTGAAACAGGCGGCGCCCGTCACGGTGATCTTTGACGTGCCGGATGCCTCGAACGAGCAGGCGGCCGACTTCATGCTCGGCCTCAAGCTCCGCGCCTATCGGTTCGACAGGTACAAGACCAAGAAGAAGGATGACGGTGAAGGCGAGGCGCCCGTGTCGGTGCGGATCGCCGTGGCCGATGTCGGCGGCGCGCAACTCGCGGGCGGGCGGCGCGACGCTTTGTCGGAAGGCGTCGACTTCGCCCGCACGCTTGTCAACGAGCCCCCGAACGTCCTGTTCCCGGTGGAATTCGCCAGGCGGGTGACCGAGTTGCAGAAGCTCGGCGTCGACGTCGAAGTGCTGGACGAAGCCGCGCTGGAAAAGATCGGCATGCGGGCGCTGGTAGCGGTGGGGCAGGGCGCCGAGCACCAGAGCCGCGTCGCCATCATGCGCTGGAACGGAGCCGCGGACGCCGACGCCAAGCCGATCGCCTTCGTGGGCAAGGGGGTGTGTTTCGATTCCGGCGGCATTTCCATCAAGCCGGCGGCCGGGATGGAAGACATGAAGGGCGACATGGCGGGCGCGGCCTGCGTGGCGGGCCTGATGCACGCGCTGGCGGCCCGCAACGCCAAGGTGAACGTGGTGGCGGCCATCGGCCTGGTCGAGAACATGCCGGACGGCAACGCCCAGCGGCCGGGCGACATCGTCACGTCCCTGTCGGGCCAGACGATCGAGATCATCAACACGGACGCCGAAGGCCGCCTCGTGCTGGCGGACCTCCTCTGGTACGTGCAGGACAAGTACAAGCCCGTGTTCATGATCGACCTCGCGACGCTGACGGGGGCCATCATCGTGGCCCTGGCGCACGAATATGCGGGGCTGTTTTCCAACAACGACGAGTTGAGCGAGCGGCTGTTCGCGGCCGGCACGCAAACGGGCGAGAAGGTTTGGCGGCTCCCGGTCGGCCCGGCCTATGACAAGCTGATCGACAGCAAGTTCGCCGACGTCAAGAACACCGGTGGACGGCACGGCGGCTCCATCACGGCCGCCCAATTCCTGCAGCGTTTCGTCAACGACACGCCGTGGGCCCACCTCGACATCGCCGGCACCGGCATGGGATCGCCGCACGACGAAACCAACCAAAGCTGGGGGTCGGGCTGGGGCGTGCGCCTGCTCGATCGGCTGGTCGCCGACCACTACGAGTGAGGCGGGCGCGGCAAGCCTCGTGACGGACGTCTGGTTCTATCACCTCGAAACGCAAACCCTGCAGCAGGTGCTCCCCATCTTGCTGCAGCGCTCGCTCAAGCGCGGATGGCGGGCCGTGGTGCAGGCGGGCGGACCCGAGCGGGTCGAAGCGCTCGACCTGGCGCTCTGGACCTATGACGAGGGAAGCTTCCTGCCGCACGGCACGGCGCGCGACGGCGAGCCGGAAACGCAACCTGTCTACCTGACGGACGGTCCGGAAAACCCGAATGAGGCGGCGGTTCGCCTGTTCGTCGACGGCGCGCGGGCCACCCCCATCCTGGACAGCCCGGAGGCCGTCTACGAACGTGCCATCCTGCTGTTCGACGGTGGCGATGCGGCGGCGGTGACGGCGGCGCGAGAACAATGGTCGGCGCTCAAAGCCGCCGGTCACACGGTATCCTATTGGCAGCAGGGCGAGGACGGCGGGTGGGAAAAGCGGGCTTGAGCCGCGCGACGCGCCGGTCCATCTTCAACGAACCCAGGACGCAAGTGGTAGGTTTTTGTTCGATGCAAGTCCGTTCGACCTGAAGAACCGGTATTCCAACTCATGCCAGAAAGCCGCCCAAACAGCGCCGACCCGGTGAATGAACTGGCCGGCGAGCGTCGGTTCCAGCTCCTCGTCGAGGGCCTCAAGGACTACGCCGTCTACCTGCTCGACGCCGACGGCATCGTCAGAAGTTGGAACGCGGGCGCGGAACGCTTCAAGGGCTACATGGCCGACGAGATCGTCGGACAGCATTTTTCCCGCTTCTACACCGAAGAGGACCGCGCGTCCGGCTTGCCGCAGCGGGCGCTAAGGACCGCGTTGGAGGAGGGCAAGTTCGAAGCCGAAGGGTGGCGGGTTCGGAAGGACGGCTCCCACTTCTGGACAAGCGTGCTGATCGACTCGATTGTCGGGAGTTCGGGCGAGTTGATCGGGTTCGCCAAAGTCACGCGCGATATCACGCACCAGCGCGACGCGCGGCAGGCCCTTTTCGAAAGCGAGCAGCGCTTCCGCCTTCTCGTCGAGGGCGTGCGCGACTACGCCATGTACATGCTCGACCCGCAGGGGCACATCACGAACTGGAACGCCGGAGCGGCGGCGATCAAGGGCTATGTCGCCACCGAGATCGTGGGACAGCACTTTTCCCGCTTCTACACCGTGGAGGACCAAGCTTCCGGCGAGCCGGCCCGTGCCCTGCAGACGGCGCTTCACCAGGGCAAATACGAGAGGGAGGCTTGGCGCGTTCGCAAGAACGGAACACGCTTCTGGGCGAGCGTGCTCATCGATCCCATCTACGACGAGCGCGGCACCCTGTTGGGGTTCGCCAAGATCACGCGCGACATCACCGAGCGGCTGAGGGCGCAGGAAAAGGTCGAACAAGCCCAGGTGGCCTTGCTGCAAGGTCAGAAGATGGAGGCGATCGGCCGCCTGACGGGAGGGGTCGCCCACGATTTCAACAACCTGCTGACGGTGATCCGGGGATCGGCGGAACTCCTGCGCAAGCCTGGGCTCTCGGACGAAAAGCGCGCCCGCTACGTCGAGGCGATCGCCGAAACGGCGGACCGGGCGGCCCTGCTTACCGGGCAGCTCCTGGCCTTTTCGCGGCGCCAGCCTCTTCGGCCCGAAGGGTTCGACGCCGGAGCGCGGGTCAAGGATCTTCAGAAGATCATCGGCACCACGGTCGGCCCCGCGATCGACGTCCGGGTCGAGGTGACGGAGGCGGGCGCGGCCTCTCTCCAGGCAGACCCGAACCAGTTCGAGACGGCGATCCTCAACATGGTGATCAACGCCCGTGACGCGATGCCCTCGGGAGGAACGATCACCATCGCCACCCGCAAGATTCCGGGTATGCCCGCCATCCGTGGACATGCGGCCGCACAGGGCGAATTCGTCGCCGTTTCGGTGAGGGATAGCGGGACGGGGATCGAACCCGGCACCATGACGCGGATTTTCGAGCCGTTCTTCACCACCAAGGAGGTCAACAAGGGCACGGGACTCGGCCTCAGCCAGGTCTATGGTTTCGCCAAGCAGTCCGGCGGCGACATCGATGTCGACAGCGTCGTCGGGCAGGGAAGCACGTTCACGCTCTACCTTCCGCGCGTGCGAGCGGTCGCCGTGGCCGACGAGAAACCGTCCGTCGAAGAGCCACCGGACATCAGAACCAAAAGCATATTGCTGGTCGAGGACAACATCACGGTGGGCGAGTTCGCCTTGAGCCTGTTGACCGAGCTGGGCCAGGCCGTGACCTGGGCGACGAACGCCCGGGCGGCGCTGGACATCCTGCAGGACCGGCATGGCGAGTTCGACATCGTCTTCTCGGACGTCGTGATGCCGGGCCTCAGCGGGATCGACCTCGGGCGAGAAATTCGACGTCGCTGGCCGGATCTGCCCGTCACCCTCGCCAGCGGTTACAGCCATGTGCTGGCTGAGGAAGGAAGCCATGGCTTCATGTTGATCCACAAGCCGTATTCGATCGCCGACCTCGTCGGCATGATCGGCGCCTGAAGAATTCTTGTTCGAGGCAGCCGCTGGCTTGGGGCAGCCCCTCCCGAAAGTCAGTCCGGCGCTTGGAGCTGAAAGGCCGCGAAACGGTCCAGCGCCTCCTCAATCGGCGCCTTGTGGACGGGCGAGCCCTTGCCGACCCAACTCCATTGCTGCACCAGCAGCGCCCCTTTTTCGCGGTCGGCCTTGAGGTCGATGGCAGCGACGATCTCGTCGCCGAGCAGGACCGGAAGGGCGAAGTAGCCCAGCAGCCGCTTGTCCCGGGGCACATAGGCCTCGAACCGGTGTTCATAGCCGAAAAACAGCCTGAGCCTTTTGCGCTGGATCACCAGCGGGTCAAAGGGTGACAGAAGGTGTACGGCCTCCTCAGGCCGATGCGGCAGGTCGTCGATGGCCTGTGGCTCGGCCCAATGCTCGATTTTGGCGCAACCTTCGATCGTCACGGGAAGAAGCCGCCCGGCACCGACCCTTGCCTCGATCGCCGCGCGGACCTCGGGTTTGCGCCGGGGTTCGAGGTGGCAGATCGAATCGAGGCTGACGAGGCCCTGCGACCGCAGAGCCCGGCCGACGAGGTAATCGGTGACCTGTCTGGCGGTGGCCGGTCGGGGCGGTTTGGTCCAGCCGAAGTGGCGGGCGGTGAGTTCATAGGTCTTCAGCATGCCCGACCGGGCGCTGATCGTAAGGTCGCCGGTGTAGAAGGCCCGCTGCAGCGCCCGTTTGGATGGCTTCCGACTGGCCCAGGGATGGTCCTTGTCGACCAGGACATCGTCCTCGATATCGCGGATCGTCAGCGGGCCGTCATCGCGAATGCGCGTCAAGACCTTGCGCAACTCCTCGGGCGTGACGGTGCCGAACCAGTCCTTCGGAGCGTCCCGGTGCCGCCTCATCGCGGGCAGGAAAAAGCGCAGGTCCTCTGCCGGCACATAGGACAGGGCATGGGTCCAATATTCGAAAACCCGCTTGTCGACGCTCTGGGCCTGGTGCAGGTGCTTGCGCCGGTAATCGGGGATTCGTGTCCAAAGGATATGGTGGTGGCAGCGTTCGATGACGTTGATGGTGTCGATCTGCACGTAGCCGAGGTGCCGGATCGCCATGGGCGTCGCCTCGGGTCCGCCACCAAAAGGGGCAGGCTCGTCGAGGCATTGGGCCCGGAGCCAGATCCGCCGGGCTTGCGCCACCGTGAGCGCGACGGGGCCGCGGAGACGCCGTGGCAGAGCCGACCTCCTGTTCCGTTGTGATCCGTGGACGTTGCCGCCCTATTGGGCGGCTTCGCTTTCAGAGGTCAGCATCAGCCATTCTTCTTCGGCGGCCGTCAGTGCCTTTTCGAGTTCCCGCCGCTGCTGGGCCAGGGTCGCCGCCCGGCCCTTGTCGCGCTGAAAGATTTCGGGGTTGGCGAGGGCCGCGTCGATGCGGCCGATCAACCCCTGGAACTTGCCCATCTTCTCCTCGATGGCCTCGATCTGTCTGCGGAGCGGGATGTGGCTGCGGCCCGGCTTTTTCGGCGCCGCGGTGGGCAGAACCGTGACGTTGGTATCCCGGTCGGACTTGCGCGCCGTGCGCTTGGCCCCGCCGGCGCGCTCCAGCACCAACGCCTTGTACTCGTCCATGTCGCCGTCGAAGGCCTGGACGGTTCCCTTGTCGACGATCCACAACCGGTCGGCGCAAGCCTCGATCAGGTAGCGATCATGCGCGATGATGATGATGGCGCCGTCGAACTCGTTGATGGCCTCGATCAGGGCGGCGCGGCTGTCGATGTCGAGATGGTTGGTCGGCTCGTCGAGGATGAGCAGGTGCGGGGCGTCGAAGGTGGCGAGGCCCATCATCAGCCGGGCCTTCTCGCCGCCCGACAACTGCGCCACAGCCGTGTCGGCCTTGACGTTGGGAAACCCGAGCTGGGCGCAGCGCGCCCGGATCTTGGATTCGGTGCCGTCGCGCAGCCGCTCGGCGACGCAGGCGTAGGGCGTCATCGCCTCGTCGAGTTCTTCCACCTGATGCTGGGCGAAGAAGCCGACCTTGAGCTTGGAGGAGCGCCGCACCGTGCCGGCCATCGCCTCGATGCGATTGGCAACGAATTTGGCGAAGGTCGACTTGCCGTTGCCGTTGGAGCCAAGCAGGCCGATGCGGTCGTCGTTCGAAATATTGAGGCTGAGGCGGGACAGGATGGTGCGATCGCCATAACCGACGCTCGCCCCGTCCATGGCGACGATCGGGGGGCTCAGCGGCTTTTCGGGCGAGGGCAGGTGGAAGGGCAACACCTGGCTGTCGACCATGGCGGAGATTGGCTCCATCCGGGCCAGCATCTTGATGCGCGACTGCGCCTGCTTGGCCTTGGTGGCTGAAGCCCTGAAACGGTCCACGAACGACTGCAGGTGCTTGCGCTGCTCGTCCTGCTTCTTCTTGTGCTTGAGTTGGATGGCCTGTTGCTCGCGGCGCTGGCGCTCGAAGCTCGCGTAATTGCCCTTCCAGAGCGTCAGCTTGGCTCCATCGAGATGCAGGATGTGGTCGCACACGGCGTCGAGCAGGTCGCGGTCATGGCTGATGACCAGGATGGTGGCCGGGTAGGTCGACAGATAGTCGATCAGCCACAAGGTGCCTTCAAGGTCGAGGTAGTTGGTGGGCTCGTCCAGCAGCAGAAGGTCGGGCCGGGCGAACAGCACGGCGGCGAGCGCCACGCGCATGCGCCAGCCGCCCGAAAACTCCGACAAGGCGCGGTCCTGCGCCGCCTTGTCGAACCCGAGCCCGGACAGGATGGAGGCGGCGCGCGCCGGGGCTGCATGGGCCTCGATATCGACGAGCCGGGTCTGGATGTCGGCGATGCGGGTGGGGTCGGTCGCGGTTTCGGCCTCGACCATCAGGGCCGCGCGCTCGGTATCGGCGCTCAGCACGAAATCGACCATCTTGGTCGGGCCGCCCGGCGCCTCCTGCTCGACGCGCCCGAGCCGCACGTGGCGGGGCAGCGACAGGCTGCCGCCTTCCGGGTGCAGCTCGTCCGAGATCATCCGGAACAGCGTCGTCTTGCCCGTTCCGTTCCGCCCCACGAAGCCGATGCGCGCCGACTCGGGCAAGGCCGCGCTCGCATGGTCGAACAGGATGCGCGGCCCGAGCCGAAAGGTGAGGTCGTTGATGTGCAGCATGGCTGGAGCTTGTGGCGATTCGAATGCTGTGATGCAAGAGCCGTCCACGCTTTCTCGCTCTGCTAGGGTAAGGGCAGAGGCGAGCCAATCAGCAATTCCGCAACGTGACGACTTCGTGCGCGAAGTTCCGGTCCGTCCTGAATCTTCATCACCTCGGTCACAATGATCATCAAGTGATCCGCGATCAGGCCTCCGTCAGGAAGTTTGCTGGTTGCGATGGCAAGCACCTGATCCACATAGCTGTCGTACTCGTCCACGCATTCAGGAATATTACGAATGCCAATTGGATCCCACTCGTCCAGGAGGACTTTGCGGACCCTGGTCCGTGCCACTTCACCCTGAAACCGGTTCTCCAGTGGCATCACAGTCGCTCTCCGGTTGTTGCTGTCGCGCATTGCTCACCTGACGACCGGTGGTATAAGCCGCGCGTTTTCTTCAATGTAGTGAAAGACCCCGCGCCATGGCGATTGAACACACCTTTTCCATTCTGAAGCCCGACGTGACGCGCCGCAACCTGACCGGCAAGGTCAACGCGGTGATCGAGGCGGCGGGCCTCCGGATCGTGGCGCAGAAGCGCATCCACATGACGCGCGCCCAGGCCGAGAAGTTCTACGGCGTCCACAAGGAGCGGCCGTTCTTCGGCGAACTCGTCGAGATGATGACGGCTGCCCCTGTGGTGGTGCAGGTGCTTCAAGGCGAGAACGCCATCGCGAAGTATCGCGAAGTGATGGGGGCGACCAACCCCGAAAAGGCCGACGCCGGCACGATCCGCAAGGAGTTCGCCCTCTCGATGGGTGAGAATTCCGCCCACGGATCGGACGCTCCCGAGACCGCCGCCCAGGAGATCGCGCAGTTCTTCGCCGGCAACGAGATCGTCGGCTGACCCGGCCCGACCGTCGTTGGATCAGGTCCACAACGAGCAGACCAAACTGCTCGCCAACGCGCTGAACACGGCTGCGACGTCCTCATTCACGGTGGGCGTCCTCGCGCCCATCGCGGTCGCCATCTACACCGTCGGCGGGTCGTCGATCTCGATCCATGTCGCTGCCGTCGCGGCGTTCGTTTGGCTTTCGGCCGCCGTTGCACGACATTGATTGGCGAGGCGTGTTTTGCGGAGCCTGCGGCCATGACCCCATTGCAGATTTTTGCCTTTCTGGTTCTCCCGGCCGTTGTTGTCGGGCTGGGCTGGAGTGCCGTGGTGTTGAACGAGCGTTTCGGCACGCCGCACCATCCTGCTGACGAGTGATTTCGATCGAAACCTGAAACGGTCGACCTCGGGTAACGCCAGCCAGCCTCCGGTGGCTAGACCGGCGCGGGTGGTGCCCGCTCAATCGAGCGGTGGCACGATGAAGGTCTCCTGCTCGCGCCCGTCACGCCCCGTGATGGTGCGATTTTCCTGGACCCGGACGCCGCCCCCCGCCACGAGCCGGAGGGCGTGCGGGTAGAGCTTGTGTTCAAGCGAGAGCACCCGCGTGGCGAGACTGTCCGGCGTGTCGTCGTCGCGCACCGGCAAGGCCGCCTGGGCGATGATCGGCCCCTCGTCCATGGCGGGAACCACGTAGTGAACCGTGCAGCCGTGGATCTTCACCCCCTCGGCGAGCGCGCGGGCGTGGGTGTGCAGCCCCCGGAAACTCGGCAGCAAGGCCGGGTGAATGTTGATCAGTCGCCCCGCCCAGGCTTTCACGAACCAGGGCGTCAGGAGGCGCATGAACCCGGCGAGGCAGACCAGCTCGATTCGGTGAATGCCGAGCGTGATGTTGAGGACCCGCTCGAAATCCTCGCGCGAGGCGTGGATGCGATGGTCCACCCCCGCCACGGCGAGCCCTTCCTGCCTCGCCCATTTCAGTCCCTCGCAGGTCGGATCGTTCGAGGCCACCAGCACGATCTCGGCCGGGTGGGCCGGGTCGCGGGCATCGGCGACGAGCGACTGCATGTTCGAGCCCCGGCCCGAGATCAGCACGGCCGTGCGGAGCCGTCGCATCGTCAAAACCGGAGGCTTCCCTGGTAGGTCACGCGCGGTCCCGAGCCGGCCTCGACCACGTGCCCGATGGCCGTGACCGCTTCGCCCGCTGCGGCGAAGGCCGCAGTGATGTCCCCGGCGCGATCGGCTTGAACAACCGCTATCAGCCCGATGCCGCAGTTGAACGTCCGCAGCATCTCGGGGGTGGCAACGCCGCCAGTGCTGGCGAGCCAGCCGAACACGGGTGGCGGTCGCAGCCGGGACAGGTCGAGCGAGATGCCGAGCCCCTCGGGCAGCACGCGCGGGAGATTGTCGGGGAACCCGCCGCCCGTGACGTGGGCCAGCGCCAGGATGCCGTTGGTTCGCTTCAGGATGTCCAGCACAGGTTTGACGTAGATGCGCGTGGGCGTCAGCAGGGCCTCGGCCAGCGTGCGGCCCGGCTCGAAGGGCGCCGGGTCGCTCCAGGCAAGGCCGGTCTGCGCCACGATCCGGCGCACGAGCGAGAAGCCGTTCGAATGGAGCCCCGACGAGGGCAGGCCGAGCACGACGTCGCCCGCCTTCATGCCGGGCCTCGGCAGCAATCGCCCACGCTC